>CAMLGR010000038.1 GCA_946479615.1 uncultured Bacteroidota bacterium | reverse complement strand
GATGGTAGTGCGGTGAGAATTAAGAATTATGAATTTAGAATTAAGAATGGGTTTACTGCTATAGTAAACCCATTCTTAATTCTAAATTCATAATTCTTAATTTCCGATTCCCCTTAAAAGCTCCTGCTATTATTCAAATAACTCGTCACATCTGTACTTAGCGGGGTCACATCGGCAGGAAAGACCGTTATCAGTTTGCCATTTTCATCGAGGAGGAATTTGGTAAAGTTCCATTTGATAACGGGTTCATCATATCCTAATTTATTGGCTTCGGTCAGCAGGTAAGAAAATACCGGGTGACGCATACTTCCGATAGTGGTTGTTTTTTCGGCCACCGGAAATGTAACGCCATAGGTATACGTGAAGAAATCACGGATCTCGGCATTGGTCTTGAATTCCTGGTCGCCAAAATCATTTCCTGCAGGAAAGGCAACGACCACCAGTTTTTCTTTATAGGCCCTGTATAGTTTTTGCAGTTCTTCAAGCTGAAAGGTATAAGGCGATTTACAGCCTGTGTTGACGATGAGTATTTTCTTTCCTTTAAAATCAGCAAAGCTGACCTGTTTTTCATCTCCCAGCGTATTGATCTTGAAGTCATAGATCGTGGCAGAATCTTTGGCCAGGAAAATGGAAAGAACAAAAGCGAGTACAATTGTTTTCATGATAGGTGGATTTTTGGATTAAATGCCACGCTAAAAATAAGGGCCGGATATTTATTTCACAACAGTCCTTCAACTACGTAAATCCCCCTCGAAATTATACGCATTCTTCGCGGCCCTCTGTGGAATATGTCCAGGAGTTAGATAACGAGGTAAAGCCTTTTTAAGATTTATGAATAGAAATTCTCTTACAGGGCATATACCACAGAGGGCCACGGAGAAGACACAGAGGACCACAGAGATATTAAGCTTCATAGAAATCCCAGGCACTTACATAGGCATCATGCTGTTCGGCATAGCCAACAAATCCCGCATAGAAAGGCAACTGGGAAAGTGTACCGCTATCTCCTATCACTACCAGCTTTTTCTTCGCTCTTGTCATCGCCACATTCATCCGCCTTATATCGGAAAGAAAACCGATCGTATTATCCGTATTACTCCTCGTCATGGAGATATAAACAATATCACGTTCCTGTCCCTGGAAACTATCGATGGTATTGACCGCTATTTTATCCGTATGCGGTTGCAGTACAGGTGAATGGATCAATAATTCTTTTAATAACTCCACCTGTCTTTTATAAGGAGAGATCACCGCGATCGTAGGGAAGCGTTCTGTGTCATAGTTTTTTTCAAGTTGCTGTACAAACAAGGAAAGATGCTTTAACAAAAAAGAGCCTTCTTCCGGGTTGGTGATACTGGTCCCTTCCTGCTTTTCATCAAATCCGCAACCGGCCGTATCGACAAAAGCCAGCGGCTTATCTCCTTCAAATAATATCCTGTCTGCAACGGAAAGATGTGCCGTTAATTTATCTTCATAAAATACTTCCGAAGAATAACCCATGATCTGGCGGTTCATCCGGTATTGCTCTTCCAGTAATACCACTGCCTCGGGATGAAGGGTGACCGTTTTTTCCAGCAATGTAGTTGCCAACCCATTTTTAGCAGCTTCAATTGATTTGATCGTAGGCGATAACTGGAAATGATCGCCTGCCAGTACCAGCTTTTTCGCTTTTAATATCGGTATCCAGCAGGCCGGTTCCAATGCCTGGCCCGCCTCATCGATCACGACCGTATGATAGTTCAGATTTCTTACCGTATAATGATTGGCGCCAACCAATGTTGCCGTAATTACCTGCGCTTTGGCCAGCAGGTCGCTCATGATGTATTGCTCCGTTTGCTCCACCGATTTCATGATATTGCGCGCTTCGGTGAACAATGCTTTCCGCTGATCCCGTTCCGATTTACCAAAGTTCCTTTTATACTTATGCGCCATATCCCGGAACTCGTTAGCCTGCTTCTTCAGTTTCCTGATCTCTTTCATACCCGCATGCGCCGCCATCTTATAATCTACCGTCAATGACATCAGTCGTTCCGATACACGAGCCGGGTTGCCTACTCTTAAAACATTCAATCCTTCTTCCGATAATTTTTCACTCAACAGATCAACAGCCGTATTACTCGGTGCCACCACTAATATTTGCTTGCGATCCTGTTGGATCATCGCTTTAATAGCCTGCACCAATGTAGTCGTCTTACCCGTACCGGGCGGACCATGTACGATAGCCAGCTCATTCGCCGAAAGGATTTTTGTAACCGCTTCCTGTTGCTTTGTATTTAAAGAAGGAATGGAAACGGGTGAAATCGTTGTATTGAACCCGGGCGATTTTTCGCCTGTCAAAATTTGAATTAAACGTCCCTCTTCCGGCTTTTCACCCAGTGTGATCGCCAGTTTAAGAGCGTTCTGCATTTCATCATAACTGTTATCATCGAAAAGCAGGTTCACACCGAGCTTACCATCGCGCGACCAATCGGGTAATTCATCGGTCGATAAAGTCAGTTTGAGTTTATTCAATCCCTGGTAAGAAATGGTTCCTTCTACCCGGTTATTGACAGGATCATGATTGGAGAATAGTGCGGCGGAAGCGCCAAAGCGAAACTGGTGAACAATATCCTGGTGAGTGGTCCTTTCAAGTTCTACCGTTAAATAGTCACCACGCCCTATTTCCGTATCGCGGATCGCAACAGGATACCAGGTCAATCCATTCGCTCTTTTTTCGGAGACAGATAGTTTTTCCGTCAGTTGCTGGTATGATGCCTGGTCTTCCTGCCGTTCTGTTTTGAGTAAGTCGAGTAGCTTCTTAAAATAATCCATGCAATTCGAAGATAAGCAATCCCTATGTGTGTATTTCCTATGTGTACCTATGTGCCTATGTGGTAGATTACGCCAGTCAGTTTTTTTACCACATAGGAATACACACATAGAATGGCCGGAACAGGAATGTCCCGGCCTCGTACTTGAAGTGTTGCTTTGCTTATAAATGATCCGCCAGTAACACTGCTTAGGAAACAGGATTACCCGAAACCGGTTTTGATTTATTTTGATAATACCCCGAAGCAATGATCGCGTTAGGCAATCCCAGTACCAGGGAAAGGATCAGCCAGCCGATCCATGCTTTTTTAATATTGAAATGACCGGGCGGCAATTGGGTCAGCGGCAGGATAATGAACGTCATACAGGCGCCAACAAACGGTCCATATAATAGGGCCAGCAGGTATTTATTAACCGATTGAAATTTCAACCGGGGATATAAAAGAAAAAACAGGAGGGTGAAGGAAAATGCAATAAAGTAATGAAAGAACAATCCCAGGGCGCCGATCCAGAATCCACCCTTCATAGATGTCTCCAGGCCGAGGGCGCCCCCGGCAATATAATACAGCATCTTGTCGGCAAACCGGCCTGTACGGATATATTGATCGATATAGGCGGCTGTGATATCCAGGGTACCAACCAGCAAAGCAGTCAACAAAACAGTTTTGAAAAATGATTTCATACGTGATAGTTAAAGTGGTTACCTCATTTCCGTACAAATCTTTAGTATTTGCCTAAAAACGGCTGTTCAAAACCTGATCAAAACCTGTCAAAACATATTTTAAGGCATAAAATCAACAAAGGGAAGATATATTGCAGGTGATAATTTCATACCCGGTTTATGACAGAACAGGAATTTGTAAAAAAATGTCTGACGGATATCTGCACGAAGATCGGGTTCGCCGTACCGGACGACCTGACCCAGCGCAATTTTGAACTGATCAGCCAGGAGATCGAAGACGCTACCGGTACAATGATCAGCGTATCTACCATCAAACGATTGATGAATGGAGAATTCAGCCGGATGCCACAAACTGCCACCCTGAATGCCATCTCCACATACCTGGGATATAAGAACTGGCAGGAATATAAAATGGCGAATAAGAATGATGATCATGAACCAACCGGTCAACCTGCGAATACCACTAATTCCATCACTTCCCGCTTTCCCCGGTTCTCCATCAACAGGCAATCCATTCTCTCGGCCGTTATTGCTGTCAGCATTATTGCCTTTTTGAGTTTTGCCAATTTTCTGCCACCGGTATCACCACATTATGAAAAAGCGGAATTCTCTGCGCGCAAAACCACTGCCAATGAAATGCCCAATACTGTTGTATTTAATTATGACATAGAGAATGTCGATGCAGATAGTTTCTTTATCCAGCAATCATGGGATGTGAACCGCCGGGTGAGAATTTATAAGGGCTCACATACGCTCACCGATATTTATTACGAGCCTGGCTATCATATTGCCAAACTGATCGCCAATGATTCCATCATTAAAACGGTGGATGTAAGCATTCCTACCGATCGCTGGTTTTTACTGGCAAAAGAACATATTCCTAAAAGCATTCCCCAATACATCAGCCCGGCCCGCTTGATTAAAAATGGCTGCCTGGCGCTTGACAAAAATGATCTTGACAGTAGCCGGGTAAATACAGCCGCCAGCCAGACCTATATTTATTACTATTTCCCGAAACAAATAGATGTAAGCAGCGATAATTTTATATTAACCGCGAGAGTACGATCAAAAGAAGTGACGAAAAGCCTTTGTCATTATATTATGTATGAAGTTTTTTGCCAGCGCAATTTTATGTACTTCAGCAGCACAGCTCCCGGATGTGCAAGTAATATCAGCGCACAATTTGGCGAGCATACGATCACAGGAAAAACAACTGACCTCTCCCCTGTCTGCACCGATGTATCACAATGGATGAATATTGAATTTATGGTAAAGGACCGGCAGGTGACGATCTCCTTTGATCATAAAAAAGTGTTTGCCGCTGCCTATACAAATTCTTCGGGATTGATAACCGGGCTGGGATTTATCTCCAATGGACTTTGTGAAGTGGATGCCGTATCGCTAAAAGGATTGGCAAACCGGTGTATGAAAACGATTTTGAGAACGAAGTTTATTAATGGGATTATCCTTGTTTCGCCAGGGCGACAATATCTTTTACCGTCATTACTCTTCTTCCTTCATTCAGTCCCACGGTATTGATCATCGCCTGCCCTACTTCACTCAGTTTACAAAACCCATTCGGGAACAAAGCGCGGCCAATGGGATAGATCCAGGCCATGAGTTTATATATTTTCAATAGATTTTTTTGTCCTTTGGTCGCTTTCATGAACCCCGGGCGAAAGGCAAATACCTGCCGGAAAGGTAATTTCATCAGGTCATTCTCTGTCTTGCCTTTTACACGCGCCCACATCGTTTTTCCTTTTTCAGTACTATCCGTACCTGCACCGGAGACATAACAAAAAGTCATATCGCGGTTGTGACGGTTGAGTGTTTCCGCAACATGCATGGTCAGCGTATAGGTCATTTTATAATACTTGTCTTCCTTCATTCCCACGGAAGAAACGCCAAGACAAAAGAAACAGGCATTATAACCGTTTAGCTGGTTTTCGATAGCCGAAAGATCGAAGAAGTCGGTATGAATGATCTCTTTCAGTTTCGGATGAGTAACACCACTGGGTCTCCGGTTAATGATCAGTACCGATTCTACCCGCGGGTCCAGCAAACATTCATGCAATACCCCTTCGCCAACCATGCCGGTGGCACCGGTAACAATAGCGTTGATTTTTACAGCAGCATTCATGTTACAAATATATTCAAAACAGTATGCACGGAATTAATAATCCTCTTTAGAAAAGAAAGCCCGCCCTTATCATAAACACTTTTACCTCTTTGGACACAGCATAGGAAAGATTGATCGCCAGTATCCTGTATGGAACAAAATAAATACCGCCGCCATAGCCGGTATGGATCAGATCGGATTGATCATCCTTTACCCATACCCTGCCATCATCGAAGAATCCATAGATACCCAATGCACCTCTCAGCACATATCCTTTCAGATCAGCGATCTTCCAGCGGATATCCGTATTCTGGTAAAAAGAAGAGCGACCGGTAAACCGTGATCTCCAGTAACCACGCAGGTTTTCATTGCCTCCCAATGTATTGGCCTGGTAAAATTCATATTCACCGGTATTGGTAGCTACACCAGTACGATGCGCCAGCGTAATTCTTTTTACCGGTGTAAAGTAAAAAGTGAAATTGGTTTCGAGGTTGGCAAAACTTCTTTTATTCTCTTTTAAGTTCCAGAGATAGGATGCCGTTGCATAATAATTGATCCCCTTTGTCGGGTATTTGATATCATTCGCCGTATTCAATGTATAAGCAGCTACAGCCCCGCCAAAATTCTTCGTACGCAATACGGAAGAATCGATGCCAGGAATATCAGGTGTAAAGAATTTATTTTGTGCTGCCTGCACTTTGATCGTATTGAAAACAGGTCCCGCCCGGAATGTATTATGCTGCCAGGTGCGACTGATCGCGGGGTTGATTAAAAAACTCGTGGCCCTGATCCGGTAAAATGTTTTCTTTTTCGTGACCAGCTCGGTTTCATTTCCAAAACCATAGAAATTGATCACATAGGTCGGCGCTTTATAATTGGCGGCAATATCGACATCCCACTGACCAAAGACCTGTTTAAATAATCCCTTATAGTACAAACTGAAAGCGCCTGTAGAAGCCGCATAAGTTCCTCCGATGGTCTGCTGCCATTTATAAGGATCCTTGTTCCAGCCCTGCCTGCGATAGGTATAACCGGCACCGATAAACACTCCATCATCGGGATTATAGGAAGGATAGATCAACGGCATCCACCAATCATACTTATACCATTTCTTATGATAGTTGGTGATCGATGTATCGGCAATAGCGTGATAACAAAACGCACGGGAAGAAGAAGGTTTATCACCCGGCACATCATACACCCGTATCTTTTTCGAACGATGATCATCCAGGTTGGCCGTGAAAACATCTTTTCCCTCATTACCAAAAGTCCTTACGAGTATTTTATTCTTTGCTTTTCCTGTATACACAAACTGGTCATCGCCATCCATACCATACAGATTGATGATCTTCGTGCCACGGGTAAATACCCGGTGAAAGATCGTATCGCCTGCTGCTTCTTTTTTAGATAATGCCTGTACCGTTATCTCTGTAGTCTTTCGATCGACTTTGTTTATAGTAAAGATTTCCTTTTTATCAGAACCCGTGATAGCAATTTGTTTATTGATGATGCGGTAATATTTCATTCCGTAATCCATCATATTATCACGGCGCTGCCTTAATCTCCTGTATAAAAAATCGCCCGAAAGAGCGTATACAGGATCGGGCATTTCATGCAGCGCATGACTGATCGCCGAATCGGTCAGCGATTGCTGCAATGATTGTATCGTTTTCTCCCACTGATCCCTTGTCAATTCATTAGTAAACTTCTTATCCAGTACAATAGCGGATAAATTAGATCCTCTTACATCCCGGAGATCAGGGCTTATGTTTTGTACACTACGCAACGCCCAGGGAAGCGATATAAAAAACAGGCTGACGCCATCGGTTTTGGAAAAAGACTGATCCCTGTCACGCGCAAATGCATAGTAAGTTCTTTTATCACCCTTATCTTTTCCCGTCCATACCCATTGATCCTCGTGCCGGTCCCAGTCATTGATCAGCATATCGAATAAACGGGCCCGTAAAAATTCTTCCTGGTCTACTTTCTTATCATTATCCTTTAACAATTTTTCTTCCAGCTTTTCGGTATTCACGATATCATCTGCATTTCTTGTCACCGCTGTATGCTCCCATCCATCACCGGAAGTGCGCTCCTCGAACAAACAAAGCTTATTCGCAAATTCTTTTTTGAATTCACCCAGGCGTGGGTCATCCGGTACAAAAACAATAACCGGGTTGGTATGCATCAGGTCAGCGCTTTCTGAAAGATCGGCTACAGCCAGAGGACCATAAGGATGCGCGGTCGAGATCTGGTCATTGACGAGATCTTCAATAAAACTTTTTTTGAATAAAGCAGGGATCAGTACATCGAGACTTTTATCGATGGTACGAAGTACATATTCGCGGCCGTCTTTCCCTTGTACGCGCAATGTCTTTGTCTGGTGACCGCCGCCGACTTTCAATGGCGTCAACCCGCCTGCTGTAGTATCCATATTAAAAACCGGGAAGCTGACAGGAGTAAGCCATTCATCACGCCAGTGTTTGCCCCACCAGAATTGTTTGGAGGGTGATGCAGAAAATTGAGGACCCGCTGCGAGGGTTGCTTTCTTAACACCTGCAGAATCGGTAAAAACGATAGGATCTCCCGGCGATTGCCCCATAGCAGTATTCATACAAACCAATGCAATTGCAATGATCAATACAGTGATTCGGATTGATCTCATTATTAATTTTTCTTATTAAACAGCAATAGGTTGGCCTTATCATTCCTGCCTTCGTTGGAGATAAGCAAATTACCTGCCGGGGTGAAACACATGCCTTCCGGCTGCAAAAACTCTTTGGCAGACAGGCCGTCTGTGCTGATAATATTCCCCGAATAGTCACACCGGATAAACGCTTTTGTATGTGTGCTGATACAAAGCCACTCCTGTTTGCTTTCATCAAACAGGATAGCAGAAGTATGAAAAGGTTCGCTAGTAATGCCCGGTTTTACAATATCGGGCAGACTGAACAACGGATCCTGGACCTGCAACGAAGGCGAAAGCCGCCATACCGGCAGCATTCCTTTCTGATCTCTTTTTTTATTATGATAATATTTGGCCGCGATAAATAAAGTATCTCCCCGGTGGCAAAGTCCTTCCAGTTCAAACGGGGGCTCGATCGCCAATGGAACAGACGATACCTGCGGATCGCCCTGGTAATTTTTTATGACCCAGATCGTGCCTCTTGAATCAAGCACATACAGCGTGTCTTTTATTAACGTGATATCTTCAAAATCTCCTTTATCGGCGAATTTGATCTTGCTATCGATATTTTCAGTAGCGAGATTATACAGGTATACCGTACCTTTTTCATCGGCGATACAGGCTACCAGGTTATCATTGATAGCAGCAATGCCGCTGATCTCGTGCAGGGCTTTCGGAAGCTCATATATTCTGGAAGGAGATTGAAGATCGTAGGAAAATTCAAGTGGCTCAACTGTATAAGCCTTTTTGACTTTCTTATCGGCTTTAGTACTATCACAGGCGGATAGAAAAAGAACGAGCACAGTCCATATAATATTTATTCTTATCATCAGTGTCCCATTTGACTTCTTATAGCCAGCATGAAGGCAACAATGGATAACAGCAACCCTACTATAAAGACCCAATAGGCTTTGGAGAGATAATTGAATTTCCTGGAAAGAACCTTGCGTACATTATAAGATTCCTTATAGATTTCCAGGTATACTTCTTCTTTGGGGCTGTTAAACAGTTTATTAAGCTGAGTATAGTACTCATCCCAATCGGCATGCCGGAAAACCGGGTCGATCAGGTCAAAGCTGCCGAAGAAGAAACGCTGGTAACTGGCAGAGGCTTTATTTTCCAGTAAACTGTTCTTTTGTGGTTTACTGGCGAGGATGGATAGCAGGATCGTGATCATACACACCACCAACAATAAGATCGTGGGCCATAATAAAAACTGGTTGTTCTCGATCTTGCTGATCACAAAAGCCAGCATGACAGAGACGATGATAGAGTTTACATTGATCAATAAAGATGCTTTTGAATCGGCAACAGAAACGAGCTGATTGTAGTTCCTGAAGGCAATCTTGAAAAGATCTTCTGTTTCTTTGCTGCTTAATTGCGCGCCATTATTCAGTTTGCTGTTTTCTTTGGCTTCGGCGCGTTCCTTTTCTTCCAACTTACGTATTCTTTTCTCCAGCGATTCAAAATTATTTTCCCGGGCATAAGAATATTCTTCCCGGGCATAATCCGTATAATACCTGGTACGAATAAAAAGTGAATAGAAATATTTGGAATAAAATAATTCAGTTTTATCGGTACCGGTGATCCTGTTCAGTTCTTCGCGTAATAAAATAATATTCTGGGGAAGGTTTTGATTGGCTAGTAAACTATTACAGGCATCGCAGACCACCTGCGCCACTTTGGTTTCTGCATATTTATTTTCAGAAGCGGTAATGATCGCCTGTTCTACAATTGCTTTTTCTTCTTCGGGATAATTGACGGAGGTAAAATACTCATCCAACAGCTTCTTTCTGATTTCACAATGTTCGGCAGTGATATCAGACACACCGGCAAACCGGAACCAGGTTGCAACAATCGCATTCTGGTAATCCATGTCTTTCAGCGAAAGTGATCTGGCGATTTGTTTGGCTTCATAGGCAAGCCGGTTAATAAAACGGTAACTGAAAGAAATGCTGGTAGCCGCATTCTGTTCATAATACGCTTTCAGAAATTTTCCTGCTGCTTTATGATAAGATAAATGATCAGTCGACATTGTCCTTTCATTTTAATTGTCCATAGGTGTTCCCGGAGTAACAGTCCTGCTATGATGACGGTGCAGATCGTTAATGCCTGTTTCAACGGCCGGCCCCGGAAATACAGGATACTTTCTCTCTCTTCCTTTAAGAAAATTGAAATAGCAAGCCACAATGTTACCCATTTTTTTTGCAAACAGGAGCTCATTTTTTGGTTTTCCCGGTTTCAGAATTAGTAAAAACAGGTCATCATTGTGCAGGCCAGCAAGGTCGTGTTACGGACTATACTAACAAGGCTTTGATAAAATTGTTGCCGGCTTAATCCGGCAATTCGCACGGGGCCTGCTCATGGCCGGGAATACGGAAATTTATATATTTATAGACCTCATTGATTACCTGAACCATTTCTCACATAAAAGATCGTAAACCACCATACATTATGAGAAAATTTGGTAAACTGAAAATGAAACCCCGGCCCTTCTATTGGAATGGCGAAATCAACTGGGGGCATCTGCTTGCTCTTGTAACCCTTATCATAGCATTTATAGCCCTTCTATACCAAAAGAAAGATCTGACAACAAAAATTGACGACTTAAAATCGGTAGTGGATCAACTTGAAAAAGAGAAACTGGACCGGCAATTATTAGGCATGGAACTGGACACTAAACAATTAAATTCCTTTTCGTATAATTTAGGATATACGGTCGATCAGGTTAAAGCATTAAGTAAAATTTCCGATCAGGTATTTATAGATGTTCTTATAGAAATTGACTATTTAATTGATCTTTTGCAAAAGGATAAAAATAGATCCCCGGCAGAAAAAGACCGGCTGGCATTAATAAAACAAAGAAACCGGGCCCAAAAAATCATCTTTGGAAGCAGCTTATTATACAATCTCAGATCAAATGAATTTGAAAAACAATTTGCTCCCAAAAAGGAAGATTTTAAAACTGATCAGGAATACCTTGCTGCAACGACGAAATATACCGATACTTTACAAAAAAATATTAATTACCTTTTAAGCATAATGGATTCAGCAATAAAGGAACCCAAAAAAGTATTAGCGGAAACAGAGGAAAAGTTTTTAGAGTTTTGACAAGGTACCCCTGGGTTTCGATCAGTCAAAAGTATAAGAAATACTAACTTCCTGTTTCTTTAAAAATCATATCATGGCAGCATCAACCAAACCTGTTACCGTAACAGACTATATTAAAGCCGCTCCCAAAGAAGCACAAAAGAAATTGCGGGAGATACGCAGTTGCATTAAATCAGCAGCACCGGGTGCAACAGAAAATCTGAAATGGGGCATGCCTTCTTTTTCCTATGCCCGGATACTGGTCACCTATGCAGCGTTTAAAAATCATATTGGCTTTTATCCAACGCCTTCAGCGGTAAAAGCGTTTGCTAAAGAACTGACCGGGTATAAAACCGCTACCGGCTCCATCCAGTTCCCGATGGATAAACCATTGCCTGTATCGCTGATCAAAAAAATAACGGCCTTCCGGGTAAAGGAAAGTAAGGAAAAGGATGAGAAATGGAGATCATAAATACTCTCTATGTGAAACCTATGTTCCTATGTGTCTATGTGGTGAGATTACGCCAGTCAGCTTTTTACCACATAGGCATACAGGAACATAGATTTCACATAGATTTGATTATTCTGCGTATACTTCTTTTAGTTGTTTGGTAAGATAAGTAAATGACAATGGTATATCATGCCGCGGATCACTGGTATTGCCTTCGATAAAAATATGTCCTTTGTAATTGGCCTTCCGCAAGGCGCGCAGGTAGGGTTTGAAATCATCACCCTGCACACCCGGCAATGAACGCTTTTCCTTTTCAGCAATTTCACAATACACGATCACATCGGCGGCCTTCACAATACTTTCAGGCGATTCACCTTCTCTCATCATGTGAAAAATATCCACGTTTAATTTAAAGTTGGGATGATTCACAGCTCTTACCACTTCTGCTGCCGAGGTGAGCGTGACAAGGAAATTGGTCTCGGTAACTTCCAGGCTCTCTAGTGCGATCATGATCTTATATTTCGCAGCAACTGTAGCAATCTTGCGGCAGAGTACCGCAAAATCAGCCTGCGCTTTTTTCACATCATAGCCATCGGGAATACGGCGCGCGCCTCCGCTGCCTAATACGATAAAAGGAATACCGGCCCGTTTCGCTCTTGAACAAACAGTATCTGCATATGAGAGTACTCTTTGCTCATCCACATCGGGACCTGCGATTTTTATTTTACCCGGGAAAAACACATTGCAGAGAAATACCTTGCATTTTGCTCTTTTTATTTTTACCAGGTTCTGTTGAAATTGTTCTTCTGTTAAGGAAGGACCAATCATCCTGCTGACCGATTCACCCATCATATGAAAACCGGCTGCATAAATAAGACTGTCCTCTTCGATAGTAGCTACCATACCCAATTTAGGAATACGCTCCTTAACAGGGATGAATGCGGCGAAGATGATCGCAAGGATAACAGTTCCGAAAATGCCGGTACTTACTTTCATATAGTTCTGCTTTATAAGAAATTCAAAAGTAAAAAGTCATAAGTCAAAAACAGAATACCTCTTGAATTTTGACTTTTTACTTTTGAATGAAAGGTTGTCATCCCTGTACCAAAACGATCCAATGATTGTATCATAAACGAACATATTCGTACATGATCGCTATCTAATAAATTGATTATAAATTAGTTAAATACTGGCATATTTTTACCTGGTTAAGGCGAGCCTTATACCTGCACAGCCTTCTAACCGGATAAAACAGTATATGATAAAAAGCTATTTCAAGATCGCCTGGCGGAATATTATGCGCCAGAAAGGCTATTCAGGAATCAATATCATCGGTTTGGCTATCGGCATCGCCGCCTGTTTACTGATCCTGCAATATGTATCCTTTGAACTGAGTTATGAAAATTTCCAGGTCAATAAGGATCGTATCTATCGTATTCAACAGGACCGCTATGATAACGGCAAATTAAGTACGCAATGGGCAGCCGGTGCATTCGCTGCCGGTAATTCATTCAAGGAAGAGATACCTGAAATTGAAGACTATGTAAAACTGGTACAGACCGGCGAGGTGATCGCAGAACTGAATAACCAACCGATCAAAATTGAAAATGTATTTTTTGCTACCAATTCATTTTTCAAGGTCTTTACTTATCCGTTGCTGTCAGGAAATCCCGATAAAACACTATCAGATCCTTTTACAGCTGCTATTTCTGAATCTACAGCGCGCAAGTTGTATGGAACTACAGATGTAGCAGGAAAAAGCCTGCAACTGAACCACAAGGATAACTATACGATCAGGGCGGTATTCAAAGACGCCCCGGCCAATACACAAATCAGGCCCGGTATTCTTCTCTCCTATCCTACCTATGTAGTGTTCCGCGGACCGGATAATAATCCTGAAATTGCCTGGCTGAATGATGGTTGCCTGACCTATGTATTACTACGCAAAGGAGTGAAACCAGCTACCGTACAATCCAAATTTGCACCAATAGTAGATAAGGCCGTAGGCGCAGATTTAAAAAGATATAATGCTTCTGTTACTTACCTGCTGCAGCCGCTGACAGATATTCATTTGTATTCACATTATATGATGGAACCACGCAGCAATGGCGATGGCAAGACGGTATACCTGTTGTTAGGCATCGCTTTCTTTATTGCAGTGATCGCCTGGGTCAATTATATTAACCTGGCAACAGCGCGCGCTGTTGGCCGTGCGAAAGAAGTCGGTATCCGCAAAACGATCGGCTCCCAGCGCCGGCAACTGGTCATGCAATTTCTTTCCGAATCAGCCTTGCTCAACGGGTTTGCATTAGTACTTGCTTTACTGATCGTACTGGTTGCGATTCCCGGATTTAACCGTTTATCCGGCCAGCACCTGAGTTTTTCCTTATTCGCTACCACGCGTTTCTGGCTAGGTCTTGGTATTTTATTTATTGCCGGTGTATTTCTCTCGGGATTATATCCTGCTTTTGTACTATCAGGTTTCAGACCGATCGAAGTATTAAAAGGAAAGATGATCGCGACCAGCAAAGGTTCTTTCTTACGCAAAGCACTGGTGGTATTTCAATTTGCCGCTTCCCTGTTTTTATTGACCGGCACGTTGGTTGTTTACCAGCAAATCCAATACATGCGGAAACAATCCCTGGGGATCAATATCGATCAGACATTGATCGTGAAGCCGCCGGTCGTTACTATCGATTCTACCTACCTGAGAAATATCACGGCGATGAAAGATGAATTGAAACAGCAAAGTTCTATAAAGGGAGTTACTGTTTCCAGCAGTATACCCGGTGATGCGGTTGGCTGGAACGCTGGTGGTATTAAACTGGCAGGCACCGATGAATCGACCCAGAAACAATACCGCGTGATCGGTATGGATTATGATTATATGAAAATGTATGGTATGAAACTGATAGCGGGCCGCACATTTTCCAAAGAATTCGGCAGCGATGATCATGCGGTGATCTTTAATCAAAAAGGATTTGAACAACTGGGGCTGGCAAAACCTGAAGATGCACTTGGTAAGAAAATAGATTTCTGGGGAGACCAGTATACCATTGTAGGTATCACGGAAAACTTTCACCAGCAATCGCTCCGCGAAACATTCGAGCCTTTGATCTTTCGCTTAATACCGAATGTACGCGGGTTTATTTCTGTGAATACAACAGCGGCACAGGCAGCACAAACCATTGCACAGGTAAAAAGCAGTTGGGCCAGTTTCTTCCCTGGCAATACATTTGAATACTTCTTCCTCGACGATCATTTTGATGAACAGTATAAGGCCGATCAGCGCTTTGGCCAGGTATTCGGATTGTTCACTTCATTAGCCATACTGGTTGCCTGTCTCGGTTTATTTGGTCTCGCCTCCTTTACTACATTACAACGTACCAAAGAGATCGGTATCCGGAAAGTATTGGGAGCTTCGGTGGTCAGCATCTTACGTTTACTCTACCGTGAATTTGCGATGTTGCTGCTGATCGCATTTCTTGTAGCGGCCCCGCTGGCCTGGTTCATGACCAGGAACTGGTTGCAGGGCTATGCGTTCCGCATCGATGCGCAGTGGTATTATTTTGTATTACCATTTATAGGTATCGTCATCATTGCATTACTGACCGTGAGTTTCCAATCCATCAAAGCAGCGATCGCCAACCCGGTACGATCGTTACGGACGGAATAGAGCGAAAGGTCAAAATTCAAAAATGAAAAGTCAAAAGGGCTTGTTATAATATATAATAAGCCCTTGTTGTTTTAAAAATGTTGATTTTCCTGATGACCTATTGCCCTCTCCCCGATATATACAGGAAAGCTACTATTATCCATTGCCGGCTGTGGCTGAAGGGTTAACGGATCCCACCGGTATTCTAAAAACATTCAACAAATGAAAAAGATCATTTTATCCCTTGGTATGGTAACTGCATTAGTACTGGTATTTGATTCCTGTAAGAAAGGTGGTGGTATGGACGACGATGACGATGATAATGAGTGCGAAATTTCTGTGGCCAGTATTGCCGGTAAATATAAACTGGTAGCTGCAAAAGATATCACGAATACGACTGAAAGGGATGTACTGCATGAAAATTATGAAGCCTGCGAGCTGGATGATACCAATGAATTGAAAGCCGATAAAACGTTTGTGTATTCCGATGCAGGAACGGTGTGCTCGCCCAGTGGCAGTACATCCGGCACCTGGGATGTAACGGGAAGAACTCTTCGGCTCAATTCAGGTTTTTCGAATATAGAAAGTTTCAACTGTACGGACCTGGTGGTTACGTTCAGGGACGGAAGCAGTAACCTGATCAAGGAGACATACAGGAAGCAGTAGGAAATTCAAAATGAATCAAAGGAGCTTATTATCATAGCGGATCTTCATCTTTATATGGGATCCGATGTATATGTATCGGGTCATGTGGAAAATGCCACATATTCATGTCGGTATGGTATGGAAGATCAGCGGTGGGGCGGTGATTAAATAAACCCTTCTTTTTTCATACTACTATTCATTTTATATCGATCCAATCCGGGTTGAAATTCAACCGGTTAGTTTCTCTGACTACATAACAGAGCCGGAGATTAAAATTTTTAATGAAATCCTTGTAAATGTCTGGTTTATTATTTTACTTTGTAATTCAAAGTGCTTTTAAATAAAGGAATAATTAATAAACTTTAACTTATCCGATCATGAACTGGCAAACTGAATTACAAACCAATTTATTCTCAAAATTCCTGCTCAGACGTGCTTTACAGGGAGCGGGTATAGCATTCGTACTGATCAGTATTTTCTTATTGGGAGCAGCTACCGGTAATATGCATGCCGGCAGTTGGATATTGGTTCCCTTAACAGTTGTACCTGTTGGTGGTGCTTTTGGCGGAGCGTTTTATTCCATCATGGACCTGTTGCGCCACCAGGGTGGCTGGAAAAAAGTATTGGCGAATATCAGCAGTGTGCTGGTGTATTTTATATCGCTTTACCTCAGTTTGATTCTTGCACTTTATGCAGTGGGTCTTTGGCATTAATCTTTACCAGGGGGTGGAGACCTACTAAATCATTATATAATGATTGACCTTGTCAATTACCGGAACCCAATATATATTTACGCACCTCATCCCTTTATCAATAATTTCCCAGAAGCATTAATAAAATCCTGCCTCCGTGGCTCTCTGTGTCTCCTTTGTAGCCCTCTGCGTATAATTCCTGTAAACGAGATTTTATTCATAAGCCTTATAAAGATTTTAATCTGATAACTTACTACGGGAGTTATACGCAGAGGGCTACAAAGGAGACACAGAGAACCGCCGAGAAGCTATCCATTGCTCTGGATTTGTTGGGTTTTGTTCGCCTTTTGTTCGGGTCAGCTTCGGGTGTTCCCGCAGAAAACCCCTATGAAACCCGAACAAGACCCGAAGAAAGTAAAAACGAAACCCGGTAAATACATAAAAATGAAGCAGTAATAAGTAACACTGCGGACAAAAGAGGACAAAACGGATATTTTGGACAAAAAGGGTCATTGGGGGACATCTGATTTTTGCCAGCGTGATGAGCCTGCTAACTTCGGCAAGATTTAAATCTTTCAACAATAAATGTATTCATAGCTATGGTTAGAACTTCTTTGAAAAATATAAATTGTCCTGCTCATCGGGATCGTTTCGTGGACACCGATGAAATATTGTTGTAATGACAGAAGATGGCCGCTGCTGCTCCGCTGCGCCCGCCGCGTGAAATCCATCTCTTTTTATTGCCTGTCAACCTTGACTAGGGAGTAAGCGATGCAAGTGGACAGTCCATTGAGTTGGCGATTGGATAGGAATCCAATCACAATACTGCTACTTTTTGTCTACTAAGTAATTCAGTTCAGTTACCCCGGAAGTAAATTGCCGGGTAGTCAATAGCTGTAGTTTTATTTTGTCTTTGATATCTGCAAACAATGAAATACCCCGTCCAAGAATAATTGGATTGACAAATAGCCAATACCCGTCAATTAAATTCAGTTGAATAAGTGAATGTGTTGCTGTCGGGCTACCAAAAAGCAAGATGTCTCCACCCGGCTGCTGTTTTATTTCATTTATCCTGTCCGTTAGGTTGTCGCTAATAATTTTTGTGTTGGTCAGATTCGTGTCTTTCATTGTTTTTGACAAAACTACTTTATGAACATTTTTATACCATTTAGAATGTTCAATGTCGTGCCTGGATGCTTTCGGTTTGTCTGCTGCAGTAGGCCAGTAATTTTCCATCATCTGATAAGTTACCCGCCCATATAATGCCGTATCACCTTCGCTGATCCGCTTACCGACAAAATCAAAAATTTCTTCATCCACTTTAATCCAATTCATTTCTCCGTTTGGTCCTGCTACAAAACCGTCAAGCGATATGTGCATAAATGAAATTATTTTTCTCATATAGTTCTGTTTTTTTATTGTATATGATTTGTACTGTTTTTATCCGAAATCTTGAACCAGTCGTTATTGCTTCCGGGAGTTGCAATAAGATGGAATTCTTTCGCGATTGAAAGATAACACTAAATAATACTTAATTCTATAATTGAGAATTGTTATGAGAGTAAAGTGAAAAGCAGGAAGAGGAAAAGAAACAGGAACAGTAACAGGCAAAGCGCTCTATTCCTGTTTCTTTTTTTCCCCTGTACACAAGACTGGAGCCAGTTCGAACTTTTGGATTGAATCCTTAAAGAATATCTTCGATGCTGCCATGCTGCTTAACTATCAGTACCTTTGAAGTGGCAAATCTCCCGGCATGATTCAATGGCCAGAAATAATATTACGTTTATCACTAGCTGCTTTTTTGGGTGGTTTAGTTGGTTTGGAACGGGAACGGAAAAACTGGGCCGCCGGTTTGAGGACTCATATGCTTGTTTGTGTTGGCGCTTCACTTACAATGATGGTCTCTACTTATGGATTTGCTGATATTTTAGGAACTAAAAACATAGTATTGGACCCTTCCAGGATCGCAGCCCAAGTGATTAGCGGAATTGGTTTCATTGGTGCTGGTACAATCCTTTTTTTACGGGAGGGAATAATACGTGGACTCACTACCGCCTCTGGGCTTTGGACTGTCGCGGCTGTTGGACTGGCAACTGGTGGTGGAATGTACTTCGCGGCGTTGATCACTACTGTGCTTGCTATTGTTATTCTATGGATTCTTCAACCGCTCGAAAAAAGATTTAGCAGCCGGTTTCACCAAAAAACACTACGTATCGTAATAGTGGACCGGGTCCGATCTGCCTCTATTATCAGCAATCTATTTGAAAATACTCATTTGGAAATTGCTACCTGTAATATTGACAATGCAGGTACTGAATTTGTTATTTCTGTTAGATTTAAAAACGTTAACACAGCGGAACTCCTTAAAATGATAACCGTTCTTCAGTTAGATACAACAATTAAAGAAGTGGCGTGGAGCAATTAATATTCTTTGAAATAAGAGATAGAAATTGTCAACGAGCCGACCCCTATACTCGTAGTGTTCCATAAACAATAAACTTTTCGAACGTTGTGCTTATATCTCCGACTACACACCGGCTTTGAAAAAGCCGTCCGCTCGCAATTATATGGATTGTAGCTGCCAATTATAACCAGGGGCGTGAGACAGCAGTTGGGTCGAGAAAGAGAAACAGGAACAGTAACAAGTAAGTGCACTCTGTTTCTGTTCCTGTTTCTCTTTTTGTCCCCTGTGCCCAAGACTGGATTCGAACCAGCACACCGGTTAAGGCACTACCACCTCAAAGTAGCGTGTCTACCAATTTCACCACCTGGGCATTCCCCCTTCATTGAAGGGATGCAAATGTAAGAACAAAATCAAAAACACCACCTAAACAAGCAAACTTTTAAACCCCTTCCCTTCTGCCTCCTTATTCAGTATCACCCGGAACGTAGTTCCCTTGCCCGGCTCGGAGCTCTTGACAAATATTTCTCCTTTATGATAACGGGCAATGATCCGCTTGGATAAACTCAATCCCAGGCCCCAGCCTCTTTTCTTCGTGGTAAACCCGGGTTTAAAGACTTTTGAAATATTCTGCGTCGCAATACCCTTGCCGGTATCGGCCACATCGAGTACCACCTTATTTTTTTCTTCCTTTATATCCACCCGGATAGCCCCTTTTCCTTCCATCGCATCGAGCGCATTTTTCAATAAGTTCTCAATGACCCAGTCGAACAGCGGCGGCGAGATCATCGCCGGTATGGCATCCACCCCATGCGTATCGATCGAGAATATGACTTTTCCCGGCGCCCGCTTGCGTATATAATCCACCATATTACTCACCTGGTTCACGATATCTATTTTTTCGAGCTGTGGCGTACTGCCGATCTTTCCAAAACGATCCGAGACCAGTCGCAAGCGGCTCACATCTTTCTCCAATTCTTTGGTGAGTTGTTCATTACCCGGTTTTTCTTTCAGCATTTCCAGCCAGCCTTCCAGTGAAGAAACCGGTGTGCCTAACTGGTGCGCCGTTTCCTTCGCCATTCCCGCCCAGACCTGGTTTTGCACCGAACGGTAACTGCCCCGCAATGCCATAATGGTAACAATAATGAATAAACTAACGATCAGCAATTGTACATACGGGTAATACCGCACTTCGTTCTGCAATTGCGTCTGCCCATAATAGTATTTGTTGTATGTAACCGGCGAACTATTGATCGGCACCAGCACTGGTTTGTTCATGCTGCCGAACTTCTCTACCATTTTGCGGAGATAATTCGTATCGTTGGCTGCTTTGGCAGAATCCAGGTTGACGTATAACCCGGAAGGATTATTTTGTTCATCCGTTTCCACGATCGGGATATCATCATTATCAACAGCGATCTGGTTGGTAAACAGCAATACATTCTGATCATCGCTCTGCGCCTTTATCTTCAGCGATTCGCCAAAGGCCACTACCCTCGCCCGTTCTTCCTTTGCAATTTTGCGGGATACATGACGGGAATAAAAAACAGTACCGGTAACGATCAATATCGCGATCGCTGCCAGGCCCGTACGCCAGTGAATGATCTGTTGAATCATCTTCGAATGTAAGCCCTATAAACGGTAGTCGATTATTTTCGGCAAAATTTCATGGCTCATAGTCATCTATACCAGATAGAGCCGCTATAAATAAGACTATAACTTCTACTAATCCTTAACTATTTTTGAAAAAATTCTATCATTGCCCGGATCACCTCTTATTGCTGTCGTTATCCTGAACTGGAACGGAAAAAAATGGCTGGAACAATTCCTGCCATCCGTAACAGCATCGACCTACCAGAACCAGCAGGTGATCATTGCCGACAATGCCTCTACTGATGATTCCCTGGCATTTTTACAACAATATTACCCGCAGTTCCGCATCATCCGTCTCAGCGAGAATTTTGGTTTTACCAAGGGTTATAATGAAGCGCTGAAATTGGTGGAAGCCGATTATTATGTGTTATTGAATTCGGATGTGGAAGTACAACCGGGCTGGCTGGAACCCATGCTGGCATTACTCGAAAGCGATGCTTCCATTGCTGCCTGTCAACCCAAGGTGCTTTCCTTTCATGATAAAAAAAGATTTGAATATGCCGGTGCTGCCGGCGGATGGATGGATAAATACGGATATCCTTTTGCCCGTGGCCGCGTGTTCGATACCTGTGAAGAAGACCAGGGTCAATATGATACCGCAGAGCCGGTATTCTGGGCATCAGGCGCGGCGCTATTCATACGTGCGAAAGTATTTCATGACATGAAAGGGTTTGATGAATATTTTTTTGCTCACCAGGAAGAGATTGATCTGTGCTGGCGGATACAACTGGCAGGTCATAAAATCTATTCCTGTCCTGCTGCGGTGGTATATCATGTAGGAGGTGGCACCTTGCATAAAGAAAACCCACGGAAGACCTTTCTCAATTACAGGAACAACAAGATCATGTTGTCGAAGAACCTGCCTTTTCCCCAATATCTATGGATCATGCCGGCCAGGGATTTCCTGGATGGTATTGCATTCTGGAAAGCATTGCTTACCGGTCACTTCAAAGAAGCCGGTGCTATTATAAGAGCGCATTTGGCTTTTATTTACTGGTGGTTGTTTCATCGTAGCAAAAGCCCCCGCCCCATTGAACGGAAAACCACGTTAGCAGGCTGGCTGCCACGAAATATTATATGGTTGTATTTTGTAAAGAAGAAAACCCGCTTTTCTGAAATTATAGGCAAAACAGGTTGATTTATTTAGTTGAAACCTTATTTTTGCAACACAATAATCTCTTATGACTACTTCGCAACAGGAATACCAGGAAGAATTGAAGAAAGTACAGGACAGGGACTTCACCCATAGCTGGGTATCTTCATCGGCTTTTTTATTTTACCTGCAGGTATTTTGTATGGTGGCACTGGTATTTGGCGGTTGTTATATGCTTTCCACCAAGCGCTTTCACAAGCCTGAAGTAACCGTACAGGAAAGCACACTGTACACTCCGAAGTACAAATAATCCGGTTAAAAATTTTTTTGAAAAAGGTGTTATACCTATTTTTGCACCCCTGTTAAGGATTCGGGTCCGGCAGGCAGGTTTTCAGTTCTTTTTATAGATTACAAGCGGAAGTAGCTCATTTGGTAGAGCACGACCTTGCCAAGGTCGGGGTGGCCGGTTCGAGCCCGGTCTTCCGCTCCAATCCCTTCGCCACCGGCCGAGGGATTTTTTTTGGTATTTCCGGCGTTCCGCCGGGTTCGGACTTGAGGTAAGAGGTTACCGGGTTAATTTTACAGTGCCGCCCTGGTGGTGGAATTGGTAGACACGCAGGACTTAAAATCCTGTGGCCAGCAATGGCCGTAACGGTTCAACTCCGTTCCGGGGCACATACTAAAACCAGTCAATGACTGGTTTTTTCTATTATGATGGAAATCTCTCTTTAGTATATACTGATTAAAATCAAAAAGCCACAATGGGCCTTTTGATTTTAATCAGCAATCCACAGGAATATCTTTTCCATTATTTTTCTCATCCCGGTAGTCCGAGCGGGGTCTTGCGCAGCAGACCCCGCGATCCAAAAACATAATGGAACATTCTGATTCATCAGGGTCGGCTTCGCCAGACCCTGATGGGACAACGACTTCGCCAGATCCCGATGGGACAACGGATGAGCATACGCCCAAGCGAGATCTTGCACCAACAGATGTCCGAGCGGGGTCTTGCGCAGCAGACCCCGCGATCTAAAAACACAATGGAACATTCTGGTTCATCAGGGTCGGCTTCGCCAGACCCCGATGGGACACCGGCTTCGCCAGACCCTGATGGAACATCGGCTTTGCCAGATCCTTCCGTTATTTTTTCCCACCCCGGTAAACAGCAAAATAATCAGCTACCAATTCCTTTTCTTCCACTTCCACTGCTTCCATTTTATATACAATTTCATGGACAGGATACCCGGGCAGATAAGGCCGGTCAGGTATTCCTCTTATTTTATAAAGTTTCCGGCCTTTCTCATTATCCATTTTTTTCGAAAATGTCTCAGGAATACCTTCTAATTTATCGGAATAGTACAGGTAAATTTTATATTTAATAATTGTACTTCCCCGCCCGTCCATCGAATAGACCCTGACAAGATCACCATCAGGACTTGTATACAAACTATCGGTTCCGATCGCTGCGAGAGTGTCAAACAGCAACGATTCAAATGTCTTTCCGGGTAGTACAGAATCAATGCCCAGCCGCTGCCCGGAGATATCCGGTCTTTGGGGATCATATAATCTGCCATAGCCACTATCACGGTCAAAGACAAAATAATTAAACCTGTTTTCTTCCATCACAAGCTTCCCGTTTACAATCGAATCATAAATGAACGGAAATCTATACATTATCATTCTTTCCTTATAATAAACAGTATAACTATCATTTCTATCCGCCAAAGCAGTTGTCCAGTTTCCTAGCGGCATTTGATAGTTAAGACGAATTGCCCTGATCCCTTTACCTGCCTTGTAATCACATCCTTTTGCACTGAACGTAAAAAAGAAAATTACAAGGACCAAACCAACTATTGTTGTGTTCATATTATAGTATTATAATTTAGCAGGATAGTTTGCCTGTCCTACTGAAACAGGCAAACTATTCAACCATTATGAAGCATACCAAAAGGTGCGAACCATATAATTATCTCCCCTTGGCTGACTAATAGACAAGCAGTTCGTATTAAAAGTAGTTTGCGCCGTCATGTCCATGGCAGCCTGTGTACGATCCGCATTAACTGAACCGATAGCACTGGTAATACTACAGGTAAACACTACACAGGGTGCAATACTGCCTTCCATGCTTACACTTACATGGGCAATACTGCCCGGGATAAATTTCCATTTACCAGCCACCAGTTCAACTTTTGAAGATTCGTAGCTTCTATAATTCCAGTTCCAAAGCACTAAATGATTTTTACTAAACACCCAGTCCACCATACAAGTTCTTGTTAACCGGCCGGTTGAAGGGTCAACACTTGCCATTCCACAATTCTGGTGCTGATCACCCGGGCCAATGGTGACGTTCACATTAATATCCCCATCCGGCAAACAACATTCAGGATTTTGTACAGCGCCACCGGCACCGGGAGCAGCCACACAGGTAGTAAAAGCAAAAACAGAATTGGTTTCTGTATGACCATCTGCAAAAAGCGTAGTAGTAACCCAGTACCAATCCGTACAAACCGGGGCGGGACTGATCGGATCCCTGGGAAGTTTATCGACCTGTGTGGCCCGTGGCCTGGGCTCTGCCTTGCTATATCCCACCATCTTTCCTTTATTATATAGTAATTCAAAAGATGGCTTCTGATTAAGCTCCATAAATAAAAAACAGCCATTGGCCCCTGGTTCCCGGCTATGGTAAATCCTGGTGAAGCAGCCTGCAGGCATTACGGGATCTTCATTTTCGCCGGGAATGTATTGTACAATATATCCTTTACTGATCGTGCCTTTCCCATCAGTCTTCAGTAATAAGACCGCCTCGCTTTTATCATTCTTTCCATTACCGATGCTGAAATCCTGCTTTACCGGGATACGGATAAACTGTTTATCCTTGTTAGTAGTCTCCTGCGTTAACCGGTCATAATTCAATGCACCGGCAAGCGCAGAAATTTTCCCGGAATCTACTCCACCATTTAGCTGCTTCTGCTTATTTAACCAGGCATCTATTTTCTTTGTCATGTCCTGCTGCACTGTTTTTCCTTGTTCATTTTTTTTACAGGAATATACCAAAGCGATTGAAACAAGTCCAAGCATCACGGTTATCCCCCAATGGATTTTTCTCATAAAAAAAGTTTAAGATTAAAAAAATAAAACCTTGCTACATCAAACTCCAACCTGAAAAATGAAATGTTGTACGTACAATTTCACTGCGCTGAATTAAAGATATTGGTTTCACGTATCAGCGATTATGATTAATGAAACAAATTATCGTTTGCGGGGAAAAAACATTTTTCACTGTTGTATTACCCATCCATGCAAAAAAAAACAACTGCGCCTTTCAGAAAATCAACGATAATTTCTCTATATACCGGCCTTATCATGAAAAAATGGAAGTTTTAGACTTACTGCCTAAATTGCAGCCTGATGATTCCCGCACTGCTTATGGTATTTATAAGTGGTCTCCCGGGAAGCTGATTTTTATACTTATAAAGAAATCTCCCCAATGGCTACCGATATAAAATGTCCTAACTGCGGTCATCAATTTGAACCCAATGATGCCATACGCGAAGAAGTAGAAAGAGAATTGCGTTCCAAAGCGGCTGACTGGCAAAAAAAGAAGAATGAAGAGTTCCAGTTAAAACTGGAAGAGGAAAGAAAGCGCATGGAAAAAACCGCCGAAGATGATCGTAAACGTCTGCAAAAAACACTGGAAGAAAATCTTCGGAAAAATATCTCGGCCGACTACGAAACAAAACTTCAGTTGCTCCAGGAAAACAATAAGGAGAATGAAGAAAAATTAAAACTTTCCCGGCAAAAAGAACTCGAGTTCCTGCGCAAAGAACAGGATCTGAAAAATAAAGAAGAAGAACTGGAGATCACGGTGCAAAAACAATTGCAGGAAGAGCGTGAAAAATTATCGGAAGAGATCCGCAAGATCGAGGAACAAAAGGTTGCTGCAAAAGAAACGGAGCACCAGATGCGCATGAAAGAGCTGGAAAAACAACTGGAGGATCAGAAAAAACTCGCTGATGAAATGCGCAGAAGAGCCGAACAGGGGTCTTCACAATTACAGGGTGAAGTGCAGGAACTCGCATTGGAAGAGATGCTGAAGAATTCATTCCCTTTCGACCTTGTTTCCGAGGTAGGTAAAGGTGTGCGTGGTGCAGATTGCATTCAAACGATCCGCAACAATTTTGGCCAGGAATGCGGCAAGATCATTTATGAAAGCAAACGCACCGAGAATTTTGGCGGCGACTGGATAGAAAAATTAAAGGCGGACCGCCGCAGTCTTGGCGCCGATATCGCCGTGATCGTTACGAAGACGATGCCCAAGGGCATGGACCGCTTTGGTGAAAAAGATGGTGTTTGGGTCTGTAGCTTTTCCGAGATCAAATCCGTGGCCTATTTACTGCGGGATGGTATCATCAAGATTGCCGGCGCTTCGAGAAACCAGGAGAATAAAGGCGATAAAATGCACTTACTCTACGATTATCTCACCAGTAATGAATTTTCGGAACAATGGAAAGCGATCCGTGAAGGATATATGAGCATGAAATTATCTATCCAGAAAGAAAGAGATGCGATGGAAAAGTTATGGAAGGCAAGAGAAAAACAACTGGAAAAGGTATTGCTCAATGCTGCACATATTAAAGGCTCCATCGAAGGAATTGCAGGACAGGATACGATCAACCTTGAAATCTCCGATGAACCTGGCCTACTGGAAGAATAGGACTATATTAAAAAAAGCCCTTCCATGATTATGGAACGGCTTTTTTTAATATATCTGGATAAATTGACTTATTTATAAGAATAAGCAAATCCTTTCTTAATACCCTGGTTAGTACCACCTGTACCAACACGGGCATCATTGTCAGAAGTCATCAGGATAAAAGGAGCCCCCATTTCAGCAGCTGCTTCTTTCAATTTCTTGGTTGCTTTTTTATCAGCAGAACCGGCAGTGTGATAGTTCAGGAAACCCGAAGTCTTTCCCCTGATTTCATCCATCTTTTTTAGACCGATCACCTGTGACTTGTCTTCAATGATCTGTACATTCTCCCAATCATCCTTGCTCGCTACAACTACTTTATCAGAGATCTGTTCGGTACGGCCGCTGCCATACACGATCTTGGCTACTGCCAGTTTTCCGATAGTCTGTTCTGCATCTTCACCAGGGAATTTATAAATGATGGTGTACTCGGCTACTTTTATAATTTTAACATCGAGTTTTTCACCATCGTGTTTCCACATTTTGTCGCTTGTCTGCGCCATGGCGACTACAACAAAAAGTGACGCGAATAAGGATAAGACGATCTTTCTCATAATAAAAAATAATTTTAGTGAAACAAATCTATAAAAGAAAAGCTTTTCCTGCAAGCTGTTTTTAATTTATTCTCCTATAGTCCATGTTAAAATTATATGTTCTGAAAACCGGTAATAGATGATCATGGATGTATTGTCATTCTTGTTGAATGAACAGGTAATTTCCTGTTTATCCGGCTCATGACCGGTCAAATGAATATGCTCCCGGAAGTCTACCCCCGCTTCTCCATACCATTTAAAGACCGTCTCTTTAGCAGACCAGGCAAGCGTCAATTGATCCCTGTCAACTTCTCCAAACAAACGGGATTCCGAGAGGCTGAGGAATTTATCCTTTATACGTATGATTTTTTCAACAGGTGTTTCAATATCCACTCCTACCCGCCTGTTCCTGCTTACAATAGCGGCCGCATAATCCCCACAATGCGATATGGAAAAATGATATTGTTCATCCGGCAGGAACGGTCTGCGTGTTTCAGCGATCTGTACCAGTTCGTAAGGGAATCCCGGGAAAAGGTATTGCAGCAGAAAACGGCCTGCGAGATGCTGCAATCTTTTGTGCGGGTGCGTAACATCACGGTGCAGGGGAACATTGGCTTTAAAGAATTCTTCCGTTTCCTCTATCTTCCAGATTCCCAGCCGGGTGGTATCGTTGATCTGTTGTTGAAAAAAAATAGGCATTCGTCAGCTTTTCATCTTTATTTTGCTACAACATAAATAAAACCGAAGATAAAACATGATACTCTCCGATAAACGGATATTGGAAGAAATAGACAAAGGCACGATCCAACTCAAGCCTTATGACAGGGATTGTCTCGGCAGCAATTCCTATGATGTGCATCTTGGTAAATGGCTGGCCACTTACCGCGAACATATCCTGGATGCCAAAAGGCACAATGAAATAGAATATTTCGAAATACCCGAAGACGGGTTTGTATTATATCCTCATATCTTTTACCTGGGCGTTACCGAAGAATATACCGAAACGCATGCGCATGTGCCTTTTCTCGAGGGGAAGTCTTCTACCGGCCGGCTCGGTATTGATATACATGCTACTGCCGGTAAAGGCGATGTTGGCTTTTGCGGTCACTGGACGCTGGAGATCTCCGTCAAACAACCGGTAAAAGTGTACAAGGGAATGCCGATCGGTCAATTGATCTATTTCCCTGTAGAAGGAGAGATCGAAGTCAAATACAATCAAAAGAAAAACGCCAAATACAGCGGTCAGCCCGATAAACCGATCGAGAGTATGATGTGGAAGAACAGGTTCTAGGGCCGGTTGTTAGGATCTTCTATTTATATTTAATTATGAATTAGGAATTATGAATCGTTAAGACCAGTTGAATCATTCTTAATTCATAACTCTTAATTCATCATTGACCGTTCAATTGCCAGATCGTATAATTAAGTATCACTGCAAAACTTACCCAGCAGATATAGGGCACCAATAGCCAGCCAGCCGAATGGTATACGGCGGAGAAGGAGAAAATACAGAGTACAATAAAGACCCATAATACACAAATATCCACCAGGGCCCAGCCAATTTGATGCTGGTTAAAGAATATCCAGGACCAGGCAAGGTTAAGTACTAATTGAATAGTGAAAAGAATGATCGCCGTTCGTTTGATCTTTTTGAATGTCGGCTTTTTCCACACAATGTATAAGGCAATTCCCATCAGGATATATAATACTGTCCACACAGGACCAAAAACCCAGGAAGGAGGGTTCCAGGATGGCTTTTCAAGAAATTGGTACCAGGTATCGATTTCAGGAGTAGTGAACAGGCTGCCAAGAGCTCCTGCAGCCAGGCAAATAGCCATTGAAATAATCAGTCTCAATGTATTATTCATGAGAAACTATAATCAATTGTCAGACCAAAAATAATCAGAGCGCTGACAATCCAAATTTTTTATAGTAAGCGATCAGCCAGGCTACTACCTCGTTATAGGTTTGTTTGCCGGCAGGTTGATTGTTTGCTTTAAGGTAGTGTCCATAAAACCACGTAATAACGGGCTCAACCGGGTTTTTATACCTGCGGAAGAAATTCCTGAAGTCGGTGATATCTTTTACCACCTGGGGATGAAGTTTTGCCTGAAAAGAACGGGCCAGCGATGTGTCGCGACGATAGACTTCCCCGATCGCATAGTTATACATATCAAAATACATCGAGTATTTCAGGGCCGGTGAACCGGAATACCTGGCAGCAAGGAACCCAACAAAATTAGCTTCGTTTTCTTTTGCATATCCCAGTTGATGTGCGATCTCATGCACCGTCACAAAAGGTTCAATAAAACCCGGTACTGTTGTATTCACCTGCGCTTCGCCGGAGAAAGGATTATAATATCCCTGGAATCCCAGGTAATTGCCGAGATAGCTAAAGATGGAGGGCTTGACAGAGACCGGCGAATAATTGATAAAGGAATAATGCTGTGCCGCTTTTTTATAGGCATTACTGCTTTCGATGAACAAGGTGCGTTTACGGTCGAACGAATCACGCTGTGCACTGGTTACATAACCGGCATATTCATTCAGATGTTCCTGCAAAGTGGTGGTCAGCGTATCGAGTTCAGCCAATGAATATTTCTTTACTTCGATTCCTAACTGCGTGGAGATTCCCTGACGGTTATAGTTCATGCCCCAGAGCAGGTTAAAGGATACATATACAAAAAGAATAAAGAAGATGATCTGCTGCAGTCCCGCCTGGAAGTAAGCACGGTTAAATTGTCGTTTGAATACTATTTTGAAAAACTGGACCGTTTTATAAATGATCACAAGTACCAGGAAGGCGTAAAACAGGTCGCCTATACTGATCGGGATCCATCCCAGCAGGAGGCGCTGTGTCTTTGAAATAACGGGATAAAGCCCGTAAGTATAATTATTTTCGATCCATTCCGGGTAAAGAGAAGCCCACTTGATCAGGATCGTCAGGAGGATCACCAATACCCAGCTCCAGCTTTTCATAAGGCGGGCAAATATGCGGGAAATAAGCTTTTGCAAAAGAGATTTTTTTTAAATCAACTAGAAATCAGGCTGTTAAATTAGGCACTCGCCTCCAAAATAATCTAAAATACGGGATAAATTTTCATGAAAACCCCTTACCTTTGCCTCCCGAAAATCCGGGCATAATGCCGTGGGATCGGGATAAAAAGTTGCTCATGGGACATCGCCGTGACTTTGAAATTGCCTTTGTGGGATTGAAACCCGGTGTACATGAATATAATTACGCGATCACCGACAGATTCTTTGAAACACTGCCCACCGGCAGCCAGGCCGTTCAACAACAGGATTTTCATCATTGCCAGGCAAACGTAAAGCTATTGCTTGACAAGAATAATGGCTTTATGCTCCTGAAGTTCGAGATCGGCGGCACACTGGAAGTGGTATGCGACCGGTGCAACAACAATTTACCGATGGATCTCTGGGATGAGTTCAATATCACGGTAAAGATGGTGGAAGAACCGGAGTTGATGAACAGCCAGGAAGAAGATCCTGATGTATACTATATCGGCCGTGGCGACAGCCATATCGATGTAGCCAGCTGGATCTATGAATTCATCAACCTGAGCATACCGATGCAGAAATCCTGTGGCTTTGAAAAAATGGATGGACCCCATTGCAATCCATCAGCCAGGGATGTATTGAAGAACCTGAAACCGGAACCGGAAGAAAAAAAAGACAACCCGATATGGAAAGGGTTGGAGAAGTTTAAGGACCTTGACAAGTGAATACTGAATGATCAATAGTGAATACTTATAATTTGACCATTGACTATTCATCATTGAAAATATAATTATTAAGATTTTAATTTTAGAGATATGCCAAATCCCAAACGCAGACATAGTCAGCAAAGAAGCGCGAAGCGCCGGACACACTATAAAGCTGCTTCTGTAACATTAAGCACTGATAGTACTACCGGAGAAATCCATGTAAGACACCGTGCTCACGTTAGTGAAGGCAAGCTGTATTACAAAGGAAAAGTAGTAGCCGAGAAAGCACCGGTAAAAAAATAACCGCTGTGCGCGTAATAACACCTGATTCCATTGGACTAACCGTTTGATGAAATTTGTCCCGGATTTATTCCGGGATTGTTATTTTACAATTTGTACATTGTATCCGCTATGAATATCGGACTTGACATGATGGGCGGCGACTTCGCCCCGCTTGAAGCCATAAAGGGAGTAGTGGAGTACCTTAACGAGGAGCAATCCCCTGCTCATCTTTTCCTGGTTGGCGATAAACCTGTTCTCGATCCCCTGCTGGCCGAACACGGCATTTCCCCTGACAAAGCAGAAGTCATACACGCTTCCCAGGTGATCGGTATGCACGAGCATCCCACCAAAGCATTAAAAGAAAAACAACAATCATCCATCGCTATAGGATTTCACCTGCTTGCCACCGGCAAGACAGATGCGTTTATCAGCGCAGGCAATACCGGCGCTATGCTGGTCGGCGCACTATTCAGCATCAAAGCGCTTGAAGGTGTACTGCGCCCTACTATTTCCACGATCATTCCCAAAGAAAATAGCGGCACCGGTTTATTGCTCGACGTGGGTTTGAATGCTGATTGCAAACCGGAACAACTGAACCAGTTTGCGATCATGGGTTCGATCTATGCACAGCAGATACTCGGCATTGAAAATCCAAAAGTAGGATTGCTGAATGTAGGAGAAGAAGAAGGAAAAGGCAATATACTCGCACAGGCCACCTATCCCTTATTAAAAGAAAACCCGCATATCAATTTCATTGGTAATATCGAAGGACGTGATATCCTTATCGACAAAGCAGATGTAATAGTCTGTGAAGGGTTTACCGGGAACGTGATCCTTAAAATGGCCGAATCGCTGTATGGCATTGGCCAGCGACAGAAAATACAGAATGGCTATTTCAATCGTTTCAATTTCGAGAACTATGGCGGCACCCCTGTACTAGGTGTAGCCAAACCTGTTATTATCGGTCATGGTATCTCCGGCGCCAAAGCCTTTATGAATATGATCTGGGTAGCACAGAAGATGATTGAAAAAGATGTGCTGGGCAGGATGAAACAGGAACTGCAATAAAGAATTAAGAATTTTGAGTTATGAATTATGAATAAGAACATACCGGCAGGTAATGTTTTAACAGTGTAATTATGATCCCATTCATCATCATTCTTAATTCATAATTCTCAATT
>CAMLGR010000037.1 GCA_946479615.1 uncultured Bacteroidota bacterium | reverse complement strand
ATGGTGCGCGCCAATGCATTGGGTATTCCAATTATATCGATCATACAGGGATTAACCGCTACACTGGGCTATTTTATTTTCGGGGTAAAAGAATGGGCGCTCTGGGGTTTTCTTACCGGTGTATTCGCTTTCTTCCCGGTGATTGGTACCATGGCTGTATGGGTGCCACTGGTTATTTATACGTATGCTATGGGTGATAACTGGCAGGCCACCGCTTTATTGTTATACAGCGTAATTGTTACCGGTAATGTCGATTATATTGCGCGTATCAGTTTGTTGAAACGCATGGGAGATGTGCATCCTGTGATCACCATACTTGGCGTGATCGTGGGACTGGGACTGTTTGGATTTATCGGTCTTGTCTTCGGGCCTTTGCTGGTCAACTATATCATCGTGCTCTTCAATATCTATATGAATGAGTTCGTCAACAAAGATGTTCCCAAAATGGCCGAACACGTAGAACAGGAGGAAGAAGCAAAGGAGAAAGCAATTAAAGATAAGTGAGCGCGACCTGTTTATATCTCTGTGAAACCCTGTGTCTTCTCTGCGGCCCTCTGCGTATAACTCCAGTAGTAAGATATCAGATCAAAGTATTTAGTATTCAGAACTTATGAATAGAAACTCTCTTACAAGAATTATACACGGAGGGCCACAGAGAATACACAGGGTTTCGCAGAGATCTTGTGAACTATCGTTTGGTTAGTTTAGATAACAATCTCAATATCTCAAGATACAGCCATACCAGTGTAACAAGTAAACCAAAGGCGCTGTACCATTCCATATATTTTGGCGCCTGCATTTCAATTCCTTTTTCGATGGTATCGAAATTGAGCAGAAGATATAGCGCTGCCAGGCAAACTACTACTACGGAAAAGCCAATACCCAGTGGTGTGGCGGCATTGGTAAAAGCAGCGAAGTTGGTGCCGGTTGCGAGGAAATAAATCCATTGTATTAAATAAAACACACCCAAACTCAACGCAGCAATCGAAATAACAGCCCTGAACTTTTGGGTTACTTTAATGATCCTGTATTTATAGATCAGGAACATCACTACGGTTACCACCAAAGTCAGTAATACCGCCTGTGATACGATGCCGGGATATTTATCCTTGAAAGCAAAATCATAATAAGCAGAAACAGATCCTACAAACAGACCTTCCAGCAATGCATACGCAGGAGCGAGGTAAGGTGACCATTGTTTTTTGAAAGCCATGATCAGGGCCAGCGCCAATCCGCCAAATATACTCGCGATCATCAGCGGCATCGGGTTATTGCCTTTGTAAAACCACGACCAGGAAAAAAGGGTGGTGCCCATCATCATTAAAAAAAGAAAACCAAACTTATTAACGGTTCCTCTCAGGGTCATGGATTCTGCGACATCCATACCTTTGAAAATAGTTCCCTCATAAGAGCTTTCTTTTAAAACAGGATTACCTGAATTGAACAATGCCATAAAAAATATTTTTCTAAAGATAATCAGATCGTTGTTAACAACAAATCAATAAGAGGAGGAGGGAACCTGTTCACGTAGAAATCCTTATAATTCATAGATGGCAGCTGCGGTTTTTTCGCTCCAGGAAGCCGGTAGCAGCCACACCAGGAACTGCCCCATCTTATTGATAAACCCGGTAGTAACTTCCGCCTTTCGCCTGAACATGGCATTCACGGCTATCCGGGCAACAGCCGCCGCCGGCATATTGAACCGTTTGGCCGCTTTCAATGCTTTGGCGCCTACCCGCGCTTCTTTGGCAAAATGGGTATCGGTCGATCCGGGACATACCACCGTCACCGATACATTGGTCTTTTTCAACTCAAATCTCAGCCCGCGGCTGAAACTAAGCACAAATGCTTTTGATGCAGCATACACATTCAGAGCCGGTACTGATTGAAAAGCGGCCTGGCTGGATATATTGAGTATATAGGAACGCGGTTGCTGGAGTAATCCAGGTAACAGCAGGTGGCAAAGCTCTGCTACCACCTGCATGTTGATCGTCATTACTTTTAATTCTTCTTCCAGTGTATGACTTAAAAACGGACCACTGATCGCATATCCTGCATTGTTGACAAGAATATCAGGTGAATAGTTCTTCTCTTTGCACCAATCCACTACCTGTTGGGCAGCGCCGGGTATAGTAAGATCTAGCGCCAGATAATCTGTCTTTATCTCATACGTTTTCGATAACCATTCAGAAGTTTGTCCGAGCAGGTCATTACTCCGGGCTACTAACAACACATCTGTTTTTCGTTTTGCCAATTCAATAGCAATGGCATTTCCTATTCCTTTGCTGGCACCGGTAATTAAAGCAAGGGGCATAATATGGTTTGGTGATAGTAAGGATAAAATTAAGGATTATGAATTATGAACAATCTCTTTGTTTTTCGCTCTGTATCTTGCATTCATAATTCTACATTCCTAATTCTTAATTCGTAATTGATCTTCAATTGTGTACTTTCCTGGTAAAATAATGGTATAGCGGTGTTTTGCTTTTTTCATGTTTGGGATTGTATTTCCCGGTTATAATAGGAATATACATCACGCGGCGGCGGCTGGCTTCTCCCGTCAGGATTGATTTTCTTACCCGGTGCCAGATACGGCCATCATGAACGGTAAGATCACCGGCGAAAATATCAAACCCCACTTCACGCGGATCTTCGGTGTGATCGATAAAATATTTTTTCCGGAACAGTAATCCAAACATACCTTGTTTGTGGGTGCCTGGTATCACGCGCAAACCTCCATTCTCAAAAAGACAGGTATCGAGATGTATGCCTACGTTCAGCATCGGCATTATTTTTTGTCCCATGAAGAGATCGCGCGGACTATCGGTATGCCATCCCATCTGGCTGAAACTGCTGTTTTTTGTATTGATATAATTATTGATGACCAGCCCGTCTTTTTCATTCTCCCCGATACGGCCATCATAGGGTTGCAATAAAGAAGTCAGGGAAGCTAATCGCGGATCCAATAATAATTCATGCAGGTAAGAGCTGAACAGGGACATAAAACAAAACCGCTGGATCGTTGGGTTGCCTGCTTCATCTTTACCGAATTTCAAGGGCACTCCATTTACTTTGTCTCGCTTTTCATCGAGCCATTGTTGTTCTACCCGGCTGATTTCATCGGTGCATTTTGTCACTGTTGTTTTGTTCAGGAAATTCCGGAATACGATCACGCCGTTTTTCTGAAAATATTCTGTATGCTGCGTATTCACCTCGTTGTCGAGCGTAAACTCCGCTGACCATTTTTTCATATAAAGTGATTTAGTGATGAGATAGTGGCAGCATTAATTTAGACAAGTTGTAATTACTGAGATAGAAAAACGTAGCCCTTTGCATGGTATTAACATACTTTGTGAATATGTTAAACCCTATGTGTGCCTTCCTTTGTGTCTATGTGCCTATGTGGTGAGGCTACGCAGTTCTGTAATAGTAATGTATCAGATTGGCATAGATTTTACCACTAGGCACATGATCACATAGAAGTACACATATAGGTGAATGATCTTGCAGCCCGGTAAACCAGGAAGGAAAAAAGAAGTGCTGCACCTATATCGATCGTATAATGTACATGCTGCAATAATAGCATAATGATGATGGCAATCGTACTTGACAAAGCGATCAGTTTATCTGTTCTGCGTGAAAGACAAAGAAAGATGAGGAATTGCGTGGCTGTATGACCCGAATAAAATAAATCAGTAGCAATAAACTTTCCGCCATAAAATATATTCGTCAATGGATCTTTTAGTTCAATCAACCCAACCGGTGGCGCCAGCGGTACAAGTGCCAATGTAAGCATTCTCGAAAGACATAGGAAGATGTAACCCCATAAAAAGAGAAAACAGGTAAGAGGCGATTGAATACATCGCACCAATATCAAAATTGTCATTGACCAGATAAGAATAAATATAGGAATTGAAAGATCGTAAGCCGGGAGAGCTGCCAGTAAAGGATCATGAAGCGTGATACCTTTTCTTTTTTCAATCCATTGAAAGAACACCGGGAAGAAGGCAAGAATAAGAATCAGTATAATGAATCCGGCACAGAAAGCGGTTCTGAATTTTCCCTTCCAGGCTTCTTTCCATCTCATGATGCGTAATTGGTTTTAGATTTAGATGAAATTAAGAATTAGGAATTAGGAATACAAAATGCAGTGTGAAAGGAAGATCTCATTCATCATTCTTAATTCCTCACCTAATACCATATCAAAATCTCCATCTCACAAACGCTTCCATCGCAGCATATTTTGTCAGGCCCAGTTGCGCGTAAAGATTGGCGGTGTTGGCATTGCGGTCTTCAGCCCGTTGCCAGAACTCTCTTGCATCCGAACCCTGGAAAGGCACCATGTCCTTTTGTGATTGATGTATGAAGATGCCGAATCTTTTTTTCATCACTTGCCCCGGGCTCATAGGAATAGCCATTTGTATTTCTTCGATGTTCCATTCCTGCCAGGCGCCTTTATATAACCAAACCCAGCAATCATCGATCCATTCATCACCCGCCTTTTTGATCCTGCGCAATGCTTCCGCTACAATATCGAAACAGGTTTTATGCGTTCCATGCGGATCGGCAAAATCGCCGGCGCAATAGATCTGTTGCGGTTGTATCTCCCGCAATAATTCCATCGTGAGCTTTACATCTTTTTCGCTCATTGGTTTTTTCTCCACCATGCCTGTTTCATAAAAAGGCAGATCCTGGAAATGAATGTTTTCATCTTTCAATCCTACATACCGGCAGGTAGCTTTGGCTTCTCCTCTTCGTACCAACCCTTTGATCGAGCGTATAGTGGGTGTATCTACCTGGTTTGATTTTTTCCTTGAAATGAATTTTCGTGCATCAGCAAGTATCTTTCCCGATTTGCTGGTATCGATACCTGCTATTTCTTCAAAGCCCACCGCAAAATCAAGGTAGCGGGTAACAAACTCGTCCGTCACAGCAATGTTTCCGCTGGTCTGATAAGCGACGTGCACATCATGTCCCTGGTCGAATAAACGCTGAAAAGTTCCACCCATACTAATAATATCATCATCCGGGTGAGGGGAGAAGATGATGACTTTTTTAGGATATGGTTCCGAACGTTCCGGGTGATTAGGTATATCTGTACCCGGTTTGCCGGCAGGCCAGCCCGTGATCGTATCACGCAATAAATAATATACTTCGAGATTGATCTCGTATGCATCGCCCTTTTCTACGATCAGATCGCTTAACCCGTATTCTGTATAATCGGCATTGGTCAGGCTCAGTACCGGTTTTTTTAATTTCAATGCCATATTCACGACCGCTTTCTTGATCATGGCAGGTGTCCATTCACATTCACCGGTCAGCCACGGCGATTTATTACGTGTGAGCTCAGCGCCGGCTGCTTCATCGATAATAAAATTGACATTGTCATGATTCTGCAGCAGGGAAGCCGGCACCTGTTCCGTATCATCATCTTCTGCTGCTTTTTTGATAACAGGTGCTTTTGCCGGACCCCAGGCCATCAATATGATCTTCTTTGATTTCAGGATGGTACTGATGCCCATGGTAATGGCCAGTCGTGGTACTTCCGATATATTGGCAAACTCATACGAGTTCACGATCCGCGTGGAGTTATCGAGCGTGATCAATCTGGTTTTGGAATAAATACCGGAACCGGGTTCGTTAAAACCAATATGTCCGTTGGTGCCGATACCTAATATCTGCAGATCGATACCTCCCGCATCTTCGATCATCTTTTCATATTCCAGGCAATGTGCTTTGATATCTTCTTTTGACGTTTCCCCATTCGGGATATGAATATTCTTTGGATTGATATCGATATGATCGAACAGGTTCACGTGCATAAACCGGTTGAAACTTTGCAAGGCATCATTATCGATCGGGTAATATTCATCGAGATTGAAACTGATAACGTTCTTGAAACTCAATTTCTCTTCGCGGTGCATGCGCACAAGTTCTGCGTATAATGTTTTAGGAGTAGAGCCGGTTGCCAAACCAAGAATACACTTCTCTTTCTTCTTTTGTTTTTCCCGGATCAGTGCAGCGATCTCCTGTGCAACTGCGAGGGAGCCTTGTTTGAGATCAGGAAATATTTTTACCGGTATTTTTTCAAAACTATCTGTAAGATCGATGGGGATTGCTTTTTTAGCCATGAAGCTGATTTTTCTTTTTCAGAGGTTCAAAGATATTAAAATGTAATTACCATGCACATGAATTGCAATGAAAACGTTTGCATGAATCTGTTTGCAGCTTTTTGCGAGCCCTATGTGTGTATTCCTATGTGCACCTATGTGCCTATGTGGTAAAATCTACGCCAATCTGATATATTACTATTACAGAACTGCGTAATCTCACCACATAGGCACATAGGTGCACATAGGAATATACCACATAGGGTTATTCTCTTTTGGTTATTAATTGCCGCAGGGATTTGACAGATTGATAGAAAAGATTCCGCGCTGCCTGGTAATTGATATTCATTACCTCGCTGATCTCTTCATAATTCAATCCCTGGTAGATCTTCAGGTAAACGATCTCTTTCTGACGTGCTGGCAACCCGTTGATCGCCGCTATTATCTTTTGAGTAGTGGAGGCTTCTTCTTCACGTGTATATATAAAATGCTCCTCGCTGATCTCAAACAGGTTGTCCTGTTCATCATCTACCTGTTGCACTGTCCGCAGTTTTTTCAACTGCCGGAATAATTTATACTTCAATGCCTTAAACAAATAGGCTTTAACGGATTGCAACGGTGTTGTGGTCCTGCTTTGCCATAATTCAATAAAGAGATCCTGGATGCTGTCTTCCGTCATCGTATCATCGGCGCATATTTTCGACCCATACTGGAGAAGCATGGGATAATACCGGCGAAACAGGTCGTCAAAGGCTTGCCTGTCGCCTTCCTTAAAGGCATTCCATAACACAATATCGGCAGCAATATCGTTCAACTAAGCAGTTATTTTTTTACGCAGCAGTGATGTAACCTATCGTTTTTTTCGCAGCTTCGGTACTCCAAATTAAAAAAGTTTTACAAAACACATTACAAAATCGGAATTTCTGACACTTATTATTTAAACGGAAAGATTTTTTTATGGCAAAAAATTTTCAATTGATAGATGAAGTAGTGGCTGATGAGTTATTTCTTGGCTGGTATTTTAAGGAAACAGAGGAACAGGTAAAAGCATGGGAAAACTGGCTGGCTGCTAATCCTGATCAGCAACCACTGGTACAACAAGCGGTTGCATTTATGAATAGACTTTCCCGCCAGGAGAAATCGGTTGCAGAAGAACAGGTTGAACAGAAACTGGCACAACTGAATGCCCGCATCGATGAAATGGCAACACCTGTCATAAAAATGAATACTTCCCGCAAGCGCTGGTGGATCAGTGCAGCAGCAGCGATCTTATTGATTGCCGGCGGTGTTGCTTTTTTTACACTCAACCAGCCAAGATCAAAGGTCAATACCGTGTATGGCGAAGTACGCAGTAACCGTCTTCCCGATGGAACCATGATGATCCTGAATGCGAATAGTAAAGCTGAACTCAGCAATGATTGGAAAGATGGTCATGACAGGGAAGTATGGCTGAACGGCGAAGCATTTTTTAAAGTCACCAAAACACCACATAAAAGCCGGTTTATCGTGCACACCGATAACCTCGATGTGATCGTAACCGGTACACAGTTCAACGTTTCCCATTACCAGGATAAAACATCGGTATTGCTTACCGAAGGAAGCGTGACCATTCATACCAAAGACGGGCAGGAATTAAAAATGAAACCGGGCGATTATGTGGAAATGGGCGGACAAACTATTCAACGTAAACAAGCCAAAGAAGAAAATATACTCGCCTGGAAAGAAAGCAAACTGGCATTCGATAATGCTTCATTGACGGAAGTAGCACAGGTGATCACCAATCACTATGGAGTGAAAGTAACATTAGCCGGTAATATAGGCGTCACAGCTGAACCCATCACCGGTATCATGGCCAATAATAACCTGGAAGATCTGCTGGCTGCCATCTCAGCTGCAGGAAATGGAAAAGTCCAGGTCACCAAAACGGATAAAGGAGAGATCGTTTTCTCTGCCAGCAAATAATTTATAAACTAACTAAACTCTGCACGTATGAGGAAAACCAAATTAAGCTTTCGGCTATACAGATTTTTGCCAGCGGTAGCACTTACCCTGTCCACGAATCTGATAGCACAGAACGGCTACACGTATGCTATTAATAAAACCCGGAGCAACAGCTTTGCCACGGCAGGTGCCCAGGACACTAATGGCAAACAAACATTGATCTCCGTCTTAAAAGACCTTAACCGCCAGAAAGGTGTTTATTTTCTTTACTCAGAAAAAAACATGAGCGAAAAACTCGTGAACCCTTTAAAAGATACACAGGGTGATGTTGAAAAAATACTCGACCAGGTATTGAAAAACACCGGCCTCAAATATAAAAAAATATCCGGCAATACATTCGTGATCGTCAGCAGCACAGAGAAAAATGCCAGTGAAGATTATATACAGGCCGATCTGTCCGATAATACAGATAAACAATCTGTACGCTTTGAGCTGATCACCGGAAGAATAACAGATAATAACAATATCCCGCTCGCAGGTGTAAGCGTTACTGTAAAAGGTACTTCCAAAGGAGTAACTACCAACAGCAGGGGAGAGTTTTCTATTGCTGCCAGTAAAGGCGATATACTTGTGATTTCGTATGTAGGATATGATGCCAAAGAAATAACAGTAGGTGATGATAAAACGCTCAATGTGCCGCTGGCATTGATCAACCAGCAATTGAGCGAAGTCGTTGTTACCGCATTGGGGATCCGTAAGGATAGAAAATCACTGGGCTATTCTGTTACCGAAGTAAAAGGTAACGAACTCACGCAGGCACGGGAAACAAATGTGGCCAATTCGCTGATTGGTAAGGTAGCCGGTGTAAATGTGAATTCTGTTTCCGGCGGACCCGGCGCATCCACCAGTGTTATCATCCGTGGTGTATCGAGTTTATCCGGTAATAACCAGCCTTTGTATGTGATCAATGGAGTACCCATGAACAATGACCTGTATATGGGTAATAACCTCGATAATGCAAAAGGACAATATTATAACTCTCCCGATTATGGAGATGGTATTCAGAATATCAATCCTGATGATATCGAAACAATATCTGTACTGAAAGGAGCTGCTGCTTCTGCCCTGTATGGTTCAAGAGCAAAAGCAGGTGTGATCCTGATCACAACCAAGAACGGTAGTGGAAAAGGAACGATCGAATACAATTCCAATTTTGTAATGGACCAGGTGATCGATGTGACCGACTGGCAATACCAATATGGAAATGGTGCGAATGGAGTGAAACCTTCCAACGCCACAGCCGCTTATGATGCAGGTAACTCCAGCTGGGGCGCTAAACTCGATGGCACTTCTGTTGTGCAGTTTGATGGTGTGTCAAGACCGTATGTAGCACAGAAAAATAATATCGAGAATTTTTACCGCACCGGCAGCACTTTCACCAATACTGTTTCGTTTGGGAAAGCCTTTGATGGCGGTTCGATTCGTTTCTCAGCCAGCGATCTTAGCAACAAAGCAGTGATCCCTAACTCCGGATTGAATCGCAATACACTGAATCTTTCCGCTGTCTTCAATGTAAATAAAAGATTGACGATCGATGCCAAAGCATCATTTGTGAATGATAAAGCGATCAACAGGCCGATCCTTGCCGATGGAGCAGGCAATGCCAATTTCCAGGTAATGTTCCTGCCAACTAGTCTTGATGTAAATACATTGAAACCTGGTTCCAAACCAAATGGCGATGAATTATTGTTCACGAATAATACCTATGCCACGAATCCCTGGTTTGCTGCCTATAAGTTTATCAACAATACTCTTCGTAACAGGTTGATCGCTTCTGTCAGCGCGCGCTACACTTTCGAAGATGGTCTGTTTATACAGGCCCGCGCCGGTCGTGATTTCTATTATGACAGGTATAAAGGCGTTGTTCCCAACGGAACCGGTTATTATGCACAAGCCTTCCGTAATATCACGGAACAATACAACAGGGTATCGGAACTGAACACAGATGTATTAGTCGGCAAAACATTTAAAGTAAACAGCGATTTCTCCATTACTGCCAACGCAGGCGCCAACCTGATGCAGGCAAGATCGGAAGGAACAGTAGAAGGTGGTACCGATTTCGCAATACCATTTGTATATACGATCCTGAATGCAAAAAACAAAACGATTGAATACACGGATTTCCGCCAGGAAGTACAATCTGTGTATGCCACACTGGATATGAATTATAAAGGATTTTTATTCCTGAATGCATCGGGCCGTAATGACTGGTTCTCTACACTGGCCCCATCGGATGACCTGGATGTATTTTATCCATCCGTCAATGCAGCTTTCTTATTCACTGATTTCTTTCATCCATCCTGGTTGAATTTCGGTAAGCTGCGTGTAGGTTGGGCCAATGTAGGTGGTGGAACATTGCCTTATAAAACATTGCTCAACTATGGTTTGTTCCCTGTACAGTTAGGCACATTGCCATTGGGAAATATCACCAATACTTCAATTCCTAACAGTAAATTAAGACCTTCCAATGCCAGTGAGATCGAAGTAGGAACAGAATTGAAATTATTCAATAACAGGGTGGGTGTCGACCTGGCCTGGTATAGCAAAAAATCAAAGAACGAAATATTTGAATCACCTGCTTCCAATACATCCGGGTATACTGCCGTGGTATTGAATATCGGTGAATTGCAGAACAAGGGTATCGAATTCCTGGTAACAGGACAACCTTTATCCAATGCCAGCCCTTTGAAATGGACAAGTTCTGTCAACGGATCTGTCAATGATAACAAAGTCATTTCACTCACGGAAGGACAGGCTGAACTCGCAGTAGGCACTTCACGTACCGGTGTAGGTTTTACCCGTCATATTGTAGGAGAAGCTGCGAACCAGGTAATGGCATTCGATTATAAGTATGATGCTTCCGGTAAGATCGTGATCGGCGCGAATGGTGTGCCTGACAGGGGAGACCTGAAACCCTGGGGATCGGCGTATTCGAAATATACACTCGGATGGAACAATGAATTCAGTGTCAAAAACTTTACGCTTGGATTTCTTATCGATGGAAAATTCGGTGGCAAAGTGTTTTCAGCGACTGATTACTACGGTTACTTCTTTGGCTTGCATAAAAATACATTGGTTAACCGGGAAGGAAACTTTAATCCCAATCCCGGGCCAACTACCTATGCGGATGCTTATTACTCGCAAATCGCCGGTAATGTATCCAAATTGTTTGTGTATGATGCGAGTTTTATCAAGTTCCGCCAGTTAACGATCGGGTATAGTTTGCCGGGAAGCTTTTTTGGCAACAAGGTTAAGGGAGCAACCATCAGTCTCGTAGCGCGCAACCTGTTTATCATTATGAAGAAAACAGATAATATCGATCCTGAAGCAAGTTATTCCGGGTATTCACAGGGGCTGGAACTGGGAGGTGTGCCTCCGGTAAGAAGCTATGGTCTTAACCTTAATGTAAAACTTTAATTCACACACTCAACTATACTGCAATGAAACATAAATTAATAAAACTTGTCGCTGTATTTTCAGTCATAGCTGTGGTGTACAGCAGTTGTACAAAGAAGTTTGATGAATTAAATACGGACCCGACAGCGTATAACCCGACTAATTTCGAACCTAATTACCTGTTGACGACCGCGCAACTGGCCTATACCGGTAGTTTTGATTTCAGTTATGAAACATGGAGGGGCAACCTGATCTATTCTTCTACACTGATGCAACAGTTATCTACCGTGATCGGTTACTGGGCCGGTGATAAATATTTGCTCAATGCGGATTATACCGCTGCTTACTGGCAGGTGGCTTATCCTGAACAGGTAAAACCGGTGGCTGACCTGGTCAAACTGACAGAAGGTAAACCCCAATATAAAAATCTCCATGAGATCGCCCGTATCGTGCGGGCCATGATCATGCAGCGTATCACAGACCTGTATGGCGATATTCCTTACTTCAATGCCGGGCTTGGTTATTATAGCGGTGTTTATTTTCCCACTTATGATCCGCAGCAAAAGATTTATGATGATATCCTGACACAGGTAGAAGATGCAGCCAACAAACTCGATCCCGCTGCTGATAAACCAACCGGCGACGCATTTTATGGCGGACAACCGGACCAGATCGATAAATGGAAACGCTTTGCCTATACCTTATTGCTTCGTGCTGGTATGCGCCTGACAAAAGCCGATCCTGCCAAAGCACAGGCAATCGTATTGAAAGTGATCGGTAAAACTATGCAAGGCATCGATGATGACGCATATTTAAAACATAGCATTCCCGGTGGACGTCCAACTGTAAACCGCAATTTCCAGGTATTGAAGGGACAACCGGAAGTGGATTATGTAAAATGGTCACAGAAAATAATCGATTTCTTAAAAACCAATAATGATCCCCGTCTTCCCATCATTGCACAACTGGCGAATGGTGACAAAACACCAGCTAACCAGAAAGGGATGCCGAATGGTTACGACCTGAGTGGTGTGGCCGGACGTGATATCTCTTCTGCTCCTGGTTATACATCAATAGGTGACTACTCAAAGCCAAGCGATTATTTTGTCAAACTCGATGCACCTACATTCATTTTAACGTATGCCGAATCGGAATTGCTGCTCGCCGATGCAGCTGCCAGATGGACCATAACAGGATTGGGAACTGCCGCTTCGCATTATAACAATGGAGTAAAAGCCGCGATCACGTATATGACGCCTTATGATCCGGCAGCAGCTATACCAGGCTCTGCAGCGGATACTTATCTTACCGCGCATCCTTACAATGCAGCGGATGGATTGAATATGATCAACACACAATATCATACACTGACAGCTACCATGTTTGATTTTTATGAAGGATGGAGCAACTGGAGAAGAAGCGGTTACCCGGTATTGACGCCGGTTGTATATCCCGGTAATGTAACGAACGGCACAGTGCCTCGTCGTTTCCCTTACCCGCTTTCTGAATCCAATACCAATTCAGCGAATTACCAGGTAGCACACGATGCCGTAGCAGGCGGAGATGTTTTATCAGGAAGAGTTTGGTGGGATAAACCTTAGTTCGGGTTAAGCAGTTAGAATAACAAAGGCTGTCCCGTAAGACAGCCTTTCCTTATTTATTGACGGAGATCTTTTTTTCCATGAACCGGTACAGGTTCTTACGTGCATTTTTTTGTACGGCCCGTTTCATAAAACCTGTCCAGCCGAATAAAACACCTTTCCATCCCAATGCCTGGCCGATCCAGGTACTAAGACGAAAACCATCACTATGCTCAATGATCTTCCCGTCTTTCAGTTTCATAAACGCTTTTATATTGTTGACCACTTTATTGCCGGTCTTTGAAAACGTATAGTTGGCCGTCCATTTGCAGGTAGCATATTCTTCATCGAGCAATTCAATATCGGAAAACGTCAGTGAGAAATCTTTTGCATTGGTACAAAGCATTTCCCACATACACCTGACCTCATCGTCGTGAAGGAGCAGGAAAACAGGATCGCTGAAAACAATGTCATCACTATAGCAGGCATTCATTTTTTTATGATCAAGCTGTTGAAAGGCCGTATAAAACTGTTCGACAACCAATGCGTTATCATTCATACATTTACATTTTAAATGATTAGGTAAATATAAGTACTTATGCGTTTAACGATTACCCTGTTTATTACCCTTCTTGTTACAACCCTGTTGCCCGCACAATCTATCAATATTATTCCGCAGCCTGCATCACTCAAGCAGCCCAGGATCGCTGCCAAATTCAACCTGGATGCAGCCACTGTGATTGTACTGGAAGGGAGCAACCTGGAATCCACCGCCAGCTTGCTGAATGGTTACCTGGAACAGTTTTATCACCTGAAACTGGAAGTGGTAACCACCAGCACGAGTACCAATGCAATCCGCCTCAACTATGAAAGACTGGATAACCCGATCGAGGGCGCTTATATAATGACTGTCGATGGTAAAGGCGTGTATATCGCTGGCGATAATGAACCCGGTGTGTTTTATGGTATTCAAACCCTGATACAATTATTGCCGCCTTCGTCTACTAAAATACAGATACCGTATTGTTCGATCCAGGACCAGCCGCGTTTCGCCTGGCGCGGTATGCACCTCGATGTGTGCCGTCATTTCTTTCCCATATCATTTGTAAAAAAATATATCGATTACCTGGCGTTGCATAAATTGAACTATTTCCATTGGCACCTGACCGACGACCAGGGCTGGCGCATCGAAATAAAAAAATATCCGAAGCTCACATCTGTCGGAGGATATCGCAATGGTACGATTATCGGCCGCTATCCAGGAACCGGTAATGACAGCCTCCGCTATGGTGGTTTTTATACACAGGAAGAAATAAAAGAAGTGGTAAAATATGCAGCGCAACGATACATTACGGTAATTCCTGAAATAGAAATGCCGGGACATTCTTCCGCTGCTATTGCGGCTTATCCTGAATTGAGTTGTTTTCCTGGTGAATCTACCAAACATCCGCCGCAATGCGCCTGGGCCGGTGACACAACCGGTAAACAGGTGCAGCAGACATGGGGCGTGTTTGAAGATGTTTATTGTGCCGGTAAAGAAAACACCTTTACTTTTTTACAGGATGTACTGGATGAAGTGATCCCGCTTTTCCCATCGAAATATCTGCATGTCGGTGGTGATGAATCTCCCAAAGCCAACTGGAAACGATGCCCGCTTTGCCAGCAACGGATGAAAGACAACCACCTGAAAGATGAGCACCAGTTACAGAGTTACTTTATCCAGCGGATGGAAAAATACCTCAACGATAAAGGAAAAACATTGATCGGTTGGGATGAGATCCTCGAAGGCGGACTGGCTCCTAATGCAGTAGTGATGAGCTGGCGTGGTGAAAGCGGTGGCATCGAAGCAGCCAGGCAAAAACATCTGGTGGTCATGAGCCCCGGAGATCCGGTATATTTCGATCATACACAAAGCCGCAAAGAAGATTCGGTAACGATCGGTGGATATAATCCGATTGAAAAAGTATACGCGTATGATCCCGTTCCCAAGGAGTTGAATGCAGAACAGGCAAAATATATTCTTGGAGGACAGGCTAACTTATGGACTGAATACATCGGCAATGAACGAAAAGTTGAATACATGATCTTTCCGCGCATGAGCGCATTGAGTGAAATATTATGGAGCCCGAAAGCAAAAAGAAACTGGAATGATTTTGAGAACCGCTTACAAACGCAGATCAGGAGATATGATCTGTGGAAAGCCAACTATAGCAAGGCCCTGTTTGATCTGAAAGCTACCGTAGTGCCATCAGCCGACAGGAATGGGGTAGTATGGAAACTGGAAAAGAAAAGCAATACCGGTTCTATCATTGTAGGTGATAATGAAAATCATATAGCCGTCAATGGATCATCGTATAATTATAAGATAACCGCCTCTTCTAAATTTGGTGCATATCGCGCTGCCTGGGGAAAAGTGATCATTAAATCGGCTACAGGTACAAGAGCCGATACGATGTATGAATATCTTTCTGCTCCTATCGACCAGCAATTCTATTTCAATAAAGCGACAGGAAAGAAGATCACGTTACTAACGCCCACATCACCCAAATATCCCGGTGATGGCGCTTTTACACTTGTCAATGGTGTACAGAATGAAAAGAAACTATCGCGTTCGAGTGAATTTCTCGGGTTTGAAGGAACCGATTGCCAGGCGATCATTGACCTGGGAAAATCAACAACGATCACTACGCTGACCGCACATACACTCGATCAGAAAGCAAGCTGGATCTGGCTGCCGGCTGGCATAGAAATTTCTGCTTCAGCAGATGGTAAAAAATATACCGCCATTCCTTCTTTCGATATGCAGATCCTCGATAACCGGATGATCTATACATTCCGGCAACCTGTTAAAACACGTTTTGTAAAAGTCCTGATCCGCAATCATGGGGTGATCGAAGAAGGCAATACCGGCGCTGGTAACAGAGCCTGGTTATTTGTCGATGAAATTGAGATTAACTAAATAGTAAAGAGGCATTTGGATTGTTGGTGGAATAGAACACGGATAGAGGTGGATGAACGGATGTTATGTGGATCGCCCCTGGCAGGTGAAATGCTTACAATCAATTTGCATTCGTTCTATCCATCCAATCCGTGTTCTATTTATGCCGATCTAATGAATGCAACATAGATAATACGGATAAAAGGATATAAAGGATTTTTTGAACAATTATTGTATATCCAATTTAATCCGTTCATCCACCTCTATCCGTGTTCTATTTCATTACCTTCCCGCTATCAACCATCCATTCCGTATAAAAAAAACGCCGCGAACTTTTCAGCCCGCGGCGTTCCAATCAAAATATACTTACAACATTCATGAAACTCCTTAATACATCGGCACTTCCATCAGCAACAACTCTGCTTCGCTGTCTGCCATGATCTCCAGTGTATCTGTTTCCGATACGCCAAGACCATCACGGCGGTTGAGCTTTTCTCCATTGATCGTTACATCGCCGTCGATCACAAATGCATATACACCGTTGTGTTTATCCTTTAATTCATATTGGATACGGGTACCTTTATCCAGTTTTCCCAAATGAAACCAGGCATGCTGGTGAATATTCAGGCCTTCTTTCTCCCCGATGGGAGATACTACATTGATCAACTGGTTTTTGGAAGCAGCCAGGTCAAATGCTTTCTGATCATAACGTGGTTCCACGTTCTTTGTATCAGGGAAGACCCATATCTGTAACAACTTCAGGTCCTCTTTACTGTTCTTATTCTTTTCCGAGTGTTGTATACCGGTGCCCGCACTCATTACCTGTACCTCGCCTTTGCTGATGATACCGGTATTGCCCATACTGTCTTTATGTTCCAGCTGACCGGATAATGGAATTGTAATGATCTCCATATTATCATGAGGGTGGGTACCAAATCCCATTCCACCGGATACTGTGTCATCGTTCAATACACGCAGTGCGCCAAAATGAACCCTGGATGGCTCATGATAACCGGCAAAACTGAATGAATGATAAGCATTCAACCAGCCATGATTCGCATGACCCCTGGTATCTGCTTTATGTAAAACCTTTTTCATATATACTCCTTGTGTTTTTACAACTTTTATTCTATGTGTGTCTTTCTATGTGTCCTATGTTTCTATGTGGTAAAAAGCTGACTGGCGTAATTTCACCACATAGAAACATAGGACACATAGAAATACACACATAGGTTATATATTGGCTGGAACAATCTCTGTAACCACTTTCTCCGCCAGCCATAAAAATTCACTCATGAAATTGTGTACATTATTTGAAAAACCCGCTTCGATCAAATCTCCATCTGCACTGAACTTCTTATCAACTCCGGGTACGATCAATAAATAAGGCGATGCAATGCCAAACAGCGCAGGCACCAGTAATAATAATTGCTGTGCGGCCCGCATTCCACCCATCGGACCCGGGGAAGCTGTTACCAGCCCAAACGGTTTATGATGCTGTTTGGGAAAATGATCCAGCAAATTCTTCAAAGCAGGAGAGTAGCTGCCATTATATTCAGAAGTCACCAGTATAAAAGCATCGGCATTGAATACCCTTTCGGCCAGTGGTTTAAATTCCTCCGGTGTATTATCTACCGAAACAAATACATTTTGAATAGGAGGCAGGTTCCAATCCTTTAAATCGATAAAACCGATCTCATGCCTGGAATTCTGTTTCAACCAGTTGCGCAGGTGAAAAGCCACGCGTCTTGTCATGCTGTTTATTCTCGGACTTCCTGAAATGATCTCTATTTTCATGTTACTCCTTATTCGGTGTTTAAACATCAAAAAGCGTTCCCATCCTGCAAGTATACCATTTTTTGACAGCCCTCCCGGCTTAGTGTCATATTAACGATAATATATGTGTTGTTTTCAAGCATTTTGTCAGGATTGAAAACGGTAGTTGCAGCCGAATCCTTTAATTTCGAATACGTTAAACTCAAAACAATGTTCAATCGCAGAAAGTTCATCCGGACTTCCTTATTTACATCGCTCGCGGGTATGGCTTCGTCCAAAATACAGGCTGCACCGCCGGTGGCCCGTAAAGGACAGCCGATAGTGATCTCCACCTGGGAAGCCGGCATCGATGCCAATAAAGCGGCCTGGGAAGTATTGAAAACAGGTGGCAGGGCGCTGGATGCCGTGGAAAAAGGAGTAATGGTCACCGAAGCTTCCAATAACTGTTGTGTTGGATTATCGGCCAATCCCGATCGAGATGGATTTGTAACCCTCGATGCCTGTATCATGGATGAATCTTTCAATTGCGGCAGCGTTGCTTTCCTGGAACGGATCAAACATCCCGTTTCCGTAGCACGGAGAGTAATGGAAAAAACACCGCATGTCATGCTGGTCGGAATTGGTGCACAGCAATTCGCTGTTGCGGAAGGATTCCCCCTGGAAGAAGACAAGCTTTCTCCCAGGGCCCGCGAAGAATACGATAAATGGTTACAAAAATCAGAATACAAACCACAGATCAATATCGAAAACAAAGGCAACCACGGACCTTCTGCACCACAAAGACTACCTAATGGCGAATGGAATCATGATACCATCGGCATGGTTGCCATGGATGCATCCGGTAGCCTGAGTGGCAGTTGTACCACCAGCGGCATGGGATTTAAAATGCGGGGTCGCCTTGGCGATTCACCTATCATCGGCGCCGGTTTGTTTGTAGATAATGCCGTCGGAGCCTGCACAGCTACAGGACAGGGAGAAGATGTGATACGTATAGCAGGATCGCATACCGTTATTGAATTAATGCGGCAGGGATTATCACCCGAAGCTGCCTGTAAAAAAGCGATCGAAAGAATTGTCCGCATAAAAGGCGCCGGCTCAAAAGATATACAGGTCGCTTTTATCGCCCTGGACAAACAAGGCCGTGCAGGCGCATTTGCACTTCAAAAGGGATTTAATTATGCGATCAGAACGAATACGGTAGAAAAACTGGTCACTGCAAAAAGCTGGTATTGATGAAAGACACTAATTATATTATTGAAATTGCCACTACTGATTTTATCACCACAAAAGCAGCAGTAGAAGGTGGTGCAGACAGGATAGAACTTTGTGCAAACCTGGCAGAAGGAGGAGTAACACCTTCATTGGGTATGATCAAACAATGCCGTTCGGCATTCGATGTGGCGCTGTACCCGATCATCCGTCCAAGAGGCGGCGATTTTTTATATACCGCAGACGAGTTTGAAATTATGTTGCAGGATGTGATTCTATGTAAAGAACTAGGCTGCGAAGGTGTGGTTACCGGATTATTACTGGCGGATGGAACGATCGATATAAAAAGAACAGCGGCGCTTGCCGGTGCAGCGTATCCGCTGGGTGTTACCTTTCACCGGGCTTTTGACCGTTGCAGAGACCCGTTCGAAGCAATGGAGCAATTAATAGAGATAGGTTGTGAAAGAATACTCACTTCGGGTCAGCAACCAGGTGCACCGGAAGGAGCAGCGCTGATCGCTGAATTAAATCAGAAAGCGGATCATCGCATCATTATCATGCCGGGCAGTGGTGTCAGAAAAGAAAATATCAGATCACTGGCGGAACAAACAGGTTGCTATGAATTTCATTCTTCATTGCGGGGAAAAACCGGTAGCAAAATGGAATTCAAACACCCGGCTTTTGAAAATTCAGCAGAAAGTTACCAGAACAATTATATCGACCCGGAAGAAGTAAGGGCATTCCGGAAGGCATTATCCTGATGGTCATTTCATTCGTAGTTTAATTTTTGCTCATCATTTTAATCTCGCCTAACCACGCCCATGGTTTTAACCCTGGGCGGAAATCTGCTAACAAAACCCATAACATAGAAATATTAATTTTTATTCTATCATGCGTACTATCTTATTACTCGCAGCATCGAACATCTTCATGACCTTTGCATGGTATTATCATTTAAAATACGAAGGATGGCCTTTGTGGAAAGCGATCGTACTAAGCTGGCTGATCGCCCTGATCGAATATTGCCTGGCTGTTCCGGCCAACAGGCTGGGCAAACAGGAGGGGATAGGACTGTTTCAATTAAAGATTATCCAGGAAGTAGTGACACTGATCGTATTCTCCATCTTCGCGATTGTAGTCATGAAAGAATCCTTTCACTGGCGCTATCTCGTGAGCTTCGCATTTTTACTGGGAGCTGTTTATTTCATGTTCACCAAACGCTTCGGATAGGGGGCAGTCTGCAGTTCAGTAGTTGGGCAGCCGGCAGCCTTTCAATAATCAGGCGATTAATTCAATACAGTAATGACAGTACAACTATCGAACCATTGACTGCCAACTGCCAAACTGCGCACTGCCCACTGTATTTATCAGTCCGGTTTCTCCGTCCTTGTCTTTTGCTTCTGACGACGGATCAGATCGGCCTTTACTTTATGGATAATAGAACTGCCTATAAACAGGAGACCTGTATTTATAGTGATCACCGGCACAATGGCCCAGAAGATCCAGTCATGTTCGTTTTCTTTGGTAAAGCAAGCGTAAATAATAGATGAAATACCGGCCGTTGTAAATAACAGCCCGAAGAACATGTTGATTATAAACTTTTTTTCGTGGGAGTTGCTCATAATAGTTTTGTTCCGGGTTCTGGTTAATAAGTGGGTAAAAATAGTAAAAAAGCCAATTTGTTAATATTTGAAAAACCCTTAGGTATAAGTACGCGAAAACTTAATTTTATACATTGTAAATTACCATCATGAAAAAATTACTGTTCTCGTTTTTAATTATACTGTTCACGGCTGCTGCCGGTTTTTCACAGGAAGCGCCCGAGGGTCTTTTTATCAATTCAAAAGCCTACAATTTCAAAGCCAAAGATCAAAATGGTAAAGAAATACGGTTGAGCGATCTGTTGAAAAAAGGAAATGTAGTACTTATTTTTTACCGCGGACAATGGTGCCCCTATTGCAATAAACAATTAAAGAAACTACAGGATTCACTATCGCTGATCCAGGCAAAAAGCGCTACCGTTGTCGCCGTTACCCCTGAACTGCCTGAAAATATCTCAAAGACCATCGAAAAAACAAACGCACAATTTTCTATTCTTTACGATGAAGGGTTAAAGATCATGAAAGCCTATGAAGTAGAATACGAAGTGCCCGAAAATACACTTGCACGTTACCGGAATACAGGCATCAAACTGGAAGAGAACAATGGAAAAAATGGTAATTACCTGCCTGTTCCTGCTACCTACATCATTAATAAAGATTTCACTATCACCTACCGTTTCTTTAATACCGACTATAAAAAAAGACCTTCTATCCAGGAAATACTCGATAACCTTAAATGATCATACACTGATATTCTCAATAAGACGGATTTTTTAATAAAACCTTTCATCATTGTATAAATCAATGTATGCACAGGAATAAAAATTATTAATAATCCATCGATATCCTGGCTATCCTCCCTTTATTACCTGCCAGGTAAATAGTGGTACCGATACGGGCGATGCGGCAAACATTAAAACTTTCTTTACTGATCAGTTTCCAGGTATGGCCACCATCCGCAGAATAATCAACACCGGTCAGTCCGCAGGCCAGTACATCTCTTTTTGATAAATACTCTACGCAACTCCTGTATCCGTGCGGTGGGATCCTAGGCCGGTTCCATGTCTTTCCGCCATTGGTACTATAAAAACAATTATTGGCAGATAAAGAATCGGCTGCAAAATCACCTCCTACAACGATCATACGCGAACCCGGTTTATCAGGAATGCCATTATCATAAATATCGATCGAATTGGCGCCTGTACTTTCTTTTCCCTGCACCACCGGCAGATCAATCACCGATTTATTGGTGAACAACCGCGAACGTTTACCACCCGAGACCATGAAATAACTATCATTTTCAAACAGCCTTACATTGCTACCGCTTGCTGCAAAAAATGCTTCACCACTATCAGCAACGAGCTTATCCTGACCGGGATTTATTTCTGTCCAGGTATTCCCATTGTCTTCTGTCTGTGCCGCAAATATTTTTCCATTGACAGGATCGCCGATAACAATCCCTTTCCGGGTAGTGGCAAAATCCATCGCATCCAGGAACATTCCTTTCGTGGTGTTCTCGTAAACTACTTTCCAGCTATCGCCGCCATCAATCGTTTTTAAAATATAAGCCGGTTCACCTGCTGCCATGATAATAGCGACGTTAGCATCAAAGGCTTCAATATCCCTGAACTCTGTTTTTTCAAAGCCTTTTACCACCACCCATTTCCAGTTCTTGCCGCCATTGGCGCTTTTCCCGATGGTACCATTGCTGCCGCTCACCCACAGGATATTATCGGTGACCACGCTAAGACCCCTGATACTGGTTTTACCAGCGGTTACCAGCATTTCCAGCCTGGGGGTTTGTGCATTAACAAACCCGCTTATAAACAGCGCCGATAAGAAGAATCTGGTTTTTATCATATTATAACAAATCGTTGACAAGATATAAGCTTTGGGCCATATTTCAGCAGGGTTCTTTCCCTGCCCGAAAGCCAAAAAAGAGCTATTTTAGTGGCTACAATTACCTTTCATGAAAAAACAGTTTTTATTCCTTTCCCTTCTCTTTATTATAGCATTTTTTAATAGTTGCCAGAAAGAATTCAGCCATGAAAACGGCGGCGCGCTTTCTGCCGGATCTTTGCAGAGCGATACAGGAGGCGATTGTTTACCTAAAACAGTGGCGGGTACGTACGAAGCAGGTACAGCACTTAACGGGGCCACCAATTATATCGAGGTACAGGTTGATGTGATCACCCCCGGTTCTTATACAATTTATACCGATACACTCAATGGTGTTTATTTCAGGGCAACCGGTGTTTTCACCTCTACCGGTCTGACGACGATTCAATTAAAAGGCAATGGCACCCCGCTTGCCTCCGGTATCAATAATTATGTAGTGACTTATGATGCATCTGTTTGCATCATTGCGGTGACCACGCTTCCATCAGGAGCAGGCGGACCGGCTGCCATGGTTCTGGATGGTGCGCCTGCTACCTGTATGTCCTATAACCTGCAGGGCAATTATACTTCAGGTGTCGCGCTCGATAGGACAAATAAAGTTGATATCGGCGTGAATGTAACAACCATCGGTACCTATAATATTTCTACGACTGCGAATAACGGGATGATTTTTTCCGGTAGTGGCGCAGTACTCAATACAGGCCCACAGGTGATCACACTCGCAGGTAATGGTCAGCCTTCTGCCAGCGGAGTTACCAATATCACAGTAACGGTTGGCAGTTCTTCCTGCAGCTTCCCGATCAATGTTACCGGGCCTGCTGTATACACCATCAATTGCGGATCTGCAGTACCAAATGGTGTCTATACACAAAATGTAGCGCTGGATGGAAGTAATACAGTAGACATACAGGTTAACGTTACTACCATCGGTGGATATAACATTACCGGTACGGTAAGCGGAATGACTTTTTCAGCGAGCGGCAATTTCCCGTCTACCGGAACTGTACCTGTTACGTTGACCGGAAGTGGTAAACCTACAGCAGCAGGTACATTGAGTGTTCCGCTGGCCGGTGGCACAGCCGCTTGCAGCTTCAACGTAACAGTGGCGCCGGGTTCGGGACCTGCCACGACTGATTGGTCATTCAAGGAAGGCACAACCACTTACGAAGGCGCTTTTACCGATGCATCTCTCGATGTAACCACCGTACCGGGTGTTGGCACACTTACCTCTTTGATTTACGAAGGAACCACTTCCACCGGGGAGATTTTAGACTTTACACTCGGTGATTTTGCAGGTGGTATCACTAATAATGAAACATATTCAAGTGCAGCGACCAGTACTACCAACTTCCTGGCGTTTTATTATACGGGCTCCGGCAGCGCTGAATACAATGCCGATCCCAGTATCTCCGGGGTTACTATGACATTGAAAGTAACCAGTCATAATACCACTACCAAAACGATAACAGGTACGTTCAGCGGTACGGTCAAGAACGAAGCAAATGTTACCAAAACGATCTCCGCTGGCACTTTCACCGGCACTTACCAATAAGATATTCAATTAAAATATGATCAGGCTGTCTGTGTAAAAAACAGGCAGCTTTTTTTATACATAAACCCCTATGTGAAACCTATGTTTCTATGTGCCTATGTGGTGAGATTACGCCAGGCAGCTTTTTACCACATAGGCATATAAGGCACATAGGAATACACACATAGAAAACCAACGGGCTGGTAAAATCCTTATTTTAGCAACTATAACCACAGCTCATGAAAAAGACCCTGCTATTCCTGCTTATCTCCGTATTTACTCTTTTTATAGCCTGCCAGAAAGAAGTGAGTTTTACATCCGGTGATGGAAAATCCGGTGGCTCCTTACAGGATGATGCCAATGGTGAATGTCTGCCCAAGACAGTGACGGGTGATTATAAAGCCGGCACTGCCCTGGCTGCAGCAGCGAATTATATCGAAGTGCAGGTGAATGTAACAAAGACCGGGACCTATACCGTTTATACTGATACTATCAACGGGATCTATTTTCGTGCGATCGGTTCTTTTACAGCCGCAGGACTAAATACCATCAAATTGCCAGGCACCGGCACCCCGGTTGCAGACGGATCATTTGATTTTACCGTTACTTATGATACTACGGAATGCGTAGTGCCTGTAACGGTGCTTCCCGCGGGGGGCACACCTCCTGTGGCGGCAGTATATACATTGGATGGTTCACCAGGCACCTGTATGGATTATACCTTGCAGGGAACCTATACCAAAGATGTACCTGCCGATGCTTCCGATAAAGTCATTATAAAAGTGGTTGTTACCACGCCCGGTACTTATAGCATCACAACCACGCTGAATAACGGGCTAACTTTTACTGGTTCAGGCACCCTGGCGGCCGGTTCCCAGACTATTACGCTTACTGCCAATGGAACACCTTCCACAGCCGGCACGACTAATATCGCCGTAACAGCTGGTGCGACCAGTTGCAGTTTTCCGGTCGTGGTGGCGGCTGCGCCATCCACGGATGATTATTTTCCCAGGACCAGCAACAGCAACTGGAGTTATGAGATCGATGATGATGTGAATGATACCCTGCTTCGTGTCGCCACTACGTTTACAAAAGCCGTCGGCGCCAGCTCCTATACGATCTTCGCGGCAACTGATAATACCCTGAACGGATTTGATTCATCGGGCTATTACAGGAAAGCCGGCGGCGATTATTATGAATTTGTGGATATGGGTGGTTTATGGGGATTGGATGATCCGTTATGGGTGGAATATATTTTCCTGAAGGATAATATAGCAGCGAATACTTCCTGGCAAAGCGCCGCTTACTCGGGAACAGTCTCGGGTAATGCGATCACGTTCCGCCTGAATTACAAGATTGCACAAAAAGATGCTTCCATAGTCATCAATGGTATTACTTATCCCAACACGATCGTAGTAGAAGAAAAACTGGATGTATTGTTCAATGGTGTATGGACCGATGCCACGTCTGCGCTGGATTATTATTCCAAAAGTTATTATGCCCGCAATGTGGGTGTGATCAAACAGGAAGCATTCGATGCAGCCAACACTTCACTGGGACAGGTAGAACTCCGCAGGCACTCCATCTTCTGATACCATAACCCTATGTGAAACCTATGTTTCTATGTGCCTATGTGGTAAAAAGGCTGACTGGTGTAATCTCACCACATAAGCACATAGAAGTATAGTTTTTCACATAGGCTGAATCAGAAACCTTTCTTTTCTCCTGATTGCAATGCGGGTAATTTGAAATCATCGACCGCGCTCTTTTGCGACATCATCTTTTCTACATCTTCTATTTTACGCGGAGCAAACCCCGAAAGCAATTCATATCCTTTCTCCGTTACCAGCGCATCATCTTCAATACGCACGGCAATGCTCCACCATTTTTTATCGCAGTCACTGTTAGCCGGAATATAAATACCAGGCTCTATCGTGATCACCATTCCTTTTTTCAACGTATTATAATTTCCCCGGTCATGCACATCCAGGCCGATATGATGGGAGAGACCATGCGGGTAATATTTACGTCCGTCTTTCCTGTCCTTGATAATACCCAGTTTTAAGAGACCATCTTCGATCACGGTGCGGGCCGCTTTATCGGCATCGCTCCATTTGGCGCCATCTTTTAATAATGTGAAAGCGGCTTCCTGTGCATCGTATACCAGTTGATAAATGATCTTTTCCTCTGCTGAGAACTTTCCTTTGGCAGGAACAGTGCGGGTAACATCAGATGAATAACCATGGTATTCTGCGCCTACATCCATCAATACAAGCGAGGCGCCGATACGGGTTTTGGTATTTTCTTCATAATGCAGGGTACAACCATTTTCACCGGAACCGATAATCGATCCATAGCCGACACCTTCCGCTCCATATTTCTTATGTACATATTCATGCAATCCCTGTATTTCCAGTTCAGACATATCAGGCTGCATGACTTTCATCACTTCATTTTGTCCCTGGCAGGATATTTCTACAGCTTTGCGAAGCAATATCATTTCCTCGGGTGTCTTTATTTCACGCAACCCGGCGGTGAGTTGATAATACAATTTATTGTCCACTCTTTTATCTGCTGCATAATCATCAGGCAGTCCTGCCTTTTGTTTAAAGGTTTGCACAAGATCATACAGACCTGGTTTTTCATAATCGTTCTTATTCATGTCGTCGGGAATACGATCGAAAATGAGCTTATCGAATTTTGACAAATCAATATTGAAATCCCTGAACTCTTCACCATTATAAGAGGTCTTGATGCCGAGGTTTTTAATAGCGCCTTCCGTACCCAATCTTTTGCCCGTCCATTTTTCCTGTTGCGGGTTTCTTTTTTGCACGAATAAAAGCTCGGTATACTGGCTGCCATCGGCAGCAGTCTGCGGTTGTTTAAAGATCAATAGCAATGAATTGGCCTCGCGGTAACCGCTGAAATAATACATATCGGGATTGGGATGATAGAAATAGTCGACATCATTGGAGAAAGTGCGGGTGGGATAGGCGAGTACCATCACTACTGAATTATCAGGCATGGCCTGCCGCAAGGCGGCGCGGCGACCGGCATGAAATTCTTTGGTCAGGTAATCTTTGGGAAGGTCTTCCTGCGCCATTGCATAACAGCAACTCGCAATGAATGTGAGGAAGAATAGAATGCGCTTGATTGAAGTTGCGGGCATAAAAAAGGGTGATTGGTGTGAATTAAAAATAATTCATTCCCATCACCCCTCTTTGTAAAATACATGAATGGTTTATGCTCCTGCAACCAGGACCAGTGCCTCATTAATCATCATCGTCTTCCTCTTCAGAATAAGCGTCTTCGGTAGTATAATGTTCTTCCCATTCTTTCACCGCTTCGTCTGTGAGGCACTCGATAATATCGGCCAGGTTATCTTTTTTCAATTTCCATTCTGTCAGTGTAGGATCGTCAAAACGCTGGATAAACAGGCAATGATCGGTTTCCACGGCAACCTTGATCAGGGTGATCGGGTCACCTTCTTTTTCTTTTACCAGGTAATAACATCCTTTTTCCATCAAATCATAAGTGTACATACGGCCCCCCTTCTTTATTTTATTTTGTTTAAATCATCCTTACCAATCAATAGAACAAGCCGAATAAATGGGTTAATAAACGATCTCCTTTCTTGATCAAAACAGTTGGATAATGGGAGAATTTGTATGGGTTAGGGGAGTAGATATCAAAATTAGCAAATTGAAAGGTTTCCCGGTCTGAAAAACTACGTATCCCGGATGTTTTTTTAGTTAAAAATTAATTGATTAATTATCAATCTCTTACACGCGTTCTGGCAGGGGTTACCGGAGAATTGGAGCCTGTCTTTGGAACCTCCTGAGACTGAGCGACCTGGCTGAAAAAGGCTTCCGGAACAATTGACTTTTTGTAGAAAGGTTGCCGGATATCCAGGATAAACCAGGCAAAAAAATTTGTGTAGCTGAATGACTACACATATATTTGTAGTCAAATAGCTTCATAATGAATTTAAGAAGAGATGTATTCCAGGCCATCGCAGACCCTACCCGCCGGGCTATCCTGTTGCTGGTTGCTACACAATCCATGACAGCCGGCGCGATCGCTTCTAATTTCGATACGGCCCGTCCCACAGTATCCAAACATTTGCAGATATTGACGGAATGCGAACTATTGCAGCAGGATCAAAACGGGAGAGAAATTTATTACCATATCAATGCAAAAAAAATGAAAGAGGTAGCTGACTTCATCGAACCCTTCCGCAAGATGTGGGACGACCGGTTTGATAAACTTGAATCAATCATGAAAAAGTATAAACCCAAAAAATAGATCATCATGGAACGGAAAACAAAGATCAATGCAGAAGACGGCAAACAGGATTTACTGATCACCCGTGAATTTGACCTGCCCCTGGAACTGCTCTTCAAAGCCTATACAGAACCTGCAATTGTAGAACAATGGATGGGAACGAAAGTAATCAAGCAGGAAAATAAAAAACATGGCAGTTGGCAGATTGAAACATCCGACCCCAAAGGAAACGTGGTATTCCGTGCCAATGGTGTGATTCATGAATTTACTCCCAATCAACGGATCACCCGCACTTTCGAAATGGAGAATACACCCTTCGATGTGCAACTCGAGTTCCTCGAATTTGAATCGTTAACAGATGACAGGAGCAAACTTACCATGCATGTCATCTACCGGTCGGCCGAACAGCGTGACCAGGTGTTGAAAATGCCTTTTGAATATGGTATCAATATGGCGCATGACCGCCTGCAGGATATCGTTGGTAAATCAAAATAATCAACCATGACAAAGCGTAATAAAATCATTTACTGGGTCGCCACCCTCTGGCTGGCATTGGGAATGCTGTCAACCGGTATCGTGCAGGTACTTCACCTGAAATCGGAAACAGCGTTTATTATCAATATGGGTTATCCTGTTTTTTTCCTGACAATAATTGGTGTCTGGAAAATTCTGGGTGTAATCAGCGTACTTATTCCTAAATTTCCTTTATTAAAAGAATGGACATATGCAGGATTTTTCTTTATCATGTCAGGAGCCATTTTTTCTCATATCGCCGTCGGTAATCCACTGAAAGAAATCGGCGGAGCGATACTATTATTGGCACTGACATTAGTATCCTGGTATTTCAGACCCGCGGACAGGAAGATCATTCTGTAATAGGTTTTAGGTGTTAAGTTTTAAGTGTTAGATGTGAACGGTTCTATGCCAGGAGATTTCTCATCTAGCATCTAACATTTAACACCTAACACTTAAAACTTAACACCTAACACCTGAATAAAATGGGTACTACCAAAAAGAAACTATCATCCGCTCAGCAGCAGGAATTATTGAGTGTATTAAAAATCCGCTTTGAGAAAAACAGGGCCCGGCACAAGGGTGTTGAATGGACGAATGTGCAGGCAAAGCTGGAAGCCAGCCCGGAAAAGCTATGGTCACTCTATGAAATGGAAACCACCGGTGGTGAACCGGATGTTGTACTGCATGATAAGAAAACGGGCGACTATGTATTTTATGATTGCTCGCCCGAAAGTCCGAAGGGCCGCCGGAGTATTTGTTATGATAACGAAGGACTGGAATCGAGAAAAGAACACCGCCCTGCGAATAACGCGATCGATATGGCAGCAGCTATGGGAATAGAGTTGTTAACTGAAGAAGAATACCGGCAACTGCAGCAATGGGGGAATTTCGATACCAAAACATCGAGCTGGTTAAAAACGCCTGATCCGATCCGGGAGTTGGGTGGTGCGATCTTCGCCGATTATCGTTATGGCGCCGTGTTCGTATATCACAATGGGGCGCAATCATATTATGCAGTCAGGGGATTCCGTGGTTCGCTGCGGGTCTGATTTTTGTAGGGTCACACTAAACAGAATTGCATGAATCCGAAAGTTGATTTTTATTTTGAAGACAAAAAATGGGAAAAGGAGCTGGAACAACTAAGAAAGATTGCTCTTGATTGTGGATTGACGGAGGAATTGAAATGGGGTTGTCCCTGCTACACGCTTGAACAAAGCAATATCGTGTTGATACATACATTTAAAGAATATTGTGCCTTCCTGTTCTTTAAAGGCGCCTTGCTGCATGATGCCGAAGGCATACTGATCCGGCAGACAAAAAATGTGCAGGCGGCCAGGCAGGTGCGCTTTACGAATGTAAAAGAGATCGTTAGCCTGAAACCTGTATTGAAGGCTTATATCTATGAAGCGATCGAGGTGGAAAAAGCCGGTTTGAAAGTGAAGCTGAAAAAGACCACTGAATTCAGCATGCCCGAAGAATTTAAAAAAAAGCTGGAGAAACTACCTGCATTGAAAAAAGCTTTTACAGCACTCACACCGGGACGGCAACGGGGTTATCTTCTTTACTTTGCTGCACCCAAACAATCCAAAACCAGGGAATCGCGGATTGAAAAATACCAGAAACATATTCTTAAAGGGAAAGGATTACTTGATGTGTAAAGAATAAGCAGATCATACTGTTCCTATTTCAATTCCTTCCTGTTATCCCGGTAAACATTTACAGGTACCGGCATTCATTGTAATTAACCCGGATGCTTTATATTTGCAGCCCCGACTCCCTAGCTCAGTTGGTTAGAGCTACTGACTCTTAATCAGTAGGTCCTGGGTTCGAGCCCCAGGGGGGTCACATCAAGGGACAAGTTAGAAATATCAACTTGTCCCTTTTTTCTTACCCGCTTTCTTATGGTCCCACATTGCCTGTACTCACTTCCCCGGCCCGCTTGTAATTGGCTATGATAACTCCTTTTGATGTTATATGACTTTCTGTTAGCGTAAATGCTGCCGGTATCGCGCTGTTTTCGAATAATCTTTTTCCTTCACCAAGAGTTAACGGGTAAATTTTAAGCCGCAGTTCGTCTACAAGATCATGTGTAAGCAAGAGTTGAACGAGCTTGCTGCTGCCCCAAACCTGGATGTCGGCTCCCTCCGAATGCTTCATCTTTTCGATATCTGCCACAGTGTTGAGGAAGATGGTATTTTTCCAACCTGATTTTTTCATAGTCTGTGATAAAACGTATTTGGTGCCGTCATTGATGCCCGGCCAAAATTCAGCATGATGAGGCCAGTAGGAGGCAAAAATCTCAAATGTTTTTCTGCCCAAAAGATAATCGGCCGGTTTCAATTCTTCTTCCATGATCTTACCAAAAATCTCGTCGCCATAAGATGCTGTCCAGCCGCCATATTGGAAACCGCCTGATACATCTTCCCCGGGTCCGCCGGGCGCCTGCATAACACCATCCAGTGTGATCATTGACAAAACAATTATTTTCCTCATTGTATTCGTTTTTTATGATGTAGATAAAAGGTATTCGTTTTAACTGTGCACCGGATCTTCGTTTTCATCCCCGGTGATTATTTATCCTGTTATTTTAAAAAATTATCCAGGTAATTCAAAATCGTTGTCGTCTGCATCATCAGGCTGACATGACTTTGTGAAGGAACAATAGCCAATTGAGATTTTGGCATGGTGCCCAGGTCGGCAGAAACATCGCCTCCCAATAATTTATATGTTTTCATCAACTCGATTTTATCCAATCCATCATTGTCGCCGGATATGATCAATACAGGCGCAGTAATTTTCGGGATATTGGCATCACCTAAATTGAAGGGTAACGCAGCGAAAGCCATCATCTGTTGCAGGAATTTTGTCCATTTTGTTTTATCAGGCGCTATTGCCTCGTATGCGGTTTGCATAGGACTATTGGCAAACATTTCAGGCTTCATTTTTTTAAATGCATTGGCTACTTCAGGTAACCAGCCATTACTTTTATAAGTAGAAGAAATGATCACTAATCTTCTTACCCGTTCAGGACTTTGGATAGCAAACTGGTAAGCCACAGTGCCGCCAAAACTATATCCAACCAGGTCAGCGCTGTCGATTTTCAGGTAATCCATTACTTTTTTTACATCGTTCGCTAAAGTAGCATGCGATAATTTTCTATCGGAATACTGGGTATGTCCATGTCCCTGCAATTCAACAGCGATTACTTTTCTAGTTTTCGCCAGTTCAGGAATTAATTGCCCCCAGTTCATATCAATTGTCATAAAAGCACCATGCAGTAAAACAACAGGTCTGCCTTCACCATAAACTTCGTAATAAACGTTGATGCCATTAACAGGTGCATAGCCACTGCCGGAAGGTTTGATTTGCTGGGCAGTTGAAGAAGATGCTGTACATATTGCGATGGCAATTAGCAGTATTGATGTAAGAATATTGCGTGTGTCGGATAAATTTTTCATAACGCTATTTAATTTTCTTTGATTTGATTGACAATACAAAGATGAAGCACATTTCAGAATCTGACGCGGTGCAGAAACGACAACTTGTGGGTGAATTCCGTCAATTTCTTTCTTTACAAAATGGATATCATAATAAGGGGCTGCCTGAACTGTTGATCAAAGGGGACAATTTTTTAAATCGCAGCTAATAGCTTCAATGCTGCTGTTAAATAAGCAGGGCTTTATACCAGGGATTCATGAAAACAGTAAAGCCTTCAATTCAACGTTGAAGGCTTTTTATGAGTACTGTTTTTTGGATAAATTATTTCTTTGCTGGCTTCGTCATTTGCTCGATCGCTTTCCATTTATGTAAGGAGCAATGGAACACGGATGACACGGATGGAAGGATTTAATATGGATTTTGATGGCCAAT
>CAMLGR010000036.1 GCA_946479615.1 uncultured Bacteroidota bacterium | reverse complement strand
CCTCCTGTACACACACCGTTACTACATAGATGCCGTTGGAAGGCGCTATCCCGGTAATAAGACCGGTAAGGGGATCGATGGTGACACTTCCTCCGAGTGGCGCACCGGAATTATAAGGAGAAAAATAATCAACACTGAAATAAGGAGGATTGGCAGGAGGATTAGGTTGTGAAGCACTGCCCGAACCGGAACTGCCACCGATATAGGCTTCACAAAAAGAATATCTCAACTCATCATCCCTGTCTGCATCAACTGCGCCGAAACTATAAGTAAAAGGATAGCCGCCACAAACAATCACGGTATCTACACCGGTGAATTTGGCGCTGTTATTGGCAGGAGCATCAGCTAAAGAACCGGTACCAGGAATATCGGCGGTATAGGAAGCGCCTGTGTTGGAAGAATTTTGAAGATTATTGATTCCGTTGATCCGGCAGCAACGCTGGTAGGCTACGGTATAACCATTGGTAGTAGCAGGAAGTGATACATCAAATTCATAATAACCTACCTGGTAACAAACAACAGGTGCATTACTGATACAGGGACCGGGAGTGGTTAATTGCAATACATCTATCCTGGAGCGCGTAACCTGCTGGTTCCAGACCAGCGCATTGGTTGATTTATTGAAAATGCCGATAGCAGCTGCATTATCCAGTTGTGCACCGGGTGAATTGCAATCGCGGTATAACTTTAGTGTGATATGATACTGGTAATTTCCGTTTGAGATGCCGAGGAAGGTATAAAACATTTCCCCTCCTGTGATGTGTTCAGCAAGCAGTGTTTTGGAAACGAGAATAAATGTCAATATGAATAAATGACGTTTCATTGAAGATCACCAATACCGTTACTCTCCGATAAATTTTTCAAGCATGTTATTGCTGGAATCTGCCTCTTCCAGCATTCCCATATGGCCAGATTTCCGAAGGATATGAATATACGATTTTTCAGGCAGGTGACATTGCTTTAGCATGTCCTGGAAAGGGATCGCATTATCCGTTTCTCCCATTATAAAAAGCATCGGAATTTTACTATCAACCAGTATAGCTGTCCTGTCAGGCCGGTTGATCATGGCCCTGTAGTACGAAACGAGAGATTTTGACGAAAAGTTGTTCAGCCCCTGGATAAAATTGTCGATAAGTGATTGATTGGTTGATTTAGTGAAGGAAGAAAACAGGTTGGGGCTGGTGGTTTTTAAAAATTCAAAAGCGCCGTGTTCGTTAATAAAAGCAATACCTTTCTCACGGGTCGCTTTTTTTTCTTCAGTGTCTGCGTATGCAGTAGAATGGAATAAGCCAAAGGCAGTGAGGTAATTAGAATATTTTTCGGCAAAAGCCAGTGAGACATAACCGCCCATGCTATGACCGATCAGTACAACTCTTCCGGGATCTGCGCCCGGTCCGCCTTTTGACAATTCAGTATCGAGAATAGTTTTTAATACCTCTGCCATTCCTTCCATGCTCATGTCATCGATCTGATCGGAAGCGCCGCTGCCGGGAAGATCAGGAACGATCAGTTGCGCTTTTGTTTGCAGGTAATCGACCTGGCTGTTCCAGACATCGCCGGTTTCGCCAAAACCATGCACCAGCATCACTGGCTTACCGGTACCGGTTACACGGTAAAATATCTTTTTACCTGCTATGACTATTTTTTTATTCATGAACCTGTACTATGGCAACCTTGTTTTTTTGCAGCTTCCTGCGGATGACCAGGGTAATGGTCCATATTATCAATCCAATCGCTATCAGCGACATTAATTTGGAAAGCAGGTCACCATATTTCACATAAAATGTTTTTGGATGATCGGTAGCCTGTACCGGCCACTTGGTAGCGCCTGCCTGGTTCCAGGGAAGCGGGTTGATAACAGTGCCATACGGATCGATAAAACAACTGATACCCGTATTGGCGCTGCGGGCCACCCAGGTGCGGGTTTCAATGGCACGTAACCGTGCATAATTCATATGCTGCCGGTAACCGGGTGTATTACCCCACCAGCCGTCATTGGTAATAATACAAATGAGATTTGCACCATTGTCAAGATATTTACTCATGTATTCGCCATAAATACTTTCATAGCATATAGCCGGTGCAATTTTGTATCCATGACGGGTATCGTTCAATACGGTTCTTTCCTTTTGTTTGGCATAACCGGCAGTAGTGCCGCCAAATTTTTCAAACCACGAATCGATGAATTTTAAAAACCAGGGTAATGTTTCCACGCCAGGTACCAGCATCGATTTATGATAAAAGGAGACAGCGCCACTGCTATCCAGTAATGCAGAACCATTGTACGCATCATAAAACATACCGGGTGCGCCTTCTTTGGCTGTGCCTGTCGCTTTTGAATCAAACACACGAAAACTTTCCATACCGGTGAAAAGTGTTATCTCGTGATGACGATGCAGGAAGAACCATAAAGGCTTCAGGAAATAATTTTCTTTCATCTTATCTTCTTCAATGCCATTTCCAAGATATAAGGCTGTTTCGGGCCACACGACCAGCACCGTATGATTATCCATTTGCTCCTCGGTGGTGTGGATCAGTTTCTCCAGTTGCGCCTCAAATGAACCGGTGGCAATTTTTTCATAGGGATCGATATCAGGTTGCACGACTACGATATTGGTAGAATTATCCCAGGGCACATCTTTGTGTTTGCCAACCATAAAGGAAACAAGTACGGGCAGGATCAATAACCCGAGACCCAGTACCAGGTATTTATATCTTTTCGAAGTATGGCGGTTGAAATTATTTTTTACATGATAAAACAGGAGAATGTTTACAGCCAGTATCCATAACGTACCTCCGCTGGTGCCGGTGTATTCATACCATTGAATCCATTCGGGATGAATGGCGAGAGAATTGCCTAATGTGAGCCAGGGCCAGCTCAACCCCCAGTCATGCAAATGAATGTATTCGAAACACATCCAGAATGCAATGAGCGCGAGATAACTTATTCTTTCTCCCAGCCATTTCTTTGCTATTTTAAAACCGATCCAGGGAAGACACATCAAAAGACTATTCGCGAAGAATGCACCCAATGCTCCGGGCAATGAAGCGTTCCATATCCACCAGGTAGTAGTAATGTTCCAGGTGAACATGGTAAGATAGGTCAGGTAAAAAAACTTTTTACGGCTGGCTGTTACTGATTCGAGCCATAGCAGGGGTATCCATGCGATGAAGATCAATAAAGTAAGTGGTGATACCGGCCATGCTGCCCAGAGCAGGAGACCACAACCAATGGCAATAAGCGGGGGAGTAAATCTTTTCAAGAGAATGTTTGTTCAAAAATAGTTCTTATGGAATAATTGCGGCCTCACATCTCATAACATAAAGTTAAGCCATGGAAATCAACCGCATTCTGTCATCCAGTCTGCTTGACCTTGTTTTCGATAACAGGAACAAAGACTATGGCGCGTATGACTTGCGCGCCACCTATCCGCAACGGATCAAACGGGCTTTATTCATTACCATCACGCTGATGTTATTGTTTTTTATCGGTATGTTTTTGGGTAACTCCGCGAAATCGTCAGTCAGTAATAAACTGGCGCTCAATGAAATTTCGTTGACGAAAGTACCTGATGAAAAGGAACCGGAACCACCCAAAACAATTCCCAAACCCCAACCACAGCCACAGATCCGTACGGAACAATTGGCCAATGTGAAAATTGTACAGGATAAAGATGTGGTAACACCACCGCCTGACCAGGATGACCTGCTGCATGCAAAGATCGATGTATTCAAGCAGGATGGAGTTGATCCGGGTGATGCCGTAGATCTGCGACCCGTCGATGATGGCAAAGGCATCATTGAAGATAAAAAGAACGATGGCCCCACCGAACCATTTACTAAAGTGGAAGTGCCGGCTAAATATGATGGCGACTGGTCACGATTTTTATTGAAGAACCTGCGCTCCGAGGTGCCTGTCGATAATGGAGCTGCTGTTGGAAAATATAAAGTAATGATCCGTTTTGTAGTGGATGTAGATGGAACGGTAAGTGATATTGTACCTGTCAGCAGCAATGGTTATGGAATGGAGAATGAAGCCGTTCGTGTATTAAAGAAAGCAGACAAATGGAAACCTGCTATTCAGAATGGCATGCATGTAAAAGCCTATCATACGCAGGTGATCGTATTTGATGTGCAGGGAAATGAATAACAAATGCAATTATTAATCCGCTGGACGAATGAATATATGTGCTTTATCAGTCTCCAGCGGGTTTTTATTGAACCAGTCTGCAAAGTCCTTGAATTTCTTTTCGTTTTTCGCGTACCATTTATCAAATCCATTTTCATCGCCCATCATCAGCAGCCAGTAGGTATAAGATTCGAGATGACCGGCCTCTTTTAATTTCTTTTGGTAATCGAGTAATATGTTGGGGTAATCCTTTTCTCTTTTTTGATTGAACCAATGGTCGATAAAACCTATTCTTGCTGCGGCTAAATAATCGATCGTCACTTCCTTGCCTTTGGAGGATAAGGTCATGGCTAATAAGAAATCAAGCCCATAAGCCATGCGAAACGGCATTTTACCATTTTTAAAAGAAGATGATTCGGAAGAAAGTGTGGAACTGGTAAAATCTACTTTTGAAGAACCATCGGCATTGAAGGTTATCGATTCTTTGTAAACATCAAACAGTAGTTTACTGATCTCCTGGGTGCGTTCGGAATTTCTTTCGAGGTTGAGAAACATCTCCCCATAAAAAATTGCCCAGATGCGATGATCAGTTTGTGAAAATAAAGTCGCCAGGCGATAGTAATTGGAAGGATAATCGGGTTCCACCTCGATTCCTTTTTCCCATTTCTTTACGGCTTCATCATAATTTTTAGCCATCAAATCCATAATGCCGTATTCAAGATACAGGCGGCCGGAATTGGGAAAACGTGTCAATCCTTTTTTGTAAGTCTCTATGGCCTTTTTAGCATCGCCATCCAGGTCGTAGGTATTACCCAGCATTTGAAAAGTCTGGTCAGTGGCATTGCTGAATTTGGTAGAAGCTTCGAAGAAACGGATCGCTTGCTTGTAATCTTTCTTTAGCTGGTAGGCAAATCCTGTTTCATAATCATAGGTAAAATCAGGGGGACCGATCTTGCGGGCAGAATCCAGTAGTACGATTGCTCTGTCAGGATTGCCATCATCCATTACCCTGATCGCTTCCCTGATAACCGGCATCGCCGGCGAATCTTTAAGCGATTGACCGGTAACGGCGCAGGAAACAAGCAACAGGAAAATGGCAAAAACTGTTTTCATATCATTCGGTTTTCAGTGTGATGCACATCGCCCCTGCCTTGCATACATTATTTGCGGCTATAGTTAGGCGCTTCTTTCGTGATCTCGATATCGTGTGCATGGCTTTCGCGGATACCGGCATTGGTGATCTTTACAAAGCTCGCATTCTTTAATTCATTGATATCTTTTGCACCACAATATCCCATACCTGCACGAAGACCACCTACATATTGATAAACAACTTCTTTCAAATATCCTTTGTACGCGACACGTCCTTCGATACCCTCCGGTACAAATTTCTTTACATCATCTTCGGGATCCTGGAAATAACGATCGCTGCTGCCGGTAGCCATAGCACCCAGCGAACCCATACCACGGTATTCCTTGAATTTCCTTCCTTCATAGATGATCGTTTCACCGGGACTTTCTTCCGTGCCGGCGAAAATGCTTCCCATCATCACGCAATCAGCGCCGGCAGCCAATGCTTTTACCATATCACCGGTATAACGGATACCACCGTCAGCGATTAACGGAACACCTTTTTGTTTTAATACCGAATAGGCTTCCATGATAGCCGTCAATTGAGGCACACCGGCACCGGCAACGATGCGGGTGGTGCAGATCGATCCGGGTCCGATACCTACTTTTACTGCATCGGCACCGGCTTCAGCCAATGCTTTTGCACCGGCAGCCGTGCCTACATTACCGGCAATGACATTGATATGTTTGAAATTCTTTTTTACTTCTTTCAATGCACTGATAACACCTTTGCTATGACCGTGTGCGCTATCCAGTGCGATCACATCGGCACCTACCTGTTGCAGGGCTGCTACGCGATGCAGGAAATCTTTGGTAATACCTACACCCGCTCCTACCATAAGACGGCCGAATTTATCTTTTAACGCATTGGGAAAACTATAGAACTGGAGGATATCACGATAGGTGATCAGTCCGATCAGTTTACCAGCTTTATTGACAACGGGTAATTTTTCAATTTTATGCTGGCGCAGGATGATCTCAGCTTTTTTCAGATCGGTTCCTTCGGGTGCAACGATCAGGTTTTTACTGGTCATTACTTCACTCACTTTTCGCTTGCGGTCACCTTCAAAACGAAGATCACGATTGGTAAGGATACCAGCCAGCTTATCATTTTTGTCGAGGATAGGAATACCGCCGATCTTATTTTCCCGCATCAGTTTCAGTGCATCGCCGATCGTGGCATTTTCAGGCAGGGTGATCGGGTCCAGGATCAGGCCGCTTTCACTGCGTTTAACCTTGCGGACATGCTCTGCCTGGTCCTCGATAGTCATATTCTTATGCAGGATGCCGAGGCCGCCTTCACGGGCCAGCGCCATCGCCAGCGAGGCTTCTGTTACCGTATCCATAGCAGCCGATAACAGGGGCACATTCAGCGTGATATCTTTGGTTAACCGGGTTTGAATATTTACATCGCGGGGCAGCACCTGGCTATAACCGGGCATCAGTAAAACATCATCGAAGGTCAGGCCTTCACCGAAAAATTTTGGGGATTTGTTGGAGGGGGAACCCGCCGTACGGGGGTTAATTCTTGTTGCCATGTGCAAAGATAGGGTAGGAGGGAAATATGTACCAAATGAAATTTGGAGAGGTAAATAAATAAGAAATGACGAATAAGGAATAAGAAAGTAAATATAAAATGTAGAACCGCAAGATGTAAAATGTAAAAGGGGTTTCCGAAGACGGATGCCCCTTTTACATTTTATATTCTACATTTTGCGGTTTTACATTCCTTTCTCCTTTCTTATTACCTGATAAGTGTCGTAGTTCCTTTCTGAAAAACCTTCTGCCCCGTATCTCTGTGCGTATAGCTGAGGAACCAGACATATACACCGGATGCTTGTGGCAAACCATTTATTTTTCCATCCCATTTTTCCTGCCAGTTACGCGAATGAAAAACAAGCTGGCCCCAGCGATTGAAAACACTGAACTCGAGTTTCTCTGCTTTGATCGCATTATTCGGATATAAATAATCGTTCACTCCGTCACCATTAGGTGTAAAACCGGTTGGGACTGCTATAAAACAGTTGTTCAATACACGTAATTTCTTTTGCTGGGTATCTGTACAACCTAATGCAGTGTTGGTGCAAACCAGTTTGATAAGGTAATATGTTTCCTGGTTGGTACCAGGAAACTGCACCGGCAACGGATCTTTCAAATTACTGCTGCCGGCAATATCGAAACTCCATTGATAGATATCGATAAGACCCTTGCTGTTATTAATAGCAGTCAGTTTGTCTTCCGGGCAAATGATATCGGGTATATCGAATGCAGCTTTTACTTCATTGTCCAGTACAACCGTTTTGTTGACGGTGTCGCGGCAAATACCATTGCTGACTATTAACTGTATGGTATTGGAGCTTGATGCGGGGAATTGAATCGTATGTGTTTGTGTATTGACCTTGATCGTATTGTTAAAGGTCCAGTTCCAGCTGTTGACATCATGTGCCCCATCATGCGAGAACGTAAGTGTATTGACCTGGCATCCCATGACCATATTCAGGTTATATTCGGCCGATACGGTATCTACAGTAGTGAATGGTAAAGATTGTATCGGCAATTCAATTCCACATTCATCAATGACAGTGGTGCCATCGATGCCGGTCTTTAAAGAAAGCGTATAATTTCCTTTGGTATAAACAGGAGCGGATAGTTTTACAGTGATCACATCACTCTGATCATTTACACAATTTCCATTGGCACCGATAACGGTAACCGGTGTAGTACCTGTTACGGCAAAATCACTTCCGTTGGGAGCGATGGTAGCACACTTGATTTTTTTGGGGAAATAAATTTTTATTTCATCGGGAGCACAACCAGGTTTGCCAAGACTATCTGCAAAAATGGGAGCTGGAACAAAATAGCTGAAGGGCGTTTGTTCCGTGGGTGGTATATCGCGATTGCAATTATCCTGTATGGTATTATTATCCGAACCATTGTTAATGATCAACTGGTAATTATTATTGGATAATGGCGCTGCCAGTGTCAGTACTACTTCATCAAAATCAAACCCGGTGCAATTTGTTGGAACCGCAGAAACAATAGCTGGTGCAGCCGGTGAAATCGTAAACTCACTGCCTGATGTACTAAGTGTGCTGCATTTCATTCGCTTATTCAGCTTCAGGGTGATCGTAGTTCCGTCGCAACTGGTTTTGGCCACACCAAGATGGGGAAGGTTTGGATCAGTGATAATAGCTGTGCCACCGTCGAAAGAAAGATCATATCCGCTTTGTGTATCGCTGTAATGACTGACCATTAATAAATACTCATGGCCAGCGACAAGGGAAGGCATTTGTGCAAACGTATTGACAAAAGGAGTAGTGCCGGAAGCACATTGAATAAAATTAACCCCGGTATTGGAGGCACCGGTAGGCCCGTAGTTTCCTGACCAGTTACCCGTTACTACCAGTGAATTATCAGTAAAAATATCCTGTGCATTATGTCCGGTGATATCATATAATTGCCAGTCATAATCTTCATCATTTTCAGCCGGTGTGATCAGGAAGCCAAGAGTGCCGGCTGTAAAGCAGGTGAACTTATAAAAGAATGGATTTTTATTCTGATAATTGGCATTGCCGGTACCCGAACAACCCGGAACAAAAACGTCGTTGGTGGCGCAGATCGGAACATTCGCCTGGTGAAAAACACTCGTACCGCATACCGGGAAGGCCGTGGAGGGAGTTTGCCCGAGGGTGGTGCAATCCTGTGATAAGGCACGGAACCGGAGCAGGAATAATACCAGTATTATGACAGCTGATTTCGGAGACAACATTGGAACACAGGACTTATTTACACGCCTGAAAAACGATAAGACAACGAAATATACCCATACGTTGCCTGAGGTCTCAGGTGAGTTGATATAATTTACCGGGTAAAGATACAATTACATTCCTGAGTTCGAGGTTGAGTACTGCGGAAGCCACATTGCTGGTGCTCAGGCCGCTTTTCAGGTTCAGCTCATCGATAGAAACAGACGGCTTTTCACTGAGAATTTTAACAATTATTTTTTCCTTTTCATCCAGTTCTATAAACAGTAATTTCTGCTGTTGTTTTGTTTTAGTGGGTTGATCGCTCCAGTTCATCAGGTCGAGCAATTCCCGGGTATCGCTGAGCAGGATAGCTTTATTGGTTCGGATAAGTGCATTGCATCCTGCGCTCCTGGCATCGGTAATCTTTCCGGGAAAGGCAAATACATCACGATTATAACCGTTCGCCAGTTCGGCCGTAATCATACTGCCGCCGCTTGTGCCGGTTTCTGCTACTATTACAGCATCACTCATGCCGGCAACAATACGGTTGCGAGCAGGGAAATTATGTTTATCGGGGGTAGTATTACTTCTGAATTCCGATAGCAATCCACCACCCATGTTTACAATTTCTTTTGCCAGCAGAGTATGTTGCGACGGGTATACCTGGTCCAATCCGTGCGCTAGTACAGCCACAGTAGGAAGATTGTTTTTCAGGGATGTTTTATGGGCAATAGCATCGATCCCCAACGCAAGGCCGCTTACGATCAATACATCATGAGCAGCCAATTCACGGATAAAATTTTCTGTTTGTTGTTTTCCATACTCCGTATTGCTGCGGGTGCCGATCACGGCAACGATCTTTGAAGCATTGAGATCCGCTTCCCCTTTATAATAGAGTAAAACAGGCGAATCATAACAATTAAGCAGTCGTTGCGGGTATTGTTTATCGGTAATAAAAAGAGGTTTGATCTTATATTTTTCAATAAAAGACATTTCTTTTTCGGCGGCTGCAAAACCAGTAAAGGATTTAATACTTTTTGCACGAACAAGACCAATGCCTTCGAGGGAGATCAGTTCTTTCTGGGGAGCTTTAAAAACTTTCTCAGCACTTCCGTACTTCTCCAGTAAAATCTTCGCATGTACACAACCAATATTCGGAATAAGGGTCAGTCCCAGCTGGTAAATCAAATCCTGGCTCATCTTGATTATTAGGATTAATATGATATCTTACAAATTGTGTTCTAATAATCAGGTTGTTTTAATATGTCAAACAGAAATATTATCATGGTGTTAGAAGACGCTTGATTCTTCTTTTGACACTGGTGCTATCCAATAAACATTTGATCAAGGCTGAAAATTCATTTTCAATTAATTTACCTACGATTTCAAAATCAACTCCTTCTATTCCATAAATTGATTTTAAAATTTCAACTTCATAATCTTCGACCTCAGTACCATAAATAAAAGTGTGAAGATCGAAACAAAACCCATTATCACATATCGGCTTGCCTGCTTCAAACAAATAACAATTGAAGCAATGTTCATCGTCGTTAATACAACCGTGGTTAACCTGTAAAAAAGAGGGCAATTTATTTGACCGTGTGGGGAGAGAAGCGAGTATAATCTTATTGTCTAAATTTTTAAGGACAATAAAATATTTATTTTTTGCGGTATTGCCGTTTTTAAAATAAAATGGACTAAAATAGACTAAAATAGACTATTTCTCCTTCAACAAACACTAACTATTTTTTTAGATGATTAATGAACTCCATATTCTCGAGTGCATGTTCATATTTTTCTTTGAAATAATTATTTTCTTCAAAAAGAAGAGAAAAGTCTATTATATAGTCTGTACTATTCAAGAAACCAGTTTCTAGCTGATCCAAAACATTATTTTTAATTGCAGATCTTTTCCAAAGAGAGTTGTCTCCATGAGTATATTTAACAAGATCAGCTGCTGTTTTGTGCTTGGCGAACTTAATAATGATATCCATTAATTGTATATCGTTATCACTGAACTCATCATCTGAAAACTCCTTTGCTGCCAGGAATTCCTTTGAATCATACTCGGCTCTTTGAATATATCCTTTTAGAAGGCTTAGTGAATCATCAGACAAATCAATATACACCTCTTTTAAAACCGGCCCATGTTTCCAAATCTGGAAATTAAATCCAAAGAAAGGGTACCCATACTTCTTTATGGAGGCTTCTTCGAGTAAAAATAAAAGTTTTAGAATTTTTGTTTTAGTAAGTTCACTCACACCTTTCGCAAGATATATTAAGGCATTGCCCAGTTTGTTTATCTGATGATTTGTAAGCGCTCCAGGCATATCCCGGTGGTTATTTTAATTTACTAATTTAATTAGTAAAGGTAAGATATTTTTATATTATCCAAAAACTATTGACCCACCACTTTCATCTCTGTTCTCCGGTTAGTTGCTCTTCCTTCTTCCGTTGTATTTGGGGCAATAGGTTGTGTTTCGCCAAATCCTTTAAAGCTAAGTCTTGCCAACGCAATACCTTTACTATTCAGATAGCTTGTCACTGATTTCGCACGATTATTACTCAGGGTAAGATTAGCCGCCGGTGTTCCTGCATTATCGGTATGACCGCTGATCTGGATCTTTACCGTAGGATTTTCCGATAATAATTGCACGATCTTATCCAGTTCCACCTGTGAAGCAGGTGTTAGTGAATATTGGTTCACATCGAAAAAGATATTCTTTAATACAATACTGGCATTCACTTCTATAGGTTGAAGGGGAATGTTTTTTTGATACACCGAATCAGGTGTTTTCCTGATCAGTGAAAAATTATCAGAATAAAATAAATACCCTTTGCGGCTTACATTAAATGCATAATCCTTGCCCGTAGGTAAAGTGATAAAATAATTTCCCTGTTCATCTGTCTGCACTTTTGAAACCAGTTGACGTGTAGCCAGGTCGATCAGTTCCACTGCAGAAGGTAACCCTTTGGTTGTTTTTTTATCAAACACCTGGCCTTTTACCCATAAAGTGCGTGAAGGGCGGAGATCTTCTCTTAATTCAAAACTATAAATATCCAAACCGCCTTTGCTATCGTTGCGGTCACTGGCATAATAAGCCGTTTGTCCATTTGCAGTAATAAATAAAGTGCCTTCTTTATTAATAGTGTTGATGGGGTAGCCCAGGTTTTCCGGCTTGCTCCATACATCATTAGGGCCTTTCCTTACATAAAAAAGATCATCATCACCATAACCCGGCCAGAAATTAGAGGTGAAATATAATGTCTGGTTATCGGCATGAATAAAAGGACATTGTTCATCACCGCTTGTATTGATACCGGGTCCGAGATTTTCCGGTTCGCTCCATTTCCCATTCTCGAGATGCGATACATAAATATCGCTTCCGCCATATCCGCCCGGCCGGCGGCTTGCAAAATACAGGTCGCGTTTATCGGGAGATAAACAAGGTTGAGATTCCCAATCTCCGGAATTGACACGGCCGCCTAAATTGATAGCTTCGCTCCAGCCATTGTTTTCATGATAAGAAATGTACAAATCACAACTGCCAAAACCATCACGTCGGTTACAACCGGTAAAGACCAGCCATTGTCCATCCTGTGAAATATTCTGTGCGCCTTCATTCTGATCGGTATTTACATTTCCTTCCATAGGCCGCGCTTTATCCCATTGATTATTATTCTCACGGCTATAAAAAAAATCTTCATTGAAAGCACCGAGCCTTCGTGTAAAAACAAGCTCATTGCCTTCTATCGTCATCGACGGAAAATATTCCGATTCATTGCTGTTGATATTGCTGCCCGCATTTTGCGGGGCGAATACATAATTGCCGGCAGGATGTTTGGCTGCATAGGCAACTGCAAATTCATAACAACGCTTCCTGTATTCAGCTGCTTTTAGTGAAGTGGAGTTTTTAGGTGGTTTCCGGGTGAGCAGGTCATTGATAGCGCTTAATGCTTTATCAAATTCACCCAGGCCTGCAAGATTGATAGAATAAGGTAATTTATAATCGATTGTGTAAACTGAATCCAGTGCAAAAGCTTTTTCGTAATAATCAACACAGTTCCGGTAGTTTTTCAATTGCCCGTATACACCGGCTACTGATAAATAAGCATCCACAAACCTGGCATCCTGTTCAATGCTCTGTAAAAATAAACCTACTGCAAAGGTCAGGTTGCCTTCTTCGGCCCTTTGCATGGCCTGGTCGTAAAGGACGAGGGCCTTTTTATTGATCTTTTCTTTATTATAGGTCTGGGCGCCAGCTATAGTATATGTCAGGAAAAACAGGAATAAGACAAGGGTTCTTTTCATGGGGATCGTTAAAATATTGTTCATAAAGATAAAACAATACTCCGGGTATGCTATTCCGGCTAATTTTATTCTCGGGGAACGTTATGTAATAGATATTATTGTTGCATCAGCATAAAAAACTGCTTATGGCAAAATGGCAATTCCTTTTTGTTTTATTGGCTTTTCAATACGGGACCGTCTTTGCGCAAAACCAATTTAGTGCCGCCACCTGGCACCATATCGATACTTCAATCGCGGGTAAAACAAACCTGGCCGCGGTTTCAACAGAAGTCAGGCAGCTACAGGAAAAAGCAATGGCGGAAAAAAAATATTTTTATGCGGCCCGCTGTTATTGGTATCAGTTGAAAATATACGACCAGCGTACGGAAGATAGTCTCTATTTTAAAAATTCTGCCTTTATCGATACGTTGCTGATCGATCCTTCGCTGTCACAGGCGTTACAGTATTGTTTGGAATTATTGCTGGCGAAAAGAATACAGGATTTCAATACCCGCTACAACCGTTTCCAGCAAATGACTTACGAGCGAAAAGATATTCCTGTCAACTATGCCGCTTATTCACCCACGATACTGGATAGCCTGGCCGGTATACATTTCGATAAAGCAAAGGAACTAAGTAAACATATCGCCCTGGTCAATATCGATGAAGCTCTTTGGTTATCCTCCGATCCATTGCAGTTTTTGTACAGGCCATTATTATTTGATCTTGCTATTGCAGAAGAAATAAATGGCAGCCGGTTTCAATATCCGGTTTACCGGTCACTGATTAATAACTGGTTTGCCCTGGACCCGGATAATTTTATTGCTAAACTGGATTCCGTGTCGGGATCAAAAGACCCTTTCTTCAAACGGCTGCAATTATTCAGGGAATGGTTATCGTATCACGAGAGCAATAAGGAGGAATGGTATTTCATCGAAACACTGGCCCACAAGTTCGCATACAATCTTGCCAAAGCAGAAAGCGAGAATGATGAAAAAAAATACGAGCAATATCTCCAGGTAATTGCTGCTTCTCCATACAGAACGGTAAGGGCACACGCAGTGTACCAGCTTTGTTTATTATGGAACAGCCAGTCGGTCAGGTATTTTCCCGACCTGCGGTATACACTGGATATGGCAGGCAGGGGCTATCTGCCAAAAGAGTATGGTACTATATGGCGCTATCATTCGGTAAAAGCACTTGAGTTATTTGATGCCAACCGTTCTTTAATGGATAGTTTCTATTATCTCAAAGGAATCCTGCTGCGGATGGAACGCCAGATTCAAAACCCGGAACTTTCTATCAACCTCGAAGAAAATAACCTGCCCGGGGAACCCTTGCTGGCGGAACTACAATTTAAGAATGTTGATACACTTTATTACCGCGTGGTGAAACTGGATGCTGCTTTCCTGAATAATTCTGAAACTGAACGGGAGAAGCAATTGAAAGCATTATTCCGGTCGCCTGCCGTTTCGGAGGACCAGCCAATTGATCCCCGGCCGGGCAGCAATGAGAAGGAATTAAAAACACTGCCAGGAAAACCTGTTATTATACAAGCGGGCATCGATCTGCCTGCTACCGGTGATTATAATTATCATGGTGCTTATATAAAAATCGATCCATTGCCTGCAGGCAGATACGCACTTTTATTTTCCTCTCAACCGGGGTTTGATTCAGGATATAAAACCCCCGTCTATTTTAATGTTACCGATATAGCCATTGTGAACAATGACACAAGAGTGTATGTGCTGAACAGGAAAACAGGTCTACCGGTGACCGGCGCTGTGGTGACCGCTTATGATACCAGGAATGAAAACAAAGGAAAATATGCGGTCTCCTCTCAAAAATATACCGTCAATAAGCAGGGATTTATTAGTATAACCAATGATAGCCAGGACGACCTGGAAGTTGTTTATGGAATAGATACGGTCAGGCAAAGAGTGCAATACAACGAATATGAAAAACCTGATGACATTTATGATAAAGATGAATATGAAGATATGGCCGAATTTTATGATGAAAATGCAAAAGCCTATATCTATACGGATCGCAGTATTTATCGTCCCGGCCAAACCGTTTATTATAAAGCCATATTTATTACAAAAAATAAGAAAGGTGAGCCGATGGTGATGAGCCGTCAAAACCTCGGTGGAAAACTGTTCAATAATGTATATAAAAAATGGCTCAATGAAATGGAGCCTTACCTGCTGATCAAAGATCCGTTTTCCAAAGAAATGGATTCGATAAAAATAGTTCCCAATGAATATGGTTCGGTTTCAGGTTCTTTTAAAATACCCGTGACCGCAGCTACAGGCGACTGGAGCATAGAACCGGATTATATGGACCAGGCTTATAATACCGGCGAATTTAAAGTGGAAGAATATAAAAGACCTGCCTATGAAATAAATATAGATAAGCCGGTAACGGAATTGCTGCCGGGCGATTCATTTTCTTTTAAAGTAAAAATAAAATCCTTTGCCGGTGCAGCACTGAATAATGTGAAGGTGGAATATTCGGTTGACAGGAGTGGCACAATTCCACTGATCTATGGAACAAATGCTGAACTCACGCTCTCCGATACAACCGGGTACACAGATGCAGACGGGCAACTGGAAATAAAAGTCAATGATGCTGTTTTAAAGACATATCATTTGGATAATGACCGGCCCTGGAGCTTTAGCTACCAGCTACGGGTTAGCACAGTTGATGGCACCGGTGAAAGTTATGATGCAGATGCAACTGTTTATACTTCCAGCAGACCCACCATATTAAAAATCCAATCCCGGCCACAATATGAAAGAAATCATTTATCACCGATAGTGATCGGGGCCAGTGACAGGAATGCAGGCATTGTTTCCAAAAATGTTACTGTTAAAGTGTACAGGCTGGAAGAAAAAAAGAAATTGTACAATAACCGGAAACTGACGAAAGCCGATATATGGTTATACGATGTAAAGGAATTACAACGATCATTTCCCTTCGTAGATTTCATGCAGGAAAATGATAAAGACAATGAACAGCTTGTATATACAGCTACTATCAATACTACTGCAGATGGTAAACTGGAACTGCAACCAGACTGGCTGCCCGCTGGTAGCTATAAATTGGTGGCCCAGGTAACCGATAGCGGGATACTCCGGGGTGAAGCCGAAAGATCCTTTGTTATTTTTGATGAAAAGGAGAATAAATTACCGGGATCTTCCTGGTCCTTTTATCATTTGCCTTATAACTCAGCAAACAAAGGCGAAACCCTGACTTATTATTATGGCAACCTGGAAAATCCAACTTATTCCATCTTCCATTTGGCCTATTTTTCCACTAATACAAAACGGCCATTGCAATATTCATATGAAGAAAGAGCCTATGAGAAAGGCATTCACCAGTATCAATTGAAAATACCTTCTGCAGCTACGCAGATGGTGAGACTTACACAGTTTTTTATCGTGCAAAACCAATTATTTACCCACCAGGAAGATATTTATATCAATGACAAACAATCGAAGCAACCAGAGATTATTGTCGAAAGATACCGCAAAAAATTATCGCCCGGTAGTAAGGAAACCTTTGCGGTAACGGTTAAAACAGGAAATGAAAATGTAGCTGCAGAATTGATGACTACGATGTATGATGCCTCGCTGGATAAATTGAATCCGCATGATTGGGTAAGATTTGAAAATAATAGCAGTCAGCGATATATTAGCAACCGTTGGGGAGTATCGATCAATAGCCCGGTAGGTATCATAAACCGCGATTGGGACAGGTACAGGAACCTGCAAATGATCGCTTATGATTCTGTCATCAGTTTATGGTGGCTGAACCCGGTCGATTTTGTATATGATAATGGCTGGGGTGGCTGGATGATCGGTACTGGCCGGGGAAGGCAAAATAATTTCCAGTATGAGATGAATCCTGGTGTACGCTTAGATGGATTGGTTGGTAATACTGCAGGATTAAGTGAGGTAGTGGTAGTAGGATATGGATCAGTCCGCCGTTCCTCACTAGCCGGATCAGTGTCCTCGGTAACCATCAGGGGGATGTCAAGTATTGCAGCGGCTTCGCAACCATTGATCATTCTGGATGGTGTAGTTTACGAGGGAAATATTTCCGGTCTTGATCCAAATACGATTACTGCAGCCCTGGTATTGAAAGGTGCAGATGCTACTTCCATTTATGGAGCACGGGCAGCGCAGGGAGTACTGGTGTTAAGTACAAAAGGACAGATCATTTTACCCAATGAGCCCGGGCCTGTTATCGTTCCGCGCAAAAATTTTTCAGAGACCGCTTTTTTCTTTCCTGCTATACACGCAGACAGCCACGGGATCTATTCATTTAGTTTCAACATGCCCGAAAGTGTAACTGAATGGAATTGGAAAATGATGGCGCATACAAAAAAGGCGACCTCCATGTACGCGGAAAGAAAATTAACTACCCAATTGCCATTGATGGTGCAACCCAATATGCCGCGCCTGCTTTACCAGGGCGACCGGATAGTATTGCAAAACCGCATCAGTAATCTCGATACGACCGATATCACAGGAAAAATCAGTTGCCGTATCATTGATGAAGGAACAGGGGAGGATATCACGGCGAAATTGCTCGACATATCCCAACGGGATATTTCACTGGCAAAAAAATCAACAATCGCTTCTTCATTCGGGATAACAGTGCCGGCAGATCAATTGAACCCATTGAAAGTAATCGTAACCGTGCATACAGGCGATTTTGCAGATGGAGAGGAACATATTATTCCCGTACTAAGCCCGAAAATATTTGTAAGCGATAATCACCCTTTTGTATGGAGCAATGCGGCTGATACGACCATCTCATTACCCCCGGTTCCTGCCGCTGATATGTATGGTATAGGATTATCCATCGCTCCAAAACCACAGGCGGCGCTGATCAATTCACTTCCTTACCTGGCTAACTACCCTTATGGTTGTGCGGAACAAACCTTTAATAAATTACTTGCCAATATAACCGCCTTGCAGATCATGCGTACAGATACCTCTGCGCGAAATTCATTCAATAAAATAAAAGAATCGGTAGAAAAAGAAAATACCGCCACTGCTAAACTGCCAGCGGAACTGGCGGAAGAGACTATGCCCTGGTTAAATCTTTCTCATCAAACAACGATACAGCAAAAGCAATTATTTGAATTACTGGACACATCGCGTGTCATTCCTGGTATAAAGGATCTTCTTAAAAAATTAACTGAACTCAAAACAGGAAGGGGAGGATTGAGCTGGTTCAATGGCGGTAAAACCGATTTTTATATTTCCTGCTATGTATTACGTGGTTTTGGCGAACTTAAAAGCAGGAATCAACTGATTCCGGTCAGTGTATTCAATGAAAATTTTACTTCTTTTATCAATGGATTGATCAGATATTGCGACGAACAGTTTTTGGAAAATATAAGTGACAGCATCTTCAATAATCACCTGTATTATATGTATAGCCGCAGCCATTGGACGAAATCCTTTCCTGCCAATGACAGCCTTCATGTTACTATAGAGAAATTATTGCGGGCTGATTGGAGACAGGCCTCGTCAAGGTTGTCATTACATAACCAGGCGCTGCTGATACTATCCACGCTTTATTTTTCTGAAAAGAATGATGACCTGTATTCAAAAGCGATCGATCTTCTTCGTTCCCTGCGCGAATCGGCTATCAATGATGAGGTGAATGGACTGCGATGGAAAGATATTTCAGATGCCGATGACCTGGCAACCGGAACTGAAGAGACTATTTCTTTATTGGCAGAAGCCTTTGAGGTTGCGGGCATGGATGATAGCAAAGGAATTATTAAATGGCTGCTTAACGCCCGTACCGATCACCATTGGAGCAGTACAAAGGCAACTGCTGCTGTACTTAATTTACTGGAACATCAAAATAGAACTATTACAGGGCTTAGTCAGACTGTCAGCGCTGAGACTGGAAATGGGATGTTAACAGCATCGGATGATTTATTCAATGGCAATACTTTTCAACACGTTAAATCGACAGTGTCGCCATCTTCTGTAAAGCTGGTTAAAACCAATGCCGGCCCGGCCCGTGGAAATATTGGGCTGTACTATTTTAGTTCATCGGCAGAACTAAGCAAACTGAATAAGAATGTACAGTTATCGAAGCAATTCTACAGATGGAACGGAGCGCAAGCTATATGGGAAATATTGCCGGCTGATGCGATAGTGAAAATAGCTGATAGAATTCGTGTTATCGTAAATATTGAATCGGCTAAACCTTTGTCTTATGTGTATATCGATGACAAGCGGGCAGCTGCTTTTGAACCGGGTGATAACAGCAGCGGGTATGAATATGGAGAGGGATTCACTTATTATCATTCAGTGCGGGATGCAGGATCGCAATTCTTTATCGATTTTATTCCATCAGGAAGACACGAGATCGTATACGAAATGAAAGTAGCGCAGGAAGGAAGTTTTATGAGTGGCCCGGCTTCCCTGCAATGTATGTACAAACCGGAAGTGACTGCGTATAGTAATAGTATGCAATTTAAAGTGGTGAGAGGTGAATGGTGAATGGTCAATGGTGAGTGGTCAATAGTGAATAGTCAATAATAATTATTCATTTTCTAAAATATTCAATGCTCCGGAAGAGAAATATATAGAATACAATAGATGGTTCATTATTCACTATTCACTATTGACCATTCACTCATTCACCATCCTCCTCACGGAACATGAATATACTTGTGTATCTGCAGGCTTAGTTCCCATTGGGGATGGCTGAGAATGTAATCGATAAGAAGGGGAGTTATTTCTTTTGCCTTATCCCATTCGGGTTGCAGGTAAAGTTTGCAGGAAGGAGAAACCAATGCTGCATATTTTTCAGCCCAGGCAAAATCGCTTTTATTAAATACAACCACTTTCAGCTCATTGGCGGCTGGTAATATCTCCGGTAAGGGCGCTTTGAATTTTTTGGGTGATAAGCAGATCCAGTCCCAATGACCGCTTAACGGGTGTGCGCCTGATGTTTCGATATGTGTTTTTATGCCAGCTTGTTGAAACGTTTTTGTGAGCAGATCAAGATTGTGCATCAATGGCTCGCCGCCGGTGATCACCACGATTTCAGCAGGCGTTTTTTTTACTTCCGCTATGATAGCTTGTATTTCGTAAAGAGGATGCTTACCGGCTTCCCAGCTTTCTTTTACATCGCACCATACACAACCTACATCACAACCACCCAGGCGTACAAAATAAGCAGCCCTGCCCTGGTGATAGCCTTCACCCTGCAGTGTATAAAAATGCTCCATAACGGGGAGCAGAGTGATCATATTTTTTTCTGCGATCATAATAGGGACGTCTGCACCAGGATTTGTAGGATTTTGGGGATTATTAGGATTGGTTATATCCCATTAATCCCCAAAAATCCTACAAATCCCGGTGCAGACAATTAATTCTTCATTTCACAAGAACGGAATGTATTCTTCATTAAAGCAGCAATAGTCATAGGGCCAACGCCACCGGGCACCGGGGTGATCCACGAAGATTTTAATGCTACCGTTTCATAATCCACATCTCCGCGTAAGCGGAAACCTGATTTTTTAGAAGCATCTTCCACCCGGGTAATACCTACATCGATAATAACGGCGCCATCTTTTACCATATCTGCCGTTACAAAACCCGGCCGGCCCAATGCTGCCACAATAATATCTGCCTGCAGGCAAAGTTCCTTTATATTTTTTGTTTGGGAATGACAGATCGTAACGGTACAATTGCCGGGATTACTGTTCTCGCTTAATAAAATGCTCATCGGGCGGCCCACAATATTACTGCGACCGATCACAACGGCATGTTTTCCTTTTGTTTCCACTTTGAAATGTTCGAGCAGCAGCATGATGCCATGCGGGGTGGCCGGTATAAAAGCAGGCTGGCCCTGCACCATCTTGCCAATATTCACCGGGTGAAATCCATCCACATCCTTATCGGGGATAATGGTATTGATCACTTTTTCATCCGAAATATGCCCGGGCAGCGGCAACTGTACCAATATGCCATCCACATCGGGATCGTCATTCAGTTCTTCGATCTTTTCGAGCAATTTGTTTTCGGAAATTGAATCCTCAAACCGGATCAGGGTAGACTTGAATCCCACCTCTTCGCAGGCTTTTACCTTGGCCGCCACATACGTTTCGCTGGCTCCGTTTTGTCCGACCAGGATCGCCGCCAGGTGAGGTATTTTTTTGCCTTCGTTGGCCCGTTGCGCGACATCAATGCCAAGCTCATCTTTGATAGACTGAGCCGCTTTTTTACCATCTAAAATTTGCATGCGCAAACGTACAGAATTATTCCACGCAACGACGTTATGTTTTATAAAGAGATAAGAAGATTTTACCTGTTTTTTTAGGGTGAAATAAACAAGCAAACCAGGAGGAAAAAAGCATTATTTCCTGTACGCAACATCGCGGTTACGCTATGACGAAAGGGTAGTTTTAGATTTCCAAATCTATCCTTTTCATGAAATATTATATATCATTATTACCTGCCTGTTTATTTTCCATGCATTCCTTTACACAGGTATTGCAGCAACCTTCTTCGTCAGTGTATACGGGGTCAGGTGTGTACAGTAAAGATTTTTCAGATGCTTTTTCTTTCCCGGTTAACCAGGCGGCACTGGCGCAGTTAACAAATACAGCTGCCGGTATATCGGGTGAAAACCGGTTTTTATTACCAGGGCTAAACAATTATTTAATGGCCCTGGCGCTTATCACCCCGCATGGCAATTTTGGATGGAAAGCAGGTTATGCAGGCTACACAGGGTATAAAGAAATGCAGCTCGGTCTTGCACATGGAAGAAAATTAGGAAAAGCCCTTGATGCGGGGATACAATTTAATTATAGCAACATAAGTATTGCCGGTTATGGGGCAGCATCAGCCTTGAGTTTTGAAGCAGGAGCGATCTTTCATATCACCCGTTCATTGAATGCCGGTGTTCATCTCAACAACCCTGTAGGGGGAAGATTGGGAAACAGTGGAGAAAAACTTCCGGCTGTTTATACCATGGGTATCGGATATGAAGCATCGGAACTGGTACTGGTCAGCGCAGAAATAATAAAGGAAGAAGAAAAACCGGTGACGATCAATGCAGGTGTGTATTATAAATTTCTTCCCCAGCTTATTGCAAAAGCAGGTATTTCTTCGGCTTCTTCTTCGATATGGGCAGGCTTCGGTTTTTTGAGGAAAGCATACAGGCTCGACCTGTTTACCAGTTATCATCTACAATTGGGGATCAGCCCGGGATTGTTGCTCTTGTACAATTTTAAATCCCGGGAAGAAAAATGAAAACATATATAAGAAAAGTCATCCTGCTATTTTGTTTTGTTTCTGCCTGGCTCTGCCAGCAGGCGCAGGAATTGCCTGTTGCAACGGAACAGCAGTTGGAGACTATGGCCGATAAAGAAGAAATAACCGAAGATGATAATTACCTGCAATCGTTATCGCGCTTTCGCAAGGACCCGCTTAGTCTGAATGAAGCCGGAGAAAATGATCTGAAAGGATTAAGAATACTCAGTGATATACAAATAGAAAATTTTATCCGGTACCGCAAACTCTTTGGGAAACTGGTAGATAAATACGAATTGCAGGCAGTACCCGGCTGGGAACTGAATACGATTTACCGGCTCCTGCCTTTCATTACTATAGCTGATCCGTTGCCACTGGCAGAAGATCTGCGTACAAGATTCAGTAAGGGAGATCATCAATTCTTATTCCGCTTGGCTCAGTCGATGGGTAAATCTGTCAATGAACCTGCTGCAACGGGATCGCCGCAACGGATTTTCTTCCGGTACAAATACAATTATAAAAGACTGTTGCAATTTGGTATCACAGGTGATAAAGATGCGGGCGAACGTTTTTTTTCAGGAGCACAAAAAACAGGATTTGATTTTTATTCCTTTCATTTTTTTATAGCGAAGAAAGGGATCATCCAGGCATTGGTGATAGGAGATTTTACCGTGAATATGGGACAGGGATTGATCCAATGGCAAAGCATGGCATTTAAGAAAAGTGCTGAAACCATGTCTGTAAAAAGACAATCACCCGTGATCAGGCCCTATAACTCTGCCGGTGAATTTAATTTTCATCGTGGCACAGCGATCACTATCCGTAAAACTAAATGGGAGCTTACCGGTTTTTTCTCTTTGCGAAAATTAAGCGCAGCGATAGAGAATGATAGTGCCAACGAAAAATATTTTTCTTCTTTTCAAACATCCGGCTACCATCGTACACCGGGCGAGATCGCCGGTAAAAATAAATTGCTGCAGGTAACAGCAGGAACAACCATTAAATATATAAATGAAAAATGGCAGGTGGCTATTAACAGCATTGCATATAAATTTTCAGCTGCTTTGCAAAAACGCGATGAACCTTATAATCTATATGCTATCTCCGGCGATAACTGGCGGAACACAAGCATCGATTACAGTTATACGCACAGGAACCTGCACCTCTTTGGTGAAGCCGCTATCGATAAACGGGGATACAAAGCTGTTATACAGGGATGTCTTTTGAGCATCGATAAGACAACTGATATTTCTTTATTATATAGAAATCTTTCGGCCGGCTATCAATCGCTTAACAGTTCAGCATTTACGGAGAACACAACTGTTTCTAATGAGCAGGGATTTTATACAGGTATATTAATACGACCGGCTACAGGGTGGGAGCTATCTGCATATGCAGATCTGTACCGGTTTCCCTGGCTCAAATACCTCGTCGATGCACCATCGCAAGGGAAAGAATTTTTAATACAGGTGAGCTATGCGCCCAACAGAAGTGTGGAAATATTTACACGTTATAAAAATGAAACACGACAAAAAACACAGACAGGCGAAACCAATGTGGCTGGTTCGATATCCAAAAAATATAATTGGCGCACACAGATCAATTATGCGATCAGTAGGTCGCTCACCCTGCGAAACCGGGTCGAATTGGTATGGTTTGATACGGATGACAGTCCCGTGACGGGCTTTTTATTTTTCACTGATGTGCTCTGTAAACCGCCCCTGGAGCGGCTTTCCTGCGCAGCGAGGTTGGCGGGGTTTGAGACAACAAATTATGATTCCCGCATATATGCGTATGAAAATGATTTACTGTATAATTTCTCGATCCCATCATTCGCAGGAACAGGATTACACTGTTACCTGCTTTTAAATTATGATCTGAATCAAAAAATTTCTTTGAGTTTTAAATGTTCGCGCACATTTTACAAATACAATAAAAACGAAAATTCTAATGGTTTATACTATGAAAATGACAACAAAAGCGAAATAAAGTTCCAGGCTTCCCTCTCATTTTAGATCCCTGCTAAGCATTTCTAATTATTTTTTTGTGATGGCTTTGTTAAAAAAAAATTACCTTGCCCGCAGCTTTTATTCCGGTGACGCTGTCTCCCTCTTACGACACTCACCGTGAAAACTGGACGAACTACCGCAGAATACTTTTTTATTGGATTTTAAAATGTGCATTTATATTATCCGAATGGGCACGGATAATTTAAATATAAAAGGCAATTCTATTTTAAATCTAAATTGACGTTTACATGAGAAAACTCACAACGCTGCTAACAGTGCTGCTATGCTGTTTTGCAGTCGCCTCGTCACAGACCCGACCAATCACCGGGCAGGTACAGGATAGCAAAGGAAGTCCTGTACCATTCGCAACCGTAACAGTTAAAGGCACCAAAACAGCAGTTGCTGCAGATGCCAACGGTAATTTCAGAATCGAAGCTAAAGAAGGCGAAACTTTAGTATTCACCTCTACCGGATTCACCAACAAAGAAGTAAGAGTAGGCACATCCTCCACTGTCAGTGTAAGTCTTGACAACCAGGGAGAAATGCAGGAAGTAGTAGTTACAGCCCTCGGTATTACCAGGACCAAGAACCAGCTTCCCTACGCAGCCCAGAAAGTATCCGGCGCTGATATCAGCCAGACACGTAGTACAAATGTAATGAGTAGTCTGAGTGGTAAAGTAGCTGGCCTTGACATTAAACAAAACAACACTATGGGTGGATCGACCAACGTTCTGTTGCGCGGTTCCAAATCATTGACTGGCAATAACCAGGCGTTGTTTGTAATTGATGGTGTTCCTTTTGATAATGCGAACAACAATACACTGGATCAGACTACCGGCCGTGGTGGTTATGACTATGGTAATGCTGCCGCTGATATCAACCCCGATGATATTGAAAGTGTGACTGTACTGAAAGGTGCTGCTGCGAGCGCCCTGTATGGTTCACGCGGTAGCAATGGTGTGATCCTCGTTACTACCAAAAAAGGAAAGAATGGTTTCAGCGTAACAGTAAATTCAGGTGTAGCTGTAAGCTCTATCCTGCGCAATACATTCCCCAAATACCAGAAAGATTATGGTGCAGGATATGGTGATTATTTCGGCGCAGCCGATGTAAATGGTGATGGTATCGATGACGATGTGGCCCCAACACAGGATGATGCTTCCTGGGGTATCAAATTCGATCCCAATCTTCTGGTGTATCAATGGACCGCTTTTGTTCCCGGTATGCCTAATTATGGTAAAGCCACTCCATGGGTAGCTGCTAAAAATGATCCTTCTGCCTTTTTCGAAAAACCTGCTTCCTTCAACAACAGTGTTTTCCTGGAAACAGGTGGCGAAAAAGGAACTTTTGCATTAGGATATACCCGCAGCAATGAAGGTGGTGTTTTGCCAAACAGTTCATTAGGAAAAGACCTGCTTAACATGTCTGCTACCTATAAACTGAATGATAAATTAACAGCCGGTTTATCTGCCAACTATTCCCGTATAAAAGGGAAAGGACGTTTCGGAACAGGTTATGATGGTGCCAATGCCCTTAACCTGATGACTAACTTCCGCGAATGGTGGGAAACAAACGTGGATATCAAGGAACTCGAACAGGCTTATTTCCTGAATAAGCAAAACATTACCTGGAATATGCATGATGGCCCGAATGGAGAATTGCAACCCGAGTTCTGGGACAACCCTTATTTCACCCGTTATCAAAGCGTGGAAACAGATAGTCGTAACAGGTATTTCGGAAATGTATACCTCAATTACAAACCATTGAGCTGGCTGAATATAATGGGAAGAATTTCACTGGATGGATATAATGAACTGGAAGAAGAAAGAAAAGCATTGACCAGTGTGGGTGTGCCTTTCTACAGGAGATTCAACCAGGATTATACCGAATTCAACTACGACCTGTTGGCCAATGCCAGCTGGGATCTTAATAACGATGTTACGGTGAAAGCACTGGTGGGTTCCAATACACGGGTGCAAACACGTTCCAGCCTCGATGCAATTACTAATGGCGGATTAGGTGTTCCTAACCTGTATACCATTGCCAACTCCATCAATACACCGGCTCCGCCACTTGAGTTCAAAGGCACACGCCGTGTAGAAGGTTTATTTGCCGGCGGAACATTCTCTTACAAAAACACATATGTACTGGATGCCACGATCCGCAGGGACCGTTCTTCAACTCTGCCTGATGGTAATAACGTATATTATTATCCTTCTGTGTCGGCTGGTTTTGTATTCTCTGAACTGGTGAAACCTACCTGGCTCAGCTATGGTAAATTAAGAGCTAACTACGCTGAAGTAGGTGGTGATGCTCCTTTATATACTGTAAATGATTTCTATGTAAGTGATATCGATGGTAACTCCGGCCAGGAAGTTACTTCTTACAATGGCAATGCACTGTTCTCTGTATCGGGCACCAAGAACAGTCTGAACCTGAAACCAGAGCGTACCAAAAGTTTTGAAATTGGTACTGAAATGTCTTTCCTGAAATCAAGAGTAGGCATCGATGTTACCTATTACAATGCTAAAACAGTTGACCAGATCCTTCCATTGACTGTCTCTACAGCTTCAGGATATACAAAGAAATATGTTAACTCCGGTACTGTGCAAAACAGCGGTATTGAATTACAGGTATATGGATCTCCCATCAAGACAAAAGATTTCTCCTGGGATATCAATGTAAACTGGACAAAGAACAAGAACAAGGTAACAGAATTGTATAACGACGTTGATAATATCGTACTGGGTTCTTTCCAGGGTAGTATCACATTGAATGCAACGCTGAATGAACCTTATGGTACTATCCATGGTACAGACTATATCTATACCAATGGCAAACCGACTATTGATGATGATGGTAATTACCTGATCACTTCTTCCAATAACTATACATTGGGTAATGTGAATCCTGACTGGACAGCAGGTATCACCAACAAATTCACTTACAAAGGTCTTTCGTTGAGTTGCCTGTTCGATATCAAACATGGTGGTTCTGTATTCACGGCTGATATGTATTATGCATTGGCTGGTGGTTTATATGCAGAGACAGGTGGTTTGAATGATCTGGGTAATCCGATCAGGGATCCCTTGACAAATGATGCAAGCAGTGGTGGTATCATCAGACCAGGTGTAACAGCCGATGGAAAACCTAATACAAAACGTATCAGTTTGTATGATGGTGATTATGCCGGCGGCTCTTATGGCCAGTATGATAGTTATGTATCTGCTCCTGATAAAAGATTTGTATATGATGCAGGATATGTTAAGTTAAGAGAAGTTGCACTTTCTTACATGTTGCCGGCAAGGTTCTTTAATGGCAAGATCATTAAAGGCATCGATGTATCACTGGTAGGAAGAAATCTGGCTATCCTTCACAAGAATCTGCCTTATGCAGATCCTGAAGAAGGATTCAGCTCTGGTAACCTGATCGGCATTCAGACAGGTGCATACCCGGGTGTGCGTACCGTAGGATTTAATGTGAAAGTGAAACTCTAATAATTTTAAATCTTTATATATGAAAAGAATTTTTTGTAGTCTGATCATACTGGGTGCAGTGGGGATGGTTTCCTGTAAAAAGGATATCACCGATCTGAACAACAACCCAACCCGTCCGACGGTAGTGCCTTCGGCGTCATTATTCGCCAATGCTTCGGTCAATCTATCCGATGTGATGGCCAGTACAAACGTAAACAATAACAACTTCAGGCTTTTTGTGCAATACTGGACAGAGACGATCTATCGCGATGAAACCAGGTATAACCTGAACCAGCGTAGTATTCCTGACAGGTGGTTTGCTGCCATGTACAGGGATGTAATCAAAGACCTGACAGAAGCTTCCAGCGTAGTAGATGGCGAAACACTTGCCCTGTCTGCTGCCCAGATCAAGAACAGGAAGGCGATCAATGAGATACTCATCTCGTATGCTTACTATACGCTGATCACTACATTTGGTGATGTTCCTTATGATGATGCATTGAATATCGATAATATACAGCCAAAATATGATCCGGCGACACAGGTATTCGACAAGGTGGTGGCCCGCCTCAATGCAGCATTGGCAGCACTGGACGTAAATGCTTCGGGTTATGGTTCTTCGGATCTGATCCTGAACGATGATATGGATGGCTGGGTGATCTTTGCCAATTCGCTGAAAATGCGGATGGGCATGCTGATCACTGATGCAGATTTTGCCAAAGGTTCTGCTCTTGTACTAGCTGCTGCACCAAATGTAGTCAGCTCCAACGATGAGAACATTATGATGCATTATCTTTCTTCTCCTCCCAATACAAATCCTGTATGGGAAGATCTGATCCAGAGTGGTCGTCACGATTTTGTGGCTGCCAAACCATTCATGGATACATTGAAGAAATACAACGATCCGCGTATTCCTTTCTATTTCAATAAATCGATTTCGGGAGGTGTTTATGCAGGACAAACCCCTGGTGCCAGTGCCACGTTCAATGATTTTTCTGCTCCTTCAGATAAAGTGGCCGATCCTGTCAATCCTCATGTTTTCTTCAGCTATGCTGATATGGAATTTCTGAAAGCAGAAGCTGTAGAAAGAGGAATTGCCGTAGGTGGTACAGCAGAAGAGCATTATAACAACGGTATCGATGCTTCGGTCGAAGAGTGGGGTGGTACAGAAGCCCAGGCTTTAACCTATCGCTCACAACCTTCTGTTGCCTATGCAACGGCTCCTGGTACTTACAAACAAAAGATCGGTTTGCAGGCATGGATCGCTTATTATAACAGGGGATATGATGCATGGACTGAATGGAGACGTTTGGATTACCCCGTCCTGAATGTTCCTTCAGGTGCATTATTCGCCAGTGGTGAAACAGCTTCTGTTATCAAAAGGATGACATATCCGGTAGTAGAACAGAATCTTAATAGAACCAACTATACAGCGGCTTCCGCTGCTATTGGTGGTGATCTGATCACAAAGAAATTATGGTTCGATAAATTCTAACCAGTGCTGATTGTTTTACAGAAGAAGCCGCCCACCGGGCGGCTTTCTTTTTGATATTTCTTTGTTGGAAATTAAGCTAAAGTAATCGTCTAATTATTGGAAGAGGGTACTAATTCCTTTATGAGTTGGGATAATCTATGTCGGGTGAGTGAACCAAAATCCTTGTTGTTGGCGAATGCTGATAGGAATTTCTCATCCGGATTACATTGAGGAATAATTCTTTTCAATAAATTTTTTATATAAACTGAACGATTCGATTGATAATAGGTTATTTCTCTATTGGCATAGGCCCCTGCTATTTTTAATTGCATAAAATCAGTGGCATCGATAAAAATAATTTCATCGAAAAGGAAATGGTATGAGGCTACATTCTCAAAATTCTCGCTAAAATTAAAATGTACCTCTTTTGATGGGATTTGAAGACCGCCTTTATATTTGCGATCTTCTACGCGCAATGCTGATGTCTCGATTGTTTCTACAAAAAACTGAAATAGAGTGGAGCGATACCCTAAGTCTTTGAAATGAGTTACATTTTTAATAACATCGGGATTTTGTAATAACGTTTCATATACAACACTTTCTTTTTTTTGCTGGCAAAGCATCAACTTATTACTTACCGCGGAAGCATTGTACTGACCATATTCTGCATTGATCTCATCGGGAATAACCAGCGTGAATTTTTTTTTCAGGAAGAATTTTTCATGGCGATGAATAAAAGTTGTTTTCCCGCAAGCATTGGGCCCTGAGACAACAAGCAATTCTGGTGGCATCGTTTATCGTAACTTTTGAAGTATCTCTTCTTCAGATTTATCCTTGCTCCAATCAAATGTCCGTTTAAGCAGAAAAAGCTCACCTGATTTATATTCTTTTAACCATAAATCGGAGAAGCCATTGATGCAGGTATAAAAAGGCAGGTTTTGAGAAAAAGCAATATCCTTTCCCTTTAAATGCTCCTTGTCAAAATCAGAAAGAGCAGGTTCAGTAGCAATAAATTTTTTCTTTTCTTTTTTTCCAGATAAAGAAACCGCATACTTATTGATAATATGTTGATTTTCAGTAATGCTTAATTCTGTTTGATTGATAAATGCAGAAATTGTGCCCGGAGCGGCAATTGATTCCGAAATAACATAATTATTATCCATAATAAAAAGTATCTGCGAAAATAGGCTAAAAGGCTGAACAAATCAAGATAGACAAGGCCGTTATTTATTTGATTTCAGGAGTAATCTATTCTGAAAACGAGGTAGTTATACGATCGCCCGGTTTTCAATGTATGATAAACAGTGCTTTATTTTAATATCAACAATCAGGTTGGGACCGGGAGTACTATTCAAGAAAAATGTACGATCCTTAAGTGCTCTATTTCTAATCCTGTAGGTATGCTTAATTCATGTCCTGACAGTTTCAATAGCGCTCCGATTGGGGTTTGTGAAGCGACCTTGATACGTCGGGGTAACTAATTCCTTCAGGATAGATTCGCCTCTTGCCAGGGTTTTGTTAGGATAAAGCGCTCGGAACGCTTTAGCCCCTAACAAAACCCTACGAAATGTGGAAGCAGATACCAACCAGCAGGGCATTTTCATATAAAAAACTGATGATATGATTAGGCCTATGCTTAACCATATCGTTCACTACTATTGTATATTTATGAAAAGGGACAATACTAACAACGGTGTGTGCCTGGATACTACCTGTTTTATTATGATATATAAATTAAAAACCTCTTTTTCACAACACGTTTTGTTGTTAGCTCCTTTACTCGTAAGGTATCTATTTTTATTTGGTCTTTACTTTTATTATTTCGGCTTTCACATGCCATCAACTCCTTTTATAGTCGTTTTCATAATTATCTTCTTAACTGATATCCTTCCTGCGTTGGCACTGCACATACAATATTTATTAAAAAACGGGAAATCGTTAGTAAGCATAAATACCGAAACAAAAGAAATCGCCTACAAGGATCAGCGGCAAGAGTACAGATTTTCGTTCAGGGATATAAACCAATTGCATTATTATTCATCCTACGGCAGGGGTACAGGGGTTTATTCTTTTGAGCGGTACAGATATTACCGGATCGTTTTTAGTAATAACCAGAATAAGATTTTCATTACCTGTTTACTGATGAATAAAATAGAGAAGAAGCTGGAAGCCTTATTGGAAACAGAAGCGGAGAAACATTTAAGGATCTTCCCATTTATCTATTAGCAATGCCCCTGTCGATTTCCCAGTTTCCCAATTCCAAAATTTCCCAATTTTTCAAATTTTCTCCCTCCTTTCCGTTTCCTACTTTTGCTCCCTAATACATTATTATGGCAGATCAGCATCCACAACCACCGAATCAGCTCAATATAGAAATATCAGAAGAAGTAGCCGAGGGCGCTTATGCTAACCTGGCGATCATTACCCATTCCCATGCAGAATTCGTCATTGATTTTGTCAATGTTATGCCAGGTACTCCTAAAAGCAAGGTCAAATCACGCATTATTCTTACCCCGCAGCATGCCAAGCGCCTGATGAAAGCCCTGACGGAAAACATCAGTAAATACGAATCCGTCAACGGACAGATCAAGGACCTCGAAGAAATTCAATTGCCTTTCAATTTCGGGGGACCGACGGCACAAGCGTAGTGAGGACAGGTGCTGGGTTAATCACAGCATTCCCTCATCGGCAAAGCTGAAATAGCCGCATTCGCTGACTATAATATGATCGATGACCCGGATATCGAGGTAGTTAGCGGCCTGCCTGATCTTAGCCGTCAGCTCTACATCGGCATGGCTCGGTTTCAGGCTGCCCGAAGGATGGTTATGGCAAAGGATAATATTTACGGCATTTAGCCCGAGGGCCAGTTTCAGAATCACCCGGGGATCGGCCACCGTGCCCGTAATACCGCCCTCGCTGACAATTTCAAACCGGATCACTTTATTGGCCCTGTTCATATAGATGACTCCGAATACTTCGCGCTGATGATCCTGCAATGCTTCCTGGAGATAACCGGCAATATCGGAACTGGTAGTAACAATTGTCTTTTCGAGACTACCCCTCCGCCTTCTTCCCAGCTCCAGGGAAGCGGCCAGTGTGATAGCTTTTGCTTCGCCTATTCCCTTGATTTTCATTAAATCCGGAATAGATACCCGAGCCAGTTCATTCAGGTTATCATGCCCTAATTTCAGCACTTCCCTGGCCAGTTCTACCGCACTTTTATTTGGTGTTCCTTTATTCAGGAGGATCGCCAGCAACTCCGAATCGCTAAGAGTTTCAGCACCTTTCACTAGTAGTTTTTCCCTTGGCCTGTCGTCCTTTGCCCAATCCTTAATTGGGTATTTATTCTCTTGCATGAATCCAATTTAACAAATATTTTTATGGCTATGAACGAGGTTTTACCCCGTTTCAGCGTGAAAAATCCAAACATTGAAAACACTAAATCTGGCCCTTTATGAAATCCAAATCCTTTAGCTCTGTGGGAGCGTTACATCCAATCCTGTTCTTTGCGGTGATGTATGTAGTGGTTCTTTTATTCTCCATCTTTATTTGTTCTTCCCTTTTTTATAGTTGCAGTTCCAATGCTACAGCTTCAGGAATGGCTAAAAAGTCACCTGAGAAACAAACACAGGGTTATGCGGTGCAGGTTTCAACCGCAGCTGTAGTCAGATAACAATCGGTTACAGATCAATATTTTTGCGCTGCCTGTGCTGATTGCGGTGATATTAATATCTTCGCCGCTTCAAAGGGAATTTCTCTTTGAAATACATATTCAGACATGCAATCAGCTAAAATTTTTGCGGGAACTAGTTCCCAGGAACTGACCACTGATATCTGTAAAAAATATGGCGCCAAGCAGGGAGCCATTCATATTCAACGGTTTAGTGACGGTGAAATTTCTCCAACCTTCCTGGAGAGTATTCGTGGCGATTTTGTTTTTCTTGTCCAAAGCACCTATGCCCCGGCAGACAACCTGATGGAGCTGCTGCTGATGATCGATGCGGCCAAAAGAGCCTCGGCCTATAAGGTCATTGCGGTCATGCCTTATTATGGCTACGCCCGCCAGGACAGAAAAGATAAACCCCGGGTAGCCATCGGTAGTAAATTGGTTGCCAATATGTTAGTGGCAGCCGGCGCTGACAGGATCATCACCATGGACCTTCACGCCCCCCAAATCCAGGGCTATTTCGATATCCCCGTCGATCATCTCGACAGCCACGCACTTTTTATCCCTTACATAGAGAATCTGAAGCTTGAAAACCTTACCTTTG
>CAMLGR010000035.1 GCA_946479615.1 uncultured Bacteroidota bacterium | reverse complement strand
TAGGAGTAGGAGCCAGCCGTGTAAGAGATCTTTTCAAACAGGCGCGTGAAAAAGCACCTTGTATCATTTTTATCGATGAAATAGATGCTATCGGTCGTGCAAGGGGTAAGAATGTGATGATGAGTAATGATGAAAGAGAAAGCACCCTGAACCAATTACTCGTTGAAATGGATGGTTTTGGTACGGATGTAGGCATTATTGTGCTGGCAGCTACTAACCGACCTGATGTACTGGATACTGCTTTATTGAGACCAGGCAGGTTTGACAGGCAGATCACGATCGATAAACCCGATCTGAAAGGCCGCGAAGCAATTTTCAAAGTGCATTTGAAACCCATCAAAGTATCGCAGACGCTCGATGTACATAAACTGGCAGAGCAAACACCGGGTTTTGCCGGCGCTGATATCGCCAATGTATGTAATGAAGCGGCCCTGATTGCTGCGAGAAAAGGAAAAGAATCCGTTGATATGTCGGATTTCCAAGATGCAGTTGACAGGGTGATAGGTGGACTGGAAAAAAAGAACAAGATCATTTCACCCGAAGAGAAAAAAGTTATTGCTTACCACGAAGCAGGACACGCGATCTGCGGCTGGTTCCTCGAGCATGCATATCCTTTATTGAAAGTAACGATCGTGCCAAGAGGTACTGCTGCATTGGGATATGCGCAATACACACCGAAAGAACAATACCTCTATAACACCGACCAGTTGAGCGACCAGATATCCATGACACTGGGTGGAAGAGCAAGTGAAGATATCTTTTTTGGTAAAATATCTACCGGCGCGCAGAACGATTTGCAACAGATCACGCGTATTGCTTATGCAATGGTTACGGTATACGGTATGAATGATAAAATAGGTAATATCAGTTTCTATGATCCGCAGCAGGAAACCAGTTTTACCAAACCGTATTCGGAAGAAACATCCAGGCTCATCGATGAAGAAGTAAGAAAACTGATCGATGCGCAATATGAAAGAACAAAGAAATTATTACTGGAAAAAAGAGAGCAGGTTGCCAAGCTGGCGGAAGCATTGCTGGAAAAAGAAGTATTATTCCAGAGTGATGTGGAAACGCTGATCGGTAAAAGACCGTACGAGGAAAAGAAATCGTTAACAGATGAAGAGACGCCGGATATTACAGCAGGCACCGGTGAAATTTCAGCCGGCGTACCGCCTTATGATAGTGATGTTACGAACAAGTCGTTGCCATAATATCGTTTAAAAGTTTAAAGGTTCAATGGTTAAGAATACATCTCTTAAACTGTTAAACCTTAAACCCTTAAACTTCACACATGAACGTTTCTCCTTCCAAAGAAAATATTTTAAAAAAAATACGTAAGGCGTTGAGTCATTCAACGCCTCTTCCTTTTCCCAAAAGCGAAGGAAATGAATCGGTATTTCAACCCTCCAGCCAGGAAAAAGAAGTAGAATTTGCCGAACAGTTTTCCAAACTACAGGGCAGGTTTATCTATTGTATCAACCGGCAGGAGCTGGCTTTTCAACTGAGCAGCCTGGTAAAAAAAATGGATTGGAAGAAAGTATATTGCCTCGAAGATAAATTATTGCAATCGGCTGGTGTGCAACTTGAGGATCGTATCGTTACAACCGGCATTGCTGATTGCGATGTATCGATCACCGGCTGTGAATGCCTGGTGGCAAGAACGGGCTCCGTGGTAATGAGTGCGGCACAACCAAGCGGCCGCATCACCAGCGTATATGCTCCAGTTCATATTTGCATTGCTTATACCGATCAGCTTGTTTATGATGTGAAAGATGCTTTGCAACTGGTCAAAGACAAGTATGGCAGCAAACTTCCTTCGCTGATCACCTTTGCTACGGGCCCCAGCCGTACGGCCGATATTGAAAAAACATTGGTGGTAGGTGTGCACGGTCCTAAAGAAGCATATGTATTCCTCGTAGAATCCTGATATTTATTGCCCGCAGCGTTGTACTTTTAGGATATGACTGATAACAGCATTCATCATTTATTCGTGTATGGTTCATTGCGCAGTGGTTTCCGCAGCCCGGCGTATGAATACATCAGCCGTTATTTCAACCTTGTCAGCGATGCAAAAGTAAAAGGAAAGCTGTTTGATATGGGTGAATATCCTGCGGCCATACCTTCTGAAGAAGATACATTCATATTGGGTGAATTGTATGTGATCAAAAACGAAGCAGAATTTTCCTGGGCCATTGGCCAGTTGGATGATTATGAAGGTGTGGTTCCCGAGCATGGCGAAACTCCTTTATACCAGCGCCTGCCGGCAACGATATTCAGTCATGGCAAACCGGTTACTGCATGGATATACTGGTATTGCGGTGATGTAAGCAGCAAACCTGTTATCACTTCCAGTGACCTGATGGAATACAAGGGACGGAAAAAATAAATTAGCCGTCTTAAAAAATCAGCAGCTTGCTCCTGTTCACAGGAAACGGAATGAAGTGTTGATATACTCAAATAAATTGCATGAAACTTTCTTCTTTCCCCGTTTTATTTAAAGCAGCTGATAAAAAAAGCGACGGTGTGATAGAAGGTGAATACAAACTGTTTTCAAAATAGTATCTACTGACGTGTCAAAAAAAATATATTTTCTTTCCGATTTTCATTTAGGCGCTCCTGACCATGCTTCCAGCCTGGAGAGAGAAAAGATCATTGTACAGTTTCTTACTGAAATAAAAGACGATGCCGCAGAGATATTTATCGTCGGCGATATGTTTGATTTCTGGTACGAATACAAAAAAGTAGTGCCAAAAGGATATGTCCGTTTACTGGGCAAACTTGCAGAATTGACCGATGCCGGCATCCCGATGCATTTTTTTGTGGGCAATCATGATATGTGGATGCGCGACTATTTGCAGACTGAATTAAATATCCCCGTTTATTTCGAGCCCAAAGAATTTGAAAGAAATGGGAAAAAAATCCTGGTGGGTCATGGTGATGGTTTGGGCCCGGGCGATCATGGATACAAACGGCTTAAAAAAATATTCCGCAATCCTGTCTGCCAGTGGCTATTTGGTATCCTTCCGCCTGTTGTGGGAGTAGGTATCGCCAATTATCTCAGCCGCCGCAGCCGGGCGCAAACAGGGGCCAAAGAGGAGATTTTTCTCGGCGAGGACAAGGAATGGCTGATCACTTATTGCAAAGACACCCTGAAAGAAAAAAAGATTGATTTTTTTGTGTTTGGACATAGACACCTGCCCATCGATTTTCGTCTGTCTGATGGCAGCCGGTATATTAATTTGGGTGACTGGATACGTTATTATACTTATGCGGTCCTTGATGGGGCAACCATGAACCTGGTTTCTTTCAAAGGAAACGATGACAAGATCATCCGCAATCAATCATGAAGAGATTTCTGACCATAGTATCGCTTCTCCTGTTTTTTGCCCAGGCAAAGACGCAAACAGATACATCTTTTAAATTCTTCAAAAGGATAGACGGTGATATCGTTGCTTTTACGGTAGACAATCTCGATAATATTTACCTGCTCAGCAGCACCAACCAGGTAAAAAAACTAAATGCCAACGGAGATTCGATGGGTGTGTTCAATGATGTAAAAAAATTCGGAAAAGCTACCCTGATCGATGTTTCCAACCCATTGAAAATATTATTATACTACCGCGATTTCGCCACTATTGTCGTGCTCGATAAATTCCTCACTATCCGTAATATTATCGACCTGCGCAAACAAAACATATTGCAGGCACGTGCGATCGGTCAGTCGTATGATAATAAGATCTGGATATACGATGAAGTGGAAAATAAACTGAAGAAGATCGATGAAGAAGGCAAACTGTTACAGGAAACCCCCGATTTCCGGATGTTATTCGACCAGGCGCCTTCGCCACAAAAGATTTACGACCAGGACCAGTTTGTATACCTGTATGATTCTTCAAAAGCTGTCTTTGTATTCGATTATTACGGGGCATTGAAAAATAAAATCCCGATCACCGGCTGGCACAACCTGAAGGTAGCAGGGAAATACATTTACGGGTCGTCCGGCAATATCCTGCATCGGTACAACATTGTCAATTTCCGGGTGGAAAACTGGAACATGCCCGCTGAACTTTACCAAAGTCCGTATTTTAACTTCACTTCATCCCGGCTCTATGCTATGAAAAAAGATAGTATAGAAATTTACTCCTTCCAATGACGGCAGGCCGGTGGGATTTAATTAGTTTTGCGACCTACGGGAGCAGTATAGTATGTTTGAATTTTTGAAAAAACAATGGCTGGATAATAGTTTACTTAATTATCTCATCGTTGCGATAGTTATCCTGTTTGTAGTGATCGTTAAAAAATATCTTGCCCGTTCTATCGCTCTTCTTTTATTCCAGTTTATCCGCCGTGTCTGGAAAGATGTAGAGAAAAAATCTTTTATCACGCTGGTAGCAAGACCACTGGGTTTTTTCCTGGCTGTACTGGTTACAGTGATCGCCCTGCACAAACTGAATTTCCCCGCTGAATTAAACGTAGAAATTTATAAGATCTCTACGAAAGAACTTTTCACTGCGATCGGTTCTTTTGTGATCATTATTTCATTTATCCGTCTTTTGTTACGGATCATCGATTTTATTTCTATCATACTTAGCATACGCGCTAATCAAACGCCTGATCCAACAGATAATCAACTGATCGTTTTTTTCAAGGATTTCTTCAAGGTCATTCTTGTTATTATTGGCTTACTGATGATCCTGAAATTTGTTTTCGGGTCCAATATCGGTAACCTGTTGACGGGTCTTAGTCTTGTTGGAGCAGCAATCGCACTCGCCTTACGGGAAAGCCTGGAAAACCTGATCGCTTCTTTCATTATATTTTTTGATAAACCCTTTAGCCTGGGAGATGTGGTGAAAGTGCATAATTTTACCGGCACGGTTGAAAAGATCGGATTGAGAAGTACGCGCATACGTACGGATCAGAAAACATTTATTACCGTACCGAATAAGCAAATGGTCGATAGTATTCTCGATAATCTTTCTTTACGTACGCAGCGTAAAGGCGACCTGCGTATTGAAGCGGGATTGTCAACTACTGCTGCTGCACTCGATCAGTTGGTAAAAGGAATCCGGAAAATACTGGAAAGAAAAGAAATCGAAAGTTCTACCGTTTTACTGAATGATATCAGTTCCGCTTCTTTCCAGGTATTGGTAGAATATTTTACCGGCCCGATCACCCAGAAAGATTATAATACAGTCAAGGAAGAGATCAACTTCAGTATATTAAAGCTCCTCGAAGAATTAAAAATCGATATTGCCGGTTCCTCCACGGAAGTAAAGATCATCGGCAGCGATCGGTTGAAGTAAAATAATACCAGGTTTTAGATGTTGGGTTTTAAGTGAAGCAGCTTGCTCACTTGTTAGTTGGAAGAAAGTATCTGTCCTAATTCTTTATCAAAAAGACCATCGTGGCCATATTCGATCACACGGCCCAATTCTTTTCCTTTTTTCAAAACGATGATCGTAGGAACGTTGGTGATATTCATTGCTTCGGAAAGATGGCTCAATGTTTTTTTATTACGGTCAACACCGATAAGCGTTACACGATCGGATGAGAAACCGGCTTTATCCAATAATGAGAAAAAGCGCGGTACTATGAAATGCGAATCTTCGCACCAGGTGCCCATGAATACCAGCAACTCGACCGAATCAACATTCTTTTTTAAAGCAGTAACTGCCATTTCATTGGGAGCATATATTTTTTGTGCGTCGGCATACCAGGTAAAACTGGGCTCTTTTTCAAGAACGGAACGCGAGATAATGCCTTTCATTACTTTTTCACCTGTTTTGGGATCTGCACTTACTTCAAATTGATTTTGAGAAAAAGCAGCAAGAGCAGAAAAAACAGACAGTACGGAGAGAATAAAAAATTTCTTCATAAATGTTTATGTAAGCGGGTGTAAAACTAACAGCAAGCAATCAGAAGATGAAGGGATAATTGTTAAAGTTGCAGGCAGAGCGGCCAATCTGTTTAACAAAGAATCATGAATGCCTCAGAGACTGGCTTTCAACTCCAGTAAAAAAGACTTTATCTTTTCCAGGGATTGGATCATTTCAAATTTCGCTTCTGCCTTTTTATTCTTCTTCAGGTAGTCTTTGGCGCCTTCAATGGTAAATTTCCGGCGGCGAAGCAGGTCATAAATCAGCACCAGGTTCTTTACATCTACCGGGCGGAAAAAGCGGTCTCCTTTCCGGTTCTTCCGGGGTTGCAGAATATCAAACTCCGTTTCCCAATACCTGATCAGTGACTGGTTTTCCCGGAACATTGTCGCCACTTCCCCGATCGAATAATATTGTTTCTGAAAAAGAATTTCATCTTCCGGCACCTGGATAAGATCGGCAGTAAGCGCGATATCTTTTAAAGAACGCCTGCCCCTCGTTGATGTGCCTTTCTTAACGGGTGTATTCGTTACCATGGCTTTTTTTTCTTTAATGATTGGCGGAGGAGGCGCTATTGTGACAACATCAGTATTGGTATTCTCTTCTGCTGCCGCGCTGAATTCAAATGTTATTTGCGTAAGTGGCTTTCCCATACATTACTATAAAGATACAAACGATGTATGCTCTATAGCAAAGTTGGTACCACAGTGTGGAAAAGTTATACAGGCGAGGTGAATAGCGGTGAATGGTGAATGGTCAATAGTCAATGGTGAATACTCAATTATTACATTAAGGGATGAATGCTCGGTTATCATTCACCATTGACTATTGACCATTCACCACTCACTAATCAAGGCTTTGATTGGAAGAGGCCGCTTGTTTCAAAATGCGGTCGAATTGATCAGGAGATAAATCATTATAGAAGAAATATACCGGATCGATCTTGGTACCGCCTTTATGTACTTCATAGTGACAATGAGGGCCGGTGGATTTACCTGTACTCCCTACCCAGCCAATCACTTCACCACGTTTTACAGATTGCCCGGCACTCACTTTTACTTTCATCATATGACCAAACAATGTTTCATATCCATAACCATTGTTGATCACGACGTGATTACCATATCCATTGCCGGTATTACCTGCAGTTTTAACCGTGCCATCTGCCGTAGCATAGATAGGAGTACCCTGTGGCGCTGTAAAATCGATGCCTGCATGCATTTTGGTGGTCTTATAAATCGGGTCGATGCGATAGCCAAACCCCGAAGCGATACGTGTCAGGTCCTTATTGCTGACCGGTTGAATGGCGGGGGTATGGGACAGCAATTTCTCCTTATTTTTTACCAGTCCGTCTACTTCATCATACGAACTTTTCTGCACTTTGATCCGGCTGCTGATATTATTCATCGTCGATACAAGCGAAGTAAATAATTCACTATTACCCATATTTTCTACGGTAGCCAGTTCGATCTGGTTCTCCATTTCCCGTGCACGGGCGCTATCGGGGATCGGTGTGGCTTCGAAGATGGAACGGTAAACATTATTGTCTCTTTTTTCCAGCTCTTTCATCTGCTGGTCCAGCGTTTTTACCTGGTCGCTGAGAGCCTCGTAGCGGTCCTGCAGGCGCTCATTCTGTAAACGAAGCAACTTCTCATTGGGAGAACCGACAAACTGGAAAGCGAAATAGGAGATGAGCGCTGCAGTGACGAAGGCGGCAGCTATAAACCCGAAGATGCGCAGCAATTTAACGCGCAGGGGAACCTCGAGTTTTTCATAACGAAGGGTATTGGTGTTATAGTAATATTTGATTTTTTTCATAACAAACAAGCGTTTAACCCTGGTTGAGTTGAGTTCAAATGCCGTTTGAAACATTACCTTTGCCTCCTTCGCTAACGCTCAGGCAGGCGGGGTTCCCTTCCTTTACCGGGGAGGGGATGACAAATATAAGTCGTTCAGCATCAAAAGTCAACCCTTTTTAGCTTTCATAGTATGAACAGCGCAGATATACGTCAGCAGTTCCTGGATTTTTTCCGTTCCAGGGGGCATGAGATAGTGCCATCGGCCCCCATTGTCGTTAAGAACGATCCTACCCTGATGTTTACCAACGCAGGGATGAACCAGTTTAAAGACTATTTCCTGGGCAATAAAAATGCACCCTGGGCCCGTGCCGCCGACACACAAAAATGCCTGCGGGTAAGCGGCAAACACAACGACCTGGAAGAAGTAGGTGTGGATACCTATCACCATACGATGTTTGAAATGCTGGGTAACTGGAGCTTTGGAGATTATTTTAAAAAAGAAGCTATTGCCTGGAGCTGGGAATTGCTTACCGAAGTATATAAGATTCCCAAGGACCGTCTTTATGTAACCATATTTGAAGGCGATGTAAAAGAAGGTATCCCCAAAGATGAAGAAGCGCTGGAAGAATGGAAAAAATGGATCAGTGAAGACAGGATCATTCCGGGCAATAAAAAAGATAATTTCTGGGAAATGGGTGATACGGGTCCCTGTGGTCCCTGCACTGAAATACATGTGGACAGCCGCCCCGATGCCGAACGAAAAAAATCAGACGGAAAATTATTGGTGAATAATGATGATCCGCAGGTGATAGAAATCTGGAACAATGTATTTATCCAGTTCAACCGCTCAAAGAACGGTACGCTTGAACCATTACCAGCGAAACATGTGGATACAGGAATGGGTCTTGAACGCCTGGTAAGAGTATTGCAAAACAAAACATCGAATTACGATACGGATATTTTTAGCGGCACCATCAGCCAGGTAGAAAAGATCACCGGTAAAAAATATGATTACAGTGATAGTAAACAAGCCGTAGCATTTCGTGTGCTGGCGGATCATATCCGTGCGATCTCCTTTACTATCGCTGATGGACAATTGCCTTCCAATACAGGGGCAGGATATGTGATAAGAAGAATATTAAGAAGGGCGGCGCGATATTATTATTCTTACCTGGATTATAAACAACCTTTGTTGTTCCGGTTAGTGCCGGTATTGGCCAAACAATTCGAAAATGTATTCCCGGAATTGCAGAAACAGATTGATTTTGTAAGTAAAGTGGTGAAAGAAGAAGAAGAGGCATTTTTGAGGACGCTGGAAAAAGGGCTTAAAAAAATAGATACCATTTTACAATCGGCTACTTCAGGTTCTGTAAGCGGTAAAGAAGCATTTGAATTATACGATACCTATGGATTCCCGATTGATCTTACCCGGTTGATCGTTTCTGAAAGCAAGTTGACAGTAGATGAAAAGGGTTTCGAAGACGAAATGAAACAGCAAAAGGATCGCAGCCGTGCGGCAACTGCTGTTGATACAGAAGACTGGGTCGATGTAAACAACGCATCCAGAACAACTTTTACCGGGTATACCGATCTGCAAACTGATACAAAGATCGTCAGGTACAGGAAGGTAAAAGCAAAAGGAAAAGAACAATACCAGCTAGTGCTGGAAACGACGCCCTTCTATGCAGAAAGTGGCGGACAGGTAGGGGATACCGGTTTATTGATCTCCGGTAATGATAAAATCCATATTACCGATACAAAGAAAGAGAACGATCTTTTTATTCATTTTGCAGATCATCTTCCCGCTGACCCTGCAGCTGCTGTTACGGCGCTTGTAGATGGAAAGAAGAGACAGGCGATTACCTATAATCACACCGCTACGCACTTGTTGCATGCAGCGTTGCGACGGGTATTAGGAAACCATGTGGCGCAGAAAGGTTCGCTGGTATCGCCGGAATTATTACGGTTTGATTTCTCTCATTTTTCAAAAATGACTGATGAGGAGATAAAACAGGTAGAGGACCTGGTCAACGAAAAGATCAGGGAAAACGTTCCTGTTGTTATCACTGAAATGTCGAAGGAAGAAGCGTTGAAATCGGGTGCGATGGCGCTTTTCGGAGAAAAATATGGTGATAAAGTAAGAGTAGTGGTAGCCGATCCTTCTTATTCTATTGAATTATGCGGTGGCACCCATGTCGGTTCTACAGGTATGATCGGGTTGTTCACGATTACTTCCGAATCGGCTATTGCTGCCGGTGTACGGCGTATAGAAGCTGTTACCGGTGCTGTGGCTATCGATTATATAACGGAAAAGCTCAACCAGCTTAAAAGCGTCAATGAATTACTGAAATCAAAAGATCCGCTGAAAGCCATCGAAAAAATGGCGGAAGAAAAAACAGCGCTTGAAAAGAAAGTAGAAAAAATGGAAGCGCGGCAATTGGTAGCGGTGCGGAATGAATTATTACAGAAAGATGAGATCATCAATGGGGTGACATTTATAGGTGATATCATCGAAGTGAGCAGTGCCGATGCATTGAAGAAAGTATGTTTCGACCTTAAAAATAATCTTCACGATTACCTGGCCGTGCTTTGCGCCAATATCGATGGCAAACCATTTGTCGCCATCGGTATTTCCGATACGGTAGCTGCTGCAAAAGGCCTTGATGCCGGGAAATTGATCAAGGAAAAAGTAGCTCTGCTTATTAAAGGAGGAGGCGGTGGTCAGAAAACATTAGCTACAGCAGGGGGGCAAGATGCAGGGAAATTAAAAGAGGTGATAGAAACCATTAAAGAGCTTCTGTAATCAGAAGCGAAACTCCTGGTTTTTATCCTTTTTGGTCTTCATCCTGGGACTTTCAAGATAGATCTTGATGACATAAGCGATAACCAGGGTACAGACACAAATACATCCAATAGCCAAAATTTTCAGCATAAGGTTTATTCCTTAATTAGTTTGGGTTGCGATGTCAAATATGCGCATTTTAATGCGGATTTCAAGGTGTCTGACAGGGGCAAATCTACTTGGGATAAATACGGCGATCTTTTTTAAATAATTTATAATCAATTATTTATAATATTGTCAAAGGCTGATGTGAATAAATACAAAGACTAAAGGTTTCCCCCTAAGTTCAGTGCAGTCAGGTTCAATCCTTTGCGTATTTTTCCCGTCTGTCAGCTTTTAATTCCTTCTGTTTAATTAACAGTTTTTAACATTCCGAAAGATTTCGTATTCGGGAAAATGTCTTTATATTTGATCTACGAAACTCAACGTAGTTAATTATAAAAACTGTAATGATGAAACAAATTTTTAGAAAATTGTCTGTGGTTTTTCTCTCCTCAGCATTGATGGCGCCGGTTTGCCTGCTGGCCCAGGATAAGGAAAAAGATAAGAGTAAAGATAAAAAAGGCAGTGAGCAGATCATTATCAGCCATTCCGGTGATGATAATGAGAAGATGGTGATCGTAGTGGATGGCGATAAGATCACTGTCAATGGAAAGCCTGTAGAAGATTTGAAAGACAGCGATGTGCATGTATTCCGCAACAAGATAAAGGATGCCCGGATCTTTGGCCAGGGTCTTGCAGGATCATGGAATGATAATTACGCATTGCTGAACATGGACGAGAACAGGGCTATGCTCGGAGTTACCACCGAAAAAGCGGATAAAGGAGTGAAAATTCAAACCATCACTAAAGAAAGCGCCGCAGAAAAAGCAGGTCTGAAAAAAGATGATATCATTACCAAACTCGATGATAAAACGATCGGGGATCCCGATGACCTGTCAAAAGCAGTAACCGCACACAAGCCAGGTGAAAAAGTAAATGTTGTTTATCTCCGTGATGGAAAAGAACAAAAAGCAACAGCAGAATTGGGCAAATGGAAGGGTGTAAACGTATTTAGTTATAAAAACGGCGAAGGATTCAATATGCCTGATATGAATTTCAGCATGCCGCGGATACAGGCAATGCCACGTGTAAGAGGCCAGGCTTTCAATACCTGGAGCTGGGCAGGTGGTGCACCAAGGTTGGGTGTTTCTGTTCAGGATACTGAAGATGGTAAAGGTGTAAAAGTGCTGGATGTGGATGAAGATGGTAATGGCGCCAAAGCCGGTATCAAAGAAGAGGATGTGATCACTGAAGTAGACGGAAAGGCCGTGAACAGCGCCGATGAGATCGCCAAAGTGATGAAAGACAGTAAGGACAAGGTTTCTGTAAAAATGAAAGTGCAGAGAAAAGGTAAAACAGAAACCCTGGATGTGAAAATCCCACGCAAACTGAAAACAACAGATCTTTAGTTATATATATTTTGCAGTAGTTACCCTCGCCGGTTCCCCGGTGAGGGTTTTTTTATGTTGTTTGTTAAACGTTCTGTTCCCCTTGCTTTTCGTCCCGTACGCGTACCTAAAATGGGTTATTTTTGCTGTTTATGACAGCTATCCACGAAAAATACGAGATCGTCATAGGACTTGAAGTGCATGCCCAGTTGCTTACGCAAAGCAAGTTATTCTGCGGGGACAGTACCGCTTATGGCGCTGCTCCTAATACACATGTCAGTCCTGTAACACTGGCCCACCCGGGCACACTTCCTAAAATGAACAGGAAAGCGATCGAATATGCCATTAAGATGGGGCTGGCCTGTCATTGCGAAATTGAAAGACATAATTACTTCGCACGAAAGAATTATTTCTACCCCGATCTTCCCAAAGGGTACCAGGTATCGCAACATACCACTCCTGTCTGCAAGGGCGGGTATATCATGATCAAAACAACGGAAGGAGAGAAAAAGATACGGCTTAACCGCATCCACATGGAAGAAGATGCGGGAAAAAGTATTCATGATGCCGATAGCGAAAATACCTGTATCGATCTTAACCGTGCAGGTACAGCACTTATCGAAATCGTAAGCGAGCCTGATCTGCACAGCGCCGATGAAACATACGCGTATCTTTCAGAGTTACGTAAAATGGTGAGATACCTCGGTGTGTGTGACGGAAATATGGAGGAAGGTAGTCTTCGCTGCGATGTAAATATCTCGGTAAGAAAGAAAGGAGACACGAAGCTGGGTACAAAAGTAGAAGTGAAAAACCTGAATTCGATCCGTAATGCCAAACGCGCCGTAGAATCGGAATCGAAGCGGTTGATCGGTATGCTGGAGAATGGTGAAACGATCTTGCAGCAGACAAGAAGTTTCAATGCAGATAACGGTTCTACTTTCGCCACCCGCGATAAAGAAGATGCGGACGATTACCGTTATTTCGCTGACCCTGATCTTACTCCTTTTCAGTTGGATGATAGTTTTATTGAATCCATCCGGAAAACAATCCCCATGCTGCAGCAGGAGCGGGTTAAAAAATATACCACGCAATGGCAGTTGTCCGAATATGATGCACAGGTATTGACAGAAGAAAAAGAAACAGCTGATTATTTTGAATCGATTCTTGATCATACTTCCAACTACAAGGCAGCGGCTAACTGGATGCTGGGTCCTGTTAAATCATGGCTGAATGAAAACAATAAGGAAATAACAGTGTTTCCCTTGTCGCCTGTTACGATGGCTGGCATACTGGAACTGGTTGATAGCAATAAAGTAAGTTTTTCGGCGGCCTCTTCCCGTTTGTTTACATACCTTTTGGAACATCCGGGCAAAACACCTCAGCAGGCTGCTTCCGAACAAAATCTTATCCAGCAATCGGATGCGTCTGCGCTGGAGCCGATCATCAATGAAGTGCTGGCAAAGTATGCCGAAAAAGTAACGGAGTATAAAAAGGGAAAGAAAGGAGTTTTATCTCTTTTTGTAGGCGAGGTCATGAAACGGTCCAAAGGAAAAGCAGATCCGAAAGTGACCAATGAATTGCTCCTGGAGAAACTAAAAGCTTGATACCTATGTGAAATCTATGTGTCCTATGTGCCTATGTGGTAAGATTACGCCAGTCAGCCTTTTTACCACATAGGCACATAGATTTCACATAGAGCTTCTGAAATTGATCTGATAATAAAATTTGAAAAAATAAGTATGCGTAAAATACTAGTACCTGTTTCGGTGTTGATCCTCTTGCTTTCCTGCAATGAACATCAATCCAATGATAAATTCACGGTGAGTGGTGTCATTAATAATAACAGTGCAAAAATGATCTATCTCGAAGAAGTACCGGCGACTACTATGCAGCCGACATTGGTAGATTCCATGCTGATCGGGAAAGATGGAAAATTTTCTTTGAAAGCCGATCCTAAGGAATCGGTAGTATTCAATCTTCTTTTCGATCATAGTATGTACCCGGTTGTATCTGTTATCAGCGATACGCCTTCTGTAAAGCTGGATATCAAAATGAGTAAAGAGAACAGTGAATTTCCCGAGACTTATGATGTGCAAGGTTCAACAGCCAGCCAGCAGTTGAAAGATTTTGTTGTCGGATTTAATAAGGATCTCGAAACGATTTTTATTAATACAAAACAGGTAGATAGTCTTCGGAAAACAGGTGTGGCGGACAGTATTTTATTCCCGTTGCAGGCACAGCAAAAGACATTAGCAGAAAAAATGGGAAATGAAGCAAAAGCTGCTTTTGTACGCGCTTCTGACCCTGCTCTTATAATGTTTGAACTAGGATATTACCAGTCTACTGCCAATGGAGCAGGGTTTGGATTACCTGCATTGAGCGATGACCAGGTTATGGAAATTGTAGGCAATGCTGCCAGCCGTTTTCCTGACCACCAGGCGGTAGCGGCTATACATGCTTCCCTGGTAAACCAGCAAAAGAAAGCAATGGCCAGTAGTTGGGTAGGAAAAGAAGCGCCTGATTTTTCATTGCCTGATGTAAACGGAAAAGAAATAAGTCTTCATTCATTCAGGGGAAAATTTGTACTGGTTGATTTCTGGGCCAGCTGGTGCGGTCCCTGCCGTCATGAGAACCCGGCGGTAGTAACAGCTTATAACCAGTTTAAGGATAAAAATTTTACGGTATTAGGTGTATCATTAGACAGGCCGGGAGAAAAGGACAAGTGGCTGAAAGCAATCAAGGATGATAATCTTACCTGGACGCATGTCAGCGATCTCCAGTTCTGGAACAGCCCGGTGGTAGGATTGTACGGGTTTGAGGGAATTCCTTTTAACGTGTTGGTAGATCCGGCAGGGAAAGTGATCGGGCAGTCCTTAAGGGGAGCAGCGCTGGAAAGCAAACTGGCAGAAGTATTGAGATGAATAATTGGATCAGTATAAGAGAAGAGGCTGTCTCAAAAGTAATTTTTACCCGATTTTATTCGGGTAACCCGATGGAGAGAATTTTCGTTTACACAATTCTCAAGGCCTTCGGATTACCTTTGAGACAGCCTCTTTTTTATAAGTGGTATTCTGGAATCTGAAGGGGTTTCAGCAGGTAAAAATTGATACATCGGGGTCATCATGAAGAGATCCTCCCCTTTAATTTGAATATTTAATGCGATCAACCAGTATAGCGGCCCTAGTTCCTGCAGAACATTTTTGCTCAATATTCAACAACTGTTCTATCAATCAGAATTTAGGGCATAAAGGATGGTAATCTTTTTTAATAACCGGTGCAGGATTAATATAAAAAAAGGAGCTGTCTCGGTTGAGACAGCCCCTTTATATCTGGAATTGAATCTTTAGATCTTACGAAGTTTCAATAAGAGGTCACCGTAGTTGGCACCACCTGTAGAACCGAAGGTCAGCAATACGCTGATAATTCCGTCACAAGGGATAACAACACTGTTCGCACCTGCTACGCTCTTAGCCGTATAAATAGTACCCGTAGCACTATAACGACCGATCGAAGTCAGCGGCACCGAAGTAGCAAACGTGGTGGGGTTCACCGTGATCAGAAGTGGCTGGTGATTGTAAGGAGTAGGGTAATCAAAAGTGATTACATTACCACTTGAGCTGATTGTAACAACATCACCAGGGAAATAATCTTCCCAACCATCCTGAACTACTTCAAAGTCGCCATTGAAAATGGACATATCCAGCGGACAGAATTTCTGTAATACAACTTTAAAGACATCGTTTCCTACGAGTACGGGAACATCACCACCGGTAATTTTCAAAACCAGGGTATCTCTTCTTCCGGTTGGGAAACCATCAAAGAGACCTTTCAGTGAAACTGAATCAACTACTTTACCAGCAGGGATAGTCACTGTTTTTGATGAAATAGTGTACTGAACTCCTTCTGCTGCTCCTGTTGGAGAAGTAACAGTAAAGGTGATATGCCTGTCAGCTGAAGCTGGTTTGGTAAGACCAAGCCCAATTTTAAAAACTGCATTCGGATCATCAGGTACCAGGTAACTTACTGTTGTACCGCCGGCTCCAAATAATGCCAGCTCCTGGTTAGGTGTTACCACCTTATCCTTCTTACAACTGTACATCAGGATAGATGCAAGAAAGATAAACCCGGTGGCCAGTAAAACATAACTAAACTTATTTTTCATAATAGTGTATTATTAGTAATTGATATAATACCGACTTAATAGCCAGGATTTTGTTTCAAATTCAGGTTAAAGTTGATTTCGGACTGAGGAAAAGGCAACTGGAATTTGTTATCACCAGCAGGTAATGAAGTAAATACGAAAGGAATACCTGTACCGTCAGCTTTATCACCCTTGGTACCATCTCTTACTACTGGCAGATTTCTTCTTTTCAGATCCCAGAAACGGTCACCTTCAAAAGCGAGTTCCAGTCTGCGTTGTGTGTAGATGGAATCCAGCAATGGAGCGCCTGTCAGAGCCAGGTCCGTTGTGGTAGCGGCATCATAACCTGAGTACCTGTTTGCTTTCAGCAATACGAGGTCAGCTACAGCAGCTGGTATATTGGAGCTCTTGTAATAAGCTTCCATGCGGTTTAATATCACTTCAGCCGTCCTTAACACTTTACCATCAACCACGCCGAGTGGTGTGCTTGGTCTGCCGTTATATTTAATAACGTGGTTGTATTGGTTAGAGTTGAAGGGGCCGGTCTGAATATAAGTAGATGACCTGATATCAGAAGCAATGAACATTTGCCTGAAATTATACTCGACCAGGTATTCTGATTTCTTCTCGTTGGCTACGATCTGATAGTAGTTAACTCCCTGAGCATTTAAGTTATCCAATGTTGAGTTTCTTACTTTGAACAGAACACCTGCGTTTGACGCATCATCCTGCCATATTCCAGGGAAAGCAGTTCTGCTGGGAAGATCAGGAGTAGCTGTCAATGCTTCAGTAGAAGCTGCGATGCAATTAGCCCAATCACCTTTGTATAAGTATACGCGGGAAAGTAATGCAGACACAGCTCTTTTCGTCAGGCGGTACACATTCGTGCTGTTGGCAACAGAATTGTTGTTAATCAGCGTTTTTGCCAGTTCCAGATCAGCAATTACTTTGTCATAGAAACCTTTTACCGGTTCTTTGGCAGGAGTGATCGTAGGATCTGTTGAGGTTACATAAGGCATGGTAGAATCGGTAGCAGAAGCATTTAAATATGTTTTGCTATAAACTCTTGCCATATCAAAATAAACCATAGCTCTTAAAGCAAGAGCCTCACCCTTGGCGTTGTTCTTGAAGGTACCATCAGCAAACCTGTCAATGTTCTCCAGGATCGCATTGGCTCTTCTTGTAATAGTATATCCGCCAGCAAAGAAACCAAATGTATTCTGGCCGGTATAACGCCATTCGCCGTATGTTACCAATGTACCACGGCCAGGGCCACTTTTATCAGTGATAAGGTTATCTGCCAGTACATCGGCGATAATATTCCATACACCGTTTACAAAATAAGAACCGGAAGTCCTTAAGCCGGCATACATACCATTAAGGGCCAGATTGATATCCGTCTCTGTATTAAATGCCTGTGAAGTTTCAACCTGGTTATAAGGATACAACTCCAGCTTCTTCTTGCTGCAAGAAGAAATGCCGATCGTTGCTGCCAAAATTATAATTAATACCTTTTTCATAATAGAATTTGTTTTAATAAGTTAGAATCTTACATCAACTCCGAAAGTAAGCGCACGTAATTGTGGTTGACCATACAGGTTATATAAACCCGGGCTTACCAAGCCTGATTCACCATTCGCTTCACCTACCTCAACCAGTCCTTTGAATTTAGTACCAATCCAGAGGTTAGTACCCTGAACATAGAAACGTAAGGAAGTGATATGTAATTTGTCAGATAATGATTTTGGAGTAGTATAACCAATTGTTACATCTCTCAGGGAAACGTAATCTCCTTTTTGAAGATATTTATCACTATCGAAAGTAACACGTTGTGTAAGATCGTTCAGGTTAGCATATCTTACGATATCACCTGGTTTTTTCCAGTAGTCAGCGGCTTCTGTGAATTGATTATCAGAAATGCTTTCACCTTCACTTGCGCCATTTCCCCACTGATAGTTCATGATGTAGTTACCACCTGAATAATAGAATTGAACATTAGCTTAGAATCCTGTGTAAGAGATATCAGTTCCGAAACTACCATACCATTTAACCTGTGGAGATTTTCCTTTCAATAAAACGGCATCACTGGCGAGGTAAGCTTCTGTCAGGCTACCATCTGCCTTATAAAAAAGGTTTTTACCATCTGCAGGGTTAACACCAGCCCAACGGTTCAGGTAATAAGTAAATACGGGCTGACCAACTGCGAAATAAGAAAGAGTTTTAGGTACGTTATCAGAATAAAGTTTCAGGATCTTGTTGTCATTGTGAGAATAACTTGCAAAAATATTGATCGTGAGATCTTTTCCTCTAATTACATCTCCGTTCAGAGAAACTTCATATCCCATGTTTTGAAGATTACCAACGTTGCTGGTGAAAGATGCAAAACCTGTTGTCTGGGATACGTTCTTATCATAGATCAGGTTGTTGGTTTTTCTTTTATAATAATCAAGTGATCCGTTAAGCCTGTTCTTGAAGAAACCGAAGTCGATACCGATATCGTAATTATGGTTTTCTTCCCAGGTAAGATCTGGGTTAGGGAGACGGGCTGGCGTGGCTGCAGGAAGATCGCTGTACTTAGCCGCGGATAATGAATATACACCCAGGTTATCATACAAACCAGAAGGAACAGTACCTGATGTACCAACTGAAGTTCTGAGTTTCAATGTGCTCAATGCATCAAACTTCAGGAAATCTTCTTTACGGACATCCCAGGTCAGACCAACGGCCCAGAAATTGGCAAAGCGCTTGTTGGCACCGAAACGGGAAGATCCATCACGACGACCACTTGCTGTTAAATAGTATTTCTTGGCGAAATCATATTGCAGGTTGGCAAAATAGGAACTCAAAGCCCAGTCACTACGGCTGGTAGTAGCACCAGTAGCACTACCGGCATTATCCAGAGTAGTTACAGAAGCTGTAGGAAAACCACGGGCAGTCAAAGAATAGCTATAGAACCTGTTCTTTGTCCACTCTTGTCCTACGAGCACATTGATATTGTGATTGTCACCAATTGACTGAATCCATGTACCGGTATTGGTGATTACAAATGTATAATCCTGGTTACCACCATCGTTCTTTTGGTTATAACCTAAAATAGAAGCAAGGTTAGATCCTGGCTCCAGATAATTTTCAAAATTCAATGTATTATAGTTAATACCTACCTGGCTTTTCAGTGTCAGGTGTTTGAAGAATTTTGCTTCCCCAAAAAAGGTTCCGTAAGTAGATAACCTGTTTTGAAGACTTGGGTTCTTGTCAGTCCCTTCCAGCGGAGAATATCCGGAGAAAGTTGAATTATACGTTTTCCCATCAGCCAGGTAAACAGGCTCGTAAGGGTTGAAGATAAACAGGGATGCATAGGCATTCTGTGTATTGTACAAAGACCTTACGTTGTTTTCTTTACTGTAAGAAACACCGATGTTGCTTCCCATTCTAAACCAGTCTGTAGCAGCGTATTCAGCATTGAAACGGCCACCTGTTCTGTTCCAGTAAGAACCATACAGCACACCATCGTTATCATTCTTGTTGAAAGAGAAATAATATTTGAATTTACTGGAAGCTCCTGATACGGAGATTTCATTCATCATAACGCGACCGTCCTGTAACAGGTAATCAGCCCAGTTACCGGCACCCCGGCTTTCCAATAAAGACCACAGCGCTTCTCTTTGTGCAGGTGTGATAGTGAACAGACTGCTATTAGCAGGGAAAGCGCCTGAAGCAACACGGTTAGCGATCATCGTATCGATGATAGGGTTTGATTTATTGCCTTCAAACTCATACTGCAGTTTCTGACGGCTGTTCATCAATTCCAGATTTTTTAACTCCTGTGCTTTGGAACTACCATATTGGAAAGAGTAACGAACCTCTGGTTTGCTTTTACCTTTCTTGGTGGTGATTACCAATACACCATTTGCAGCTCTTGAACCGTAGATAGCTTGTGAAGCCGCATCTTTTAACACTGCGATATCTTCAATATCATTTGGGTTAAGCATGTTGTAAGCAACACCACTGATCGGAATACCATCGAGGATGATCAATGGCTCGTTGGAAGCGTTGATAGAACCTGTACCTCTTACACGGATGTAAGCGTTAGCGCCAGGACGACCGCTTGAGCCGGTTACCTGTACACCTGTAGCTTTACCTTGTAAAAGCTGGGTGAATGATCCAACGGGTTTTTGTGCTATTTCAGAACCATCAACCCTGGCTACAGCACCCGTTACCTCCGATTTCTTGATCGATTGGTAACCTACCACGATTACCTCAGAAAGTGTTTTGTCTTCTGCTTTCAAAGCAGGGTTGATCACGGTTTGTGAACCGATCGACACTTCTGAAGAAACCATATCCACAGCAGAGAACACCAACGCTTTAGCGCCTTCTGGGATAGATAAAGAATAAGATCCGTCTGATTTTGTAACTGTACCAGTCTTGGAACCTTTAATGGTTACTGATACATTGGCGAGAGGTTTTCCTTGTTCATCGGTTACCTTACCGGTGACAACTTTCTGTGCAGCCAACTGTCCTGTAATATACAGGAACGCTGTTAGTGCAAGTAACAGTTTTCTCATGTGCTTTTTAGTTTTAGTATATATATAAAATAGCCGTAGCCCGTGCAAAAAATAACAAGTTGCTAAAATAAAGCAAACTTGTGAATAAAAAATCTTGAAAATGCCTTTCTTTTACCTTAATCCAGTAAATAATCACGATCAATTTTTTCCCCAGTGCAAGGGGAAACAGGTATGACAATCCTTTTACAGCTTATGCTGCGCGGATTTTTTTTTCTTATACCGGATCAGGCTTATTAACAATGCAGGCAATAAGACCAGGTTGGTAAGAGTAGCCGTCACAAGGGTCAGGGAAGTGAGCCAGCCCAAGGCTTGTGTGCCACCGAACCCACTGAAACTGAATATGATAAACCCTGCAATCAACACCAGGGAAGTATAAATAATGCTGATACCCGTGCTGTGAATGGTCTCTATCACCGTTTCCTTTACATCATACTGCTGGTGGGGGAGTTCCTGCTTGTAATTGACCAGGAAACGTATCGTAATATCGATAGCAATACCGAGTGCCACACTGAAAACCAATACAGTAGAAGGTTTCAATGGTATCCCCACCCAACCCATAACACCCGCCGTGATCACCAGGGGGATCACATTCGGGATCAATGAACATAATAATATCCGGGCAGAACGGAACAGGTAGAGCATACATACCGCTATCAGGATAAAAGCCCAGAAAATACTATCCTTAAGCCCGTTGATGATAAAACTGCTTCCCTTCAGGAACGTAACACTTGTGCCGGTCAGGGTTACTTTATAATTGGCAGTATCAAAAAGCTGGTTGGCCCTTGTCTGGATGCTGTCCAATAGTTCCGGTAAATGCGTGGTGCCGACATCCGACATATTAATACTGATCCGGGCCTCCTGCCGCGAACTGTCCATAAATGTTGAAACCAGCTTGCCGAAAGAATTCTTGCTGGCGGCTGTATCGCCTTTCATGCTCAGGTAACCAGCGAGACCAGGCAAGAGATATTCTGTAGGCATGGAATAATTGCTGCTATCCCCTTCAAAAAATGCTTGTTTGGCGAATTTCAGCCCTTCGGCAATACTTAACGGCTTGCCTATTTCCGGCCTGGCTGCCAGGTAAGCAGATAAAGAATCAATCCGTAGCAGGTTGTTCAGGTTACGGGTGATGCCATATTTTTTCTTTGTATCTACCAATATTTCCAATGGCATAACACCCTTGAAATTCTTTTCAAAAAATTTCAGATCGGTATAGATCTTATCTGTTTTCGGAAGATCGTCAACGATATATCCCACACTTTTCAACCGGAAAATCCCCGCGATGGAAAAACCAATAATAAGAATGGTAACGGCAAATACAAACTTCCGGTGATTGAGCGACCATCGCTCCAGCCGGTCCAGCCAGCGGTTGAGGCGCGGACTATCGATATATTTTGTGTGTTTGGGTTTAGGCGCTGGTAATAAACTCAGTACCGTAGGGATCAATACCAATGAAATGAAAAACAGGGCCATGATATTGATACCTGCTACGATTCCAAATTCCTGCAGAATTTCACTTTTTGTCAATGCAAATACAGCAAATCCGATAGCAGCAGAAAGATTACAGAACAGGGTAACGATCCCCATCCTGTCTACCATTGTTACCAATGATTGCCTGCGCGCATCAGCCGGATTTTTTTCAGCCGTATCATTATAAGCCGTATGATATTTATTAAGAAAGTAAATACAATTGGGAATTCCTATTACTACGATCAATGGGGGGATAAGAGCAGTCAGCAAGGTGATTTTATATCCCAATAAATGCATAGTACCCAGGCTCCATAATACACCGATGATCACTACCCCGAGTGATAAAAGCATAGAACCAAAAGAACGGAAAAATAGCAGGAGAATAAGAGCCGATAATACCACTGATGCCAGCAGGAACCATTTCATTTCATTGGCAATACGTGTAGAAAGTTCGGTACGGATAAGAGGTAAACCGCTGAGATGAATGTCAAGCTGATGTTGTTGTCCGAATTTTTCAGTTAATGCCCGGATATCTTCCACTACTACATTTCTTTTGGGAGAATTCATTACATCCTTATTGATGCTGATCCCCATCAGCCAGGCATTTGTCTGCGGGTTGTATAAAAGATCACGGTAAAAAGGCAGGCTGAGAAAAACATTTTTGGAGCTATCAATATCTGCCTGCGATAATGTCTTGTCTGGGAATACCTGCACGGCATTCAGTTTCTCTGTCTCCGGGTCTTTTACCAGGTTAACAGCGGAAGGAACGGAGATAACATCGATCACTCCTTTTACGGCTTTCAGTTCCCGGTGAAGCGTGGCATAATCATTAAATGTTTTTTCCTGGAAAAGGTCTTTTGTTTCTATACCAGCTACCAGCAGGTTGCCATCCTGGCCATATTTCTTTTTAAATGCCTGGTATACTTTATTGACGGGATCATTAACAGGAATAGCTCGTGAAAATTCGTAACTCAGTTCTACTTTAGAAGCCCAGTAGCCCATCACAGCTGTGGCTATGGCAAGAATAATAAGAAGAGGCCAACGGTAAGCAAGAATAAATTGTCCGAGTTTTCGCCACATAGGTACTATTGTTAAAATGCAAAATGGTGAATCATAAGATGCTGCAAAGAAACATAAAAATGATCACTATTACCATACCAAAACCAGCAGGGGAAATGATTCCCGGCTCTGGCTTTTAAAACCTTCCCTTCCCGTTTCACCTGTTTGAGATATTTTTGATACGTGAGATTTTTATTATTGATAACAGGGCTGATGACAACGATCTGCCTGGCAGCCCAGCAACCGTTACCCCCTGTCGGTCTCTGGCGCGAACACCTGCCTTATAACAGCGCTATCGATGTGGCGTATGGAGATAATAAGATCTTTTGCGCTACTCCTTATAGTTTATTCACAGTAGATAAAACCAATACAATCGAACGATGGAGCCGTATCACCGGTCTCAGCGAAACCGGCATTTCCACTATCAGCTACGATGCCGCCAATGCTAAACTTTTTATTGCCTATAACAACAGCAATATCGATATCATCTATCGCAACGATATCATCAACCTGTCGGATATAAAGCGCGACAATGTTATCGGCGATAAAAATATCTATGCGATTTATCCGCTTGGCAAAAATTATTATCTGTCTACCGGTCTTGGTATCATTGTTATCGATGGCGAACGTTATGAAGTAAAGGATTCCTGGTTCATTGGCAATGGCGGTGGCCAGGTGAAAATAAACGGCATCACCAGCGATCCCGGTTTTTTCTATGCCGCAACAGAAGAAGGATTGAAAAAGACAGCACTGAACACAGCTAATCCTGCCGATTATGCCAACTGGCAATTAGTGGGTGCTGCTAACGGTTTATCAGCAGGTGCCTGCCAGAATGTAATGACGGTACAAGGCAAGGTGATCCTGCAAAAAAATGATTCGTTATTTGTACAGACCGGTACCAACTGGAGTTTCTTATTTGAAAATGGCTGGCCGATCACCAACAGTAATATCTCGGAGAATAAGATCACGCTTTGCCAGCGCAAACCAACCGGCGAAAGCAAGGTGACGATCCTCAATCCTGATGGAGGTCTTGTGCGCACCATCAGCCAGCCGGTGGCTATTTCTTTACCACGTAAAACTATACTGGTACAAAACGATCCCTGGATCGCTGACCAGTTTGGCGGGCTCTCTCATTTTACTGCTTCTTCGTATGAACAATACAAGCCCAATTCGCCAGAAGCAACAGCCAGTGGAGAAATGGTATCGGTAAATAATGTATTCTATGCAACAGCGGGAGAGGTCAACGAAGCATGGAACTATCAATACAATGGCAACGGGATCTATATCCTGAAAGAAGGACAATGGAGCAATATCAACCGCTACCGTTTTTCACAACTCGATACTTTACTTGATTATATAACTATTGCTATCGATCCGCGCGATCAAACGCCCTGGGCAGGTTCCTATGGCGGTGGCTTGCTGCATATAAAGACAGAACAATCATTCGAGATATTCAAACAGGGATTGATCGGAGCGGCGATTGGTGATCCTACCAGTTATCGTATTTCAGGGCTGGCTTTCGATTTTGAAAATAATCTCTGGATATCCAACTATGGCGCTTTGCAGCCATTGCTTGTTCGCAAGAGCGATGGAAGCTGGCAGAAATTTTCGGTGCCGTTTTCATTAACAGAAAATGCATTGACACAAATATTGGTTGACGATAATAATTATAAATGGATCGTAGCGGTCAAAGGCGGTGGGCTTATCTGCTATGATCATGGCGCTTCTATCGATAATCCAGGTGATGATCACTGGAAGATATACAGACCGGGAGCGGGGAATGGTAATTTGCCGGATGGAGATGTGTTATGTGTGGCAAAAGATAAAAGTGGTTTTATCTGGGTGGGTACTACCAATGGTATCGGCGTGATACAATGTCCGCAGGAAACATTTACCGGCCAGGGCTGTGAAGCGATATGGCCGATCGTGCAACAGGGAAATTTTGCAGGATATTTATTTAATGGCGAAGAAGTGCGGAGCATTGCAGTAGATGGTGCTGATAGAAAATGGGTCGCTACGAAGAACGGTGTGTGGCTGATCAACGCTACAGGAGAAGAAGTAATTTACCAGTTTACCGAAGAAAACAGCCCTTTACTTAGCAATGATGTAAGAAAAATCGCGATCGATGGAAGAACCGGCGAAGTATTCATGGCAACGCTGAAAGGAATTTGTTCTTTCCGGAGCACGGCGACCGAGGGCGGGGAGAAAAATGAAAATGTACTGGTCTTTCCGAATCCTGTTCCTCCTTCCTATACGGGCACGATTGCTATCCGGGGATTGGTGAATAATGCTATTGTAAAGATCATTGAACCGGATGGGAGATTAGTATATCAGACAAAGGCATTGGGTGGACAAGCTGTTTGGGACGGCCGTGATTACAAAGGAAGAAAAATCGCAACAGGCATTTATTTTGTTTTAATAAATGATGAACAGAAAGTTGAAAAGAAAGTAGCTAAAATTGTTTTTGTAAGTAAATAAAATGGCTGATAAACTCTATCCGACAAAAGGCATCGTATTGCGCGCGGTGAAGTATGGAGAGACCAGCCTGATCGTTACCATCTTCACCGAATTATTCGGCATTCAATCTTATTTGATAAATGGAGTGAGAACGTCTTCCAAAAAGGGAAGTGGCAAGGCCAATCTTTTTCAGCCTTCCGCCATACTTGATATGATCGTATATCATAATGAGCTGAAACAACTACAACGCATCAAAGAATTTCGCTGGGCGCATATTTACCAAAATATCTTAACGGATGTTAAAAAAAATGCAGTGGCGCTTTTTATGGTAGAATTATTTACCAAATGTTTGAAACAACCCGAGCCCAATCCTGATCTTTTCAATTTTGCCGAAGATGCATTTATGCATCTTGATAAAAGTGAGAACAGCGTCACAGCTAATTTTCCTTTATTCTTTGCATTACACTTAGCTATGTTCTTTGGTTTCAGGATCGATGACAGGGATTCAGCGCGAAATTTATTTTTAGATCTCCGGGAGGGGAGTTTTGTACCGGAAAGACCGCCGCATCCCTATTTCCTGGAAGAAAAACAGGCAGATATTACATCTCAATTATTAAAGGTCATGCAGCCGGAAGAACTGGCGGGCATAAAACTCAATCATGAGTTCCGGCGAAACCTTTTATATGCTTACGAAAAATATTATGCCCTCCATATACAGGATTTCGGTACGTTGAGAACCTTGCCGGTGTTGAAAGAGATTCTGGGGTAGAATGATTGTTCTTGCTTCCATGCGCCTGAGCATGCTCTTATTCGAAAAGCGAAATATAGAACACGGATCAAATTGGATAAACGGATATTATGGGGATTAGTTATCCAGATCAATTAATATCCGTTTATCCAATTTGATCCGTGTTCTATAGCACGTTGTAACAATATACATGCTATACAACCCCATAATAATGTATCTTATTTCTTCACCTTTCTCAGTCTTAGAAAAGTTACCACCTGGTCTATTTGTTCGCTGCTCATTTTTTTGGCGATCGCATGGTTTTTTGCATCGATGCCGATCAGGGCAGCCGTATGGTAGTTGTCGATCTGTATCTTGGTAAAATTGGGAATGCTGTCTTTCCCTTTTGTAAAAATGCCATGACAACCGGAACAATGCAGTTGGTATAATATCTTTCCTTTCTCCGCTTTTTCAATCAATAATTTTTTATTGATCTCTGTAAAATGCGGGGGAATATCATATTCCACTTTTTTGGTGGGATGGCACTGTTGCAGCAACATGCTGCCGGCCAGTAAAAAAGGTATGGTATAAATAAGTTTCAAAATAATCAGTATTCGCCTCCCGGTTTGCGGTTATTAAGTGCTTTGTCGGTAGAAACGGGCAACGCAGCAGGAGGGGTATCAAAAATAATCTTTTCATTCAACGAATGCATAAATGCAATCAGGTCCTTCTTTTCTTTCCGTGTCAGTTTTAATGAATCGGAAGAGAGGGTTTGGTTAGGAACATCCAGTTTTTTTCCGACACCACCACCCGCATCATAAAAATCAATCACCTGGTCAAGCGTGTTGAATACGCCGTTATGCATATAGGGTTTGGTGAATTCGGCATTGCGCACCGTAGCGGTACGGAAGGCATGCAATGTTTCCTCCGCCGGGTTTACATCATACCGGCCCTTGTCATCGCTTAATTTAGTATACGCTGTATCTGCCGGCACACCCAGTACTTCAAATTCGGAACCGATATAAGGAGGTTTTATACCATTGAAATGCGGAACAAAATGACAGGTGCCACACATCGCTTTACTCATAAACAGATTAAAGCCGTTTTTCGCATCCTGCGGAATTGCCGTGTTTTTATTCATCGCATCATCAAACGGTGAATAATAATTACTGAAATCGGCATAGTAGTAAGTGACCGCAGAAATAATATGGCTCATGCCCGGTGTTTTTTCTTCCGGTGTATATTTCACAAATTTCTTAAAAGCTGTCTTGTACTCCTTGCAACTCATTATTTTTTTAACCAGTTCATCGGGATCACTGCTCATTTCATCATGACTGCTCATGACTGTTCTTGCCTGGTCCTGCAAAGAAATATGTTTTCCATCCAGCATTACAAGGTGATTAAAAACCGAATTGATCAAAGAAGGTGAATTGCGTGGCAAATGATTTTTTTCATCAAACTGGAACGCTGTTGCCATGCTGGTATCGGTAAAAAATTCTGTTGGCTTATGACAGGACGCACAGCTTCTTTTGTTATTACCTGATAATATCGGGTCGTAGAAAAGAAGTTTGCCGATCTTTTTTATTTCACCCAATACCTCTTCATCCTCTACCAATGAAAAAATGCCTTTTGTATTCTGCGAAATGAACAATGACTTATCAAAAACAGAAGGAGCATCATTGCTTAAGGCATAATCATTAAAGCTCCATGATACCGCATCATAATTACGGATATATTCCTGGTTGAGGCGGAACAACGGGTTGATATAATCTTTTAAAAAGCTAAACTGGTCAAATGCAGAATAAGAAGATGGCTGCTTATCTGCAAAGGCGATTGCTTTATCGTAAAGCTCCAGGTAGCCGGTAGTCAGTGGTGTAGCCGGAAAATCATTATTAAAATACGTATAGATCGTTTTTACATCATGCAGCATCGCCCGCATTTCAGGAATGACCCGGCTGGTATCGGGGCATTCGAAACCGGTAGTATAGATTGCCGCAAGGTTCAGCAGGTATAAACGGTTCGCCAAAAAGAAATGATCATCCTTGTCCAGTTCCAGGAAAATGGAATCTTTTCTGAACATCTGCAGGCTGTCGATCGATGTCTGGATAAACCCAGCCAGGCTATCCTTATTAAGTGCTGGTTCATCGAGATATAATTCAGCCAGGCTAAGACCAGCACCCTTTCTTTTATAAGGAGCTTCGAATTTTTCAAACACTTCTGTTTCCCATTCCACCGGCAAAGGACCATTCAGTTTTCGATAAGAAATGGGGTCAAAATAACGGAGCCAGAAATCCATGGCCTTCAGCCGCCTGCGGCTGGAAACAATACCAGCCCTGATCTTTTCCAGATCGGCGGCATTGGACAGGTTGGCCGATTGTATAGTGTGCAGCAGCTGTTCCTCTTCCTGTTTGAACTGGTTGAGAGAACTGACGTAAAAATCTTTATACTCTTTTTTCTGGTGAAGACTAAACGAAAAACAGCAAACGACGGTAGCAAGAATAAGTATGACTAAAATCGTTTTCATTGTTTATATAAGTCGCTGCGATACGGACAGGTCGCTGCTGACAAGGGTTACACCGGGTTGTTTGCCGGTCTCAAAGCTACCTAATATGTTTTCCATTTGCAAGGCTTTGGCCCCGTTACTGGTGGCCCAGCGCAATAATTCTTCCGGTTGTACAGACGGGAAATGCCGCCGGATGGTTTGCATTTCTGATAAAATACTTAGCTGGTGATTGGAGGCAAGGCTGTCCGTGCCCAGTACGATAGATTCTGTTTCCTGTCTCAGCATATCTATGTCAGGCAGGTTGCCGGTAATGTACAGGTTGGCATTGGGGCAGAGGCACCACCAGGCTGCGGAGCGGGCATTTTTGGTAAAACGGACATCCTCCCGCGTACTATGAACATTATGTACGAGGATCAATGGTTGCCGGGGCAAAAACAAGGGCAGAAAGGTCTGCAGGCTGCTTTTGGCTGAAGGCTGGAAAAAGGAAATATCGATCCCCATGGATTCATACAGTTTCAGAAAAGCACCGCGTTTGTACAGGAACAGCTCGTCTTCTTCCGGGCTTTCCTGGTTGTGGATGGTCATGAGATGGTTACCAGGAAAACCGATGATCTTTTGCCATAGCTCCCGCGACACCGAATAAGGTGCATGTGGCACGATCGAATTGGAAGCAGAAGGTTGGTCGTAATGTTTTGCATATTCATTGAAAATGATCACCGCCCTGTCAAACCGCTGTTCGGAAAGCTCCGGTAAAAAACCACTGGCTTCGATAAAATTGTGATACTGTATCCTCCCCAGAATTTTTTGGGGAATGGTCATCGCATTGTTACAGATATCGCCTACTGCTACGATCCCACTGCTGTACATTTCGTCCTCTGCCACACGGATAGCCTGGTGGATCTCTTCTTCGGCAATATGACGGTGCAGCATCACTTTCGATACAAAAGGGACCAATCCTGTCTTTTCAGGGATCATTCCCTTCATATGACTGAGTTCGAGGTGACAATGGCAGTTGATGAAACCAGGAGACAGGATGCCGCTATAGGTCTGGATATCATCACCGGCATCGGTCACCGCTGTAATGGCATCTACCTTCCCATCTTCTGTCATAACAAGTACAGAAGGCTGGTCGGCAAAACGATACCCATCAAACAGTTGATCGGCCTGGAACTTGGTATACCTCATGTTGCAAAATTCAAGCATTGAAAATCCAAATCCCAAAAATTTATTCTTAGTAACTTTGCAAACCATTTTAAGTAAGTAGGAAGTACGGCTACCGGACAATTGAAGCCTGTTCTAACTTCGGGTACTTGTACTTCTTACCTCGTACTTCGTACTTACTTTTTTCAATGTTGAAATTATGCTAGATAAACTGGAAGCAATTAAAGGACGATTCGATCAGCTGGGCATGGCATTGACCAATCCGGAGATTGTGAGCAATAATAAAAAATTTGCGGAGACAAGTAAGGAATACAGGAGCCTGGAGAAGATCGTGACGGCTTATGAAGGGTATAAAAAAATACTGGATGACATTGTTTTCTATAAAGAGGCGCTGAATGGTGAAGATGAAGAAATGCGTGAGCTGGCCAAAGAAGAGGCGCCGGGGCTGGAAGAACAGAAGGAAAAAGCAGAGGCGCATATCCGGCAATTGCTGATACCCAAAGACCCGCAGGATGAAAAAAATGCCATACTCGAGATACGTGCCGGTACGGGTGGTGATGAAGCCAGTCTTTTTGCCGGCGACCTGCTGCGCATGTATATCCGCTATTGCGAAAGAAAAGGATGGAAAACAGCGATCCTCAGCGAAAGCGAAGGAACCGTGGGAGGGTATAAAGAAGTGCAACTCGAAGTAACGGGTGATGATGTATATGGTACGCTCAAATTCGAAAGCGGCGTACATCGTGTGCAACGGGTGCCCGATACCGAAGGCAGTGGACGGGTGCATACTTCTGCGGCTACCGTAGCTGTAATGCCAGAAGCGGAGGAAGTGGATTTTGAATTAAAAGAAAGTGATGTGAAAATGGAAACGGCACGAAGTGGCGGCGCCGGCGGACAAAACGTGAACAAAGTGGAAACGAAAGTATTGCTGACGCATATTCCAACCGGTACGGTAGTTATTTGCCAGACAGAAAGGACACAGCTGGCCAACCGGGAAAAGGCCATGCAGATGATGCGTACCAGGCTGTACGAGGAGCAGGTAAGAAAACAGGAAGAGGAAATATCACGTCACCGTAAAAGTCTTGTCAGTACCGGTGACAGAAGCGCGAAAATCAGGACCTATAATTTCCCGCAAGGAAGGGTTACAGATCACCGTATTGGTCTTACATTATATAATCTCCAGGAAGTCCTTAATGGCGATATCGCCGAACTGATCGATGCATTGCAGTTTGCAGAGAACTCCGAAAAACTGGCGAAGCAGAACTAAGGCTTTTCACATATCACATAAAGCATCAGGATGTGATATAATAGTATCAATTCAATTTCTTAACGGGATAATAATACCCCATTTGTAGTATAGTGCAAACGATTGTTATGGGATTATTTAGTATGGCATAAACATTTGGCATCAATTAGTGTCTGATTAACAATTAATTATTTCCTAACTTTAGAATCACCGGTTTGGGAAATTAATTTGGTCTGATTTGTGTATTATGTAAGGTGAAGTAAGAAATACAATACTTTAGAGTTCATTAAAAATGGTGAAGTGGGAAGGTCTTAAAAAAACGCAGAATGCGTTTCGCGGAAAAAACTCCTCAAAGTGAGATTTTACGTGGACAGCAGAGAGTGAAAGTACCTGAAAATACCTTTTAAACTTTCATTAACAGTGCACTTCACACTAATGGCAGTAAATTTGCGTTAGTAAAAGAAAGAGATCATAAAAGAACGAAAGTTCTTCTTATATAAAGACAGTCAATTTTCTCATAAGCAGTTAGTTTTGGTTGCGACCCCTGTTTCCACAGGGGTCTATTCTTTTATATACCTCCTGGTGCAATACCAGGCGCCCAGGATGCTTCCCAGGCTATCAGCAGCAATATCTTTCAAATCGAAAGAACGGTTAGGTATAAAGTATTTCTGGATGAATTCGATCGCTACTCCATAAGCAATACATAACAGGCAGCAGGTGATAAAATAACGCTTGCGTTTCGGCAATGGAGTTTGCTGGTAGCCCGCCCTTCCCAACAGGAACACCATGGTGGCGAATAAACCGATATGTACCCATTTGTCGATCCATATTTTATCGAGCCAGTCTTCTTTCGGTAATGATGATCCCGGCAATGTAAATAAAATAGTAGAGATGATGAACCAGGCAATGGGTGGAAGGATATAGTAAAAAAAGCGCTTCAATTTTTTTCGCAATAATAAAACAATTTCAGTAAGTACGAAGCACGATGTACCGCAGCCTGTGTTAATGAAGATGGTTTTTTTAATCTACTTCGTAGTTAATACCCCGTACCTGATACTGCGGACTTTATCATACTTCTTACTTTGTATTTCGTACTTTATCTCCTGTTTGTATAAAACAAGAGACCCCATAAATGGGGCCCCTTTTCTTAACCAACTATAGAACCAAAACGCTAATAATAAAATTGTCAGGTCCCAGTTCTAATTACGTAATCACATACGTGAAAGATTGGTTGGTGATAAATATTTTCAGGCGGCAGACTATAGTTTAGCCTTGCCCATATTCTGTAATTGTTCAAGGTTAGGACCGCCGGTATTCCCCCGGTCCTCGATGGTAATCGCAAAGGCATCCGCTTTTTGTGTATTGTTCATTTTCAGGATAAACTTCTTGCTGGCCCCGACATCGAACAGACCGAGATCTTTGGGTTTGCCATCGATCAGCGCCCAAAGCTGGTATTGTTTATCCGAAGGAAGTTGGGGCATGTTCTTGACAACGAGATAGACATTGGCAGAAGTGGAATCCCAGTAAATACTGGCCGATGATTCCGGTGCTTTGGTAGTACCGGACATATTAACGACAGCAATATTAGGGTCCTTCATCAGCTTTTGTTCTTCCGCCATCACACTGGCGATACTATCGTTTATCCGGGAACTTGAATCCACCTTGGCAGCAAGCTGTGTATTGGTGTTTTTCAATTCCTGGTTCTCTGAATAAAACCTGTAAGCGAAATAGCCCGATCCTAATAGCAAAATGATTGAAGCGGCAGCTACCCATCGCAATGGCGAAGAGCTGCGGTTTGTGTTGGAACTTTGCATAGATATGATCTTTGTTTGGTTAACGGGAGATTGTTGCTTAACAGCTTCCATCACTCTGTCTTTAAGATCATCAGTCTTATACAAAACCGCACTGTTATTAAGCAGTTGCTGTTCGAGGGCTATTTCAAACGATATGCGCGCGTCTACCAGCTCCGGGTATTCCCTGCACAGCTTTTCAAACTCGGCTCTTTCTTCTTCCGAAGAAAGTCCAAGCACATAGCTTTCAATAATGCCACTCGATATGTATTCTTTTATGTTCACTGTTTATTGAATCATGGTTCGTAACTGGGTCAACGCACTTCTTATTCTTGTCTTCACGGTTCCCAGGGGTATATTCAATACCCTGGAAATCTCTTCATGCGTATAACCCTGGAAATAGGAAAGGTCGATCAGCAGGCGATGTTCTTCTTTCAGTTTAGTAAGAATCTTCCTGAGGCCAACATCATCGGTTTGTGGTTGAAGAATGGCACCTGCTGCATTCATATCTACGTGATCCGGGATCGCCCGGTTTTTTAGAGAATCCTGGTAGCTGCGGGATCTTAATTTATCTATAGCGGCATTCCTGGCTACATTCATCATCCAGGTAAACAATCTTCCTTTTGCAGGATCGTATAAGCTGATCTTTTTCCAGATGTTTACAAATACCTCCTGCAAGACATCTCTCACGGTTTCTTCATCGGCAATAATCCCTTTGATCACACCAAACAAAGCTCCCGAGTAATTATCATAGAGGTAACTGAATGAATGCTCACTTCTCTCCTGGAGCAAGGCCACCAGTTCTTGTTCGCTATATTTTAGGTTGGTACTCAATTAGCTGGTTAAGGTTCTGCAAAGAAATTTTGTGTACCGGATATCATATACGTTTTGGAGATAGTTACAGTTTTAACCCGTGACTGCTTCGT
>CAMLGR010000034.1 GCA_946479615.1 uncultured Bacteroidota bacterium | reverse complement strand
ACAGCATTTTCCCGCCATTAAATAAAAATAGCAGGTAAAACATAATCATCAACGCTTCTTTGTCCCGTAGGGACAACTGATCGGTAACACTAACAAAATGAGGAATGCGTCCCATCGGGACGCCTGGTAAACTATTATAGGGCCCACATTCGCCAGGCCCTGATAAGACAGCATCGTTTATATATTCTTCTTCTTCCTTCTCTCCTTCAAAAACGCTTCAAACTCTTTCAACGAATAACTGCTCAGGTTAAACTCCTTTGTCAACCCGCCTTTTTGTGCCGCTAATGCACCATACCGGATGTCATGATATCCATCCAATGCGTGAGCATCGGGGTCGATAGATAGCAGCACTTTCTTTTCCATCGCATAGCCGATCCATTTCCAATCGATATCCAGCCGGCGCGGGTGCGCATTGATCTCAATAACTACATCATGAGCCGCACAGGCATCGACGATTGCTTTATGATCGAGCGGGTATCCTTTACGGCTTAATAATAAGCGTCCTGTCGGGTGACCTAAGATCGTAGTATAAGGATTGGCGATTGCTTTCATGACCCGGCTCATGGCTTTTTCTTCCGTCATTTTCAGGTTGCTGTGTACGGACGCGATAACCAGGTCGAAACTGGCAAGTATATCATTGATGTAATCAAGATTGCCATCATTCAGGATATCACACTCGATACTTTTAAAAACTTTAAAGGGAGCGAGTTTCTGATTGACCTCATCGATATTGCGATGCTGCTCACGGATGCATTCTTCTGTCAGGCCACGCGCATAGGCCGCTGCTTTGGAGTGATCGGAGATAACGAGATATTCATATCCTTTTGCAATACATTCCCTGGCCATTTCTTCAATGGTATTCACACCATCGCTCCAGTTACTATGACTATGAATGATCGCTTTGATATCTCCCGGTTGTATGAGTTCGGGGATGGAATGTTGATCGGCTTTATCCAGGATAGTGGCTGTTTCCCGGAGCGGGGCCGGTATATATTGAATACCGGCTGCTGCAAAAACAGGTTCATCACCTTCAGCGGCCGTTTCCGGGTATTTTAATTGGGGGAATTGTTCCTGGAAAGCCTGGATAAAGGCAGGAGAGCCAGTCGTAAGAAACAATTGCTGCGCCTTATTCTTTTTACCGGTATATAACCGCAGCTTTAATCCATTTTTTAATTTATACAGCAGGACAGTGGTTGTTTCTTCCAGCAGTTCGGGTGGTTGTGCCGTTTGAAACTTCGGTTTGATCGTATCATTGTTTTCGAGAATGATAAATTCGAGTTCATCGATAGTAAGATCCTGGCGGCGGAAAGCGCCGGTGACATGAACGGTATCGGGAGAGAATAATTTCTTAAGATAAAGGTCTACCTGTGGGAACAAGGCATCTATCTGTGCATATAAAAAGCTGCCCTGGTTCTGTAAATAAAAAGCGATTGCTTCCTGTACATTCTGTTGTGTTTTTTCGCCAAAGCCTTTGAAGCGTGTCAACCGGTTTTCATCACAGGCATATAATAATTCACCGATCGATTCTATTTCCATCTCTTTCCAGATGGTATGAATTTTTTTAGGACCGATACCTTTGATGTTTAACATTTCAACCACGCCGATGGGTGTTTTAGATAAATAATCCTGCAAAACGGATAAATTTCCCGTATCCAGCATTTCTATCACTTTTTTTCCCACACTTTCCCCGATTCCCTTCAAATTGAACAAATTTTCGCGTGGGGTGTCCCTGAGCTGAACCGGCAGGTTTTCGATATTATAAGCCGCGATGGAGTAGGTTTTTGTTTTAAAAGAATTCTCTCCATTGATATCCATGAGCTTTGACAACAACGAAAAATTATCGGCGATAGCTATATTATCCATGCCTGCAAGGTAAGAAATACTTGTAATTCCGGAGAAGATGTAAATGGATGAAACCCTTTGCTGGCAAGGGTTTGAGAGGAGGGCATAAAAAAAGTCCCGGATGAACCGGGACTCCTTATTACTTCTAAGAAATGTAAACTTATTTCTTTTTCTTAGCTGCTTTTTTCTTAGCTGCTTTCTTTTTTGGAGCTGCTTTTTTCTTAGCTGCTTTTTTCTTTGTTGCCATTTTTGTTGAATTTAATGTTTAGTAAAATGGGTTATCGTTAGTAAAAATAATAATTATTTTATACTAACCAAACATTTTTTCACAAAAATGGCCTCACTGGTAATGAGTTATGCTTCTACACTAGCAACAGAAACATAAGTTCTGTCGTTTCTTCCTTTGCGAAATTCAACTACACCATCGCTTAATGCGAACAAAGTATAGTCTTTTCCAACACCAACATTTTTACCAGGATGATAAACGGTACCACGTTGACGAACGATGATACTACCTGCAACAGCAGGTTGGCCACCGAAGATCTTAACGCCAAGACGTTTGCTTTGTGAATCACGACCATTCTTTACGCTACCTTCACCTTTCTTGTGTGCCATGAGTATAAATTTTAAATATCAAATATCAAACTTCAGACAGCTGAGATTTGATATTTTATTGTTTGGAATTTAATTAAGCGATGCTTGTTACTTTGATCTTTGTATACGCAGTACGATGGCCTTTCTTTTTATGAAAGCCCTTTCTTCTTTTCTGTTTGTAAGCAATCACCGTATCACCTTTTACATGATCAACGATCTCTGCTTTTACTTTGGTCTTCAAAGAAGATCCTACAGACAACTTGCCATCGGCTTCGGCCAGCAAAACTTCAAGATCAAGCTTGTCTCCGGCTTTACCTTCCAGGTGCGGAACGTATAAAGTCTGGTCTTTTTCCACTTTGAACTGCTGTCCGGCGATTTTTATTACTGCTATCATAGTCTAAAATTAGGGATGCAAAGGTAAGGGTAAATTTCTAACCGACAAGCGGAAAATCAAAGTTTTAAATGGCCAAATACCCCCCTGTTTGCCCTACCTTCCGTTATCTTTGTGGGTCAAGGCCCTCAACGCAATATGAAAATCAAGTCTTTTTTAGCAAAACCCTTTGCTTCCTATATATATAAAGGTATCCGGAAAGGGATGTCCACTGCGGTGGAAGACCAGGAGAATACTCTGAAAATGCTCCTCAAAACGGGCAAAAGTACCGATTTTGGCAAACAGGCCGGGCTGGACAAGGTCAACGGGTACGACGAATTCCGCCAGGCGGTCCCCATCCGGGATTATGAGCAGCTAAAACCCTTTATAGAACTCATTAAAGAAGGTAAACACAACGTATTATGGAAGGGAAAGCCTATCTATTTCGCTAAAACTTCCGGCACCACCAGCGGCACCAAATATATCCCGATCACCAAGGAATCCATCCCCAACCATATTAACAGTGCCCGCAATGCCCTGCTTTGTTATATGGCGGAAACCGGTAACACGGATTTTGCAGATGGAAAAATGATCTTTTTGTCCGGTTCGCCTGTCCTGGAAAGGATCGCCGGTATACCTACGGGCCGGCTTAGCGGTATCGTGAACCACCATGTGCCGGGTTATTTGCGGACCAACCAGCTTCCTTCTTATGAAACAAATTGTATCGAGGACTGGGAAACCAAGCTCAATAAAATTGTCGACGAGACCATCAATAAGGATATGACCCTGATCAGTGGCATACCGCCCTGGATGCAGATGTATTTTGATGAATTGATGAAACGCACAGGCAAAAAGATCAAAGATATATTTCCACAGTTCTCCGTGATGGTTTACGGTGGGGTAAACTTTGATCCTTACAAAGCCAAACTGATAGACAGTATCGGGAAAAAAATAGATGGCATTGAAACATTCCCGGCCTCGGAAGGTTTTTTTGCTTTCCAGGATTCGCAGGAAGCCGAAGGACTTTTATTAAATACCAACAGCGGGATCTTTTTTGAATTTGTGCCCGCTGGTGAAATCTATAATGAGAACCCGACACGTTTATCTTTACGTGATGTGAAAGTGGGAGAGAACTATGCGATGATCATTAACAGCAACGCCGGGCTCTGGGGCTATAATATCGGGGATACGGTAAAATTTGTTTCTACGAATCCTTATCGACTGGTGGTGACCGGCCGGACCAAGCATTTTATTTCCGCTTTTGGCGAACACGTTATCGGGGAAGAAGTGGAATACAGCTTATTGAAAGCAGCCGAAGAAGAAAATGTGCATATTACCGAATTCACCGTGGCTCCTTTTGTAAGTGATGGAGAAGGGAAGTCATATCATGAATGGTTTGTCGAATTCGACAACAAGCCACGGGATATTAATCAATTTGCGGTCAGACTGGATCATTATCTGCGCAACAAAAATGTATATTACGATGACCTGGTCAGCGGAAACATCCTGACGCCACTGAAACTGACACCGGTCCGGAAAAATGGTTTTATTGATTATATGAAATCCGTTGGTAAATTGGGGGGACAGAATAAAGTGCCGCGGTTGAGCAATGACCGTAAGATCGCGGATGAACTGGAAAAATGGAAAGAAAAATAATGTACGGTGTCAGATGTACGATGTACGGCATTCTGTTAAAAGAAATGTCTGCACATACAAACTGGCGGACATCGTACATCTAACATCGTACTTCAATAAATATGTCTGATCAACAATTACGTCGCATTGCCATCTTTGGCTCAACCGGTTCCGTTGGCTGCCAGGCCCTGGAAGTGATTGCTGCTAACCCGGATAAATTCTCTGCCGAGATATTGACCGCGCATAGCAACGACGCATTGCTTATCGAGCAGGCGTTTAAGTTTGATCCCAATATTGTAGTGATCGGGGAAGAAAAAAAATACCTGAAAGTAAAAGAAGCATTAGCTGGTACCGATATAAAAGTATTTGCCGGTGAAAAAGCACTGGAAGAAGCAGCAGGTATCGATTGTTATGACCTGATGCTGGCTGCTATCGTTGGATATGCAGGATTACGTCCTACGTTAAAAGCTATCGATATTGGTAAAGCAGTAGCGCTGGCGAATAAAGAAACATTGGTAGTAGCAGGTGATATTGTCATGCGCAGGGCGGTAGAGAAAAGAGTACCGGTGATACCGGTTGATTCAGAACATTCCGCAATTTTTCAATGTCTCGTTGGTGAAACAAGAAATAAGATCGAAAAAATAATACTGACCGCATCGGGCGGCCCTTTCCTGGGACGCAAACCTAATTATCTTGTCAATGTAAAACGAGAACACGCTTTGCAGCATCCCAACTGGAGCATGGGAGCCAAGATCACGATCGATTCAGCGACGTTAATGAATAAAGGATTGGAGATGATCGAAGCGAAATGGCTTTTCAATCTTCATCCCGACCAGATCCAGGTAGTCGTGCATCCGCAAAGTATCATTCATAGCATGGTGCAATTCGAAGATGGAAGTATCAAGGCGCAGATGGGATTGCCGGACATGAAACTGCCGATACAATATGCACTGGGTTTCCCAAAAAGATTGCCGAACAACTTCCCCCGGTATGATTTCAAAAAAGTGAGTTCATTGACGTTTGAGGAGCCTGATCTGCGTACATTCAAGAACCTTGTACTGGCCATAGAAGCGCTGCAAAAAGGGGGTAATCTTCCTTCGGTGCTCAATGCAGCCAATGAAATAGCGGTCTATGCGTTTTTACGCAACCGTATCAACTTCCTGGATATGACGGATGTGATTGAAAAAACAATGCACAAGGTCCCGTTCATCAAATCTCCCACACTCGAAGAGTATTTTGAAAGCGACGGAGAAGCAAGGACTTATGCGGCTGATTTGATCAGTTTGTAATCGGTTAAGACGTTTAAGGATTTTATGGTTTAAAGGGTTAAGGGTGGTGATAAATGAAAATTCATACCTGCCAGATCATTTCAGCCGTAAGAACCATTAAACTCTTAAACCCTTAAACGTTAGTCTCCCTCAACCCGCTCCGGGTGCAAAATCTTAAGAAATTCAAATAATTGACAGGGGGCCTTAGAATCAGCGATATTTGACAGATATTTGCCGTCTTTAAAATTGTATTAACCACAGAAGGGATTATGGTATTATTAGCATTCAACTGGGCGTCATTTGCTGCCAACCTGGGTCAGTTTATCCTGGCGTTTTCAATATTGATCGTATTGCATGAACTGGGACATTTTCTGACAGCTCGCTGGTTTGGCTGCCGCGTAGAGAAATTTTACCTGTTCTTTAATCCCTGGTTTTCTTTATGGAAAAAGAAGATCGGTGATATTGAATATGGTATTGGCTGGGTGCCATTGGGTGGTTATGTAAAGATCTCCGGTATGATCGATGAGAGCATGGATAAAGAAGCCATGAAACTACCGGCACAGCCTTATGAATTCAGGGCAAAGCCGGCCTGGCAGCGTCTGATCATTATGCTTGGTGGTGTGATCATCAACTTTGTACTGGCGCTGGTACTCTTTGCAATGATCCTTTTTGTTTGGGGAGAAGAAAGATTGCCGGTTAAAAATATGACCTATGGTGTAAGTACGGATTCACTCGCTACATCGGCGGGTTTGCGTGACGGTGATTTGATCACGACTGTAAATGGAAAGCCACTGGTATATTTTAATAGTTTGTCGAAAGATATTTTGTTGAGTTCGAAGGCTGCTACATTAGGTATACAGCGTGATGGAAAAGATACGGTTATCGCTTTGCCTGATGGATTTATCAGTAAACTCACCAAAAATCAATTACAGGGATTTGTAGCTCCGCGTATACCAGCGATTATCAAGGATGATAAAAAAGTAACGTATGTAGAAGGCAGGATGATGCCGAATGATAAGGTGATCGGTGTGAATGGAAAATATTTTTCTTACTGGGAGGATTATGTAGAAGCGAAGAAAGATATGAAAGACACAGTGATCACGATCAGCCTGCTGCGTAACAACAAGGATACTGTCAATGTAAAAGTAAAGACGGATAAGAATACAGCTACTTCAGTGGAGATGCTGGATGAATACGAGATCTTAGGTTCGGAGAAAAAGAACTATGGATTCTTTGAATCTATCCCGGCGGGTGTGAAATATGGTATTGACAGGCTGGGTGATTATATCCAGGGAATACGGTTATTATTCACGTCGAAGGAACATAAGGTAAGCGAGAACCTGGGAAGTGTGATCAGTATTGGTAAAACATTCGGTGGTGAGTGGGACTGGCGCCGTTTCTGGACGATGACAGCTTTATTTTCGATTATTCTTGCGTTCATGAATATTCTTCCGATCCCTGCGTTGGACGGTGGGCATGCTTTATTCACCCTGATTGAAATGATTACGGGCCGTAAGCCAAGTGATAAATTCATGGAATATGCGCAGTTGGCAGGAATGGTACTATTATTGGGATTGATGGCATATGCGTTGGGACTGGATATTTTCAGGTTATTTAAATAAATGTAAAATGTAGAATATAAAATCTAAAATGTAAAAGTTGGTCAGTCTTAGAGTTGTACAGTTTTACATTTTAGATTTTACATTCTGCATTCTACATTTCTCTGGGGGCTGTACAGGTTTTGACAGCATAGATCTTTGAGAGTGTAAGCATGCCGTGCGTTGGATAATTAGCACGTAAATCTGAATATTCAAAACTCAAATGGCAATACTCAGTATGCCATGGCTGCCTAATCAGTGATTAGTTAGTCATTAGGGCCGCAGAGCCGGTTGTTCTGTTACCATGCTCAGCCGCCGACTCAAAACAAATACAGGATGCTGCAACCGAAGGCTGTGACGGTTGCTTAAGACTATACAGCTAAGAAAATAATAGGTCGATCGGTTTTCCAGTTATTTCCCGAAACAATCAAACCGGTATAAGCATGTAGAAAGCTTTCGGCGAATATGTTTGGACGCGGGTTCGATTCCCGCCAGCTCCACGAAATGGAAGCTCCTGACCTACAGGGGCTTTTTTGTTGATATTAAATGATGGAATATTTCTGCTGCCCTAAGGCCTGCTGGAGATCATCCGTAGCGCTTATTCCTCCTCTTAATGCTTATGAGATTATTTGTTATTATTCTTGCTGTCCTTTTTTGATGTATACATCAGGTACAGAATAAATCCAGCAATTATAAACCACCAGAATCGTGGGATACTATTTCCTGAATAATTACCAGAGGAATATTTGCCATGATGGCAAACACTGCATGTGCCACCTCTTTTTGCGCAATGTCCGCAATAATTGCAGGAAGAGCAGGCCGTGCAATTGGCCCCGCCTGAACAACTTCCGCTATTAGCCGAAAATGGCAGCAACATAGCGACAAGAAGGAAAATGTATAAAAGTTTAGAAATTCTCATGAATTGATATATTTCGTTTCACTCTTTTCCTGTGAATCGGCAATCTTCTTTTCACCGACAAACCATGATGCCACAAACCCGGTAAAAGTGCCAAAAAGCCCAACCCCTACAGTCATCAGGAGCATAGCTATAAGTCGCCCCTCTGTCGTAACAGGAAATTTGTCGCCATAACCAACAGTAGTTATCGTTACATATGCCCACCAGAGTGCATCTTCGGCGGATACAATATTGCTGTTGGGAGCCTTTTCAACCTGAAGGATCGCGATCGATGAAAACACCAACATTAAAATGGCTATAATGATGGCGGTTGTTAATGCACCATGTGACCTTCTGCTAAAAATATGATGTAACAGCACCTTGGTAGAACGGAATGCCCTCAGTATGCGTAATAATCTGATTAATCGTAAAGCCCTCCCGGGCCGGAAATATTCAAAGGTGGGAATGCTGGATATCAGGTCAATCCATCCCCACCTCATAAACTGAAATTTATTCTGGGCTTTCGCGAATCGATAAAAGAAGTCAAAAAGAAAGACAACACAAATTCCGTTGTCAATATAGTTGAGTAGTTTTTCAATTTCTACGGGTAAATGAAAGAATGTCGAGGTAATTAAAGACCCCAGGACATAAACAGACAATACAATTATTACTAATTGGAATAAAGGAAGTTTTTCCTGTTGTGATTCATTCATAATTTAGTATTACTGGAAAGTAAGATAATGCGGCACGATATATTGAATGATCTCTTCAGCCATTGCTTTCAAAACTATTGAAAGCCCAATGATGATAATACTCATAATAAGAGAAACAGGTATGTTGCCGCCTTCAATTTCCTTTACTCCTTTATTGAGCCATGTAAATATCTTGCTACAAAGAAGAATCAGTCCTGCCAGTATCAGCTCAAAGAATACAATGATCATAAAAAACTGGGCAGACTTAGCGGCAAGCGGCTGCATAATGCCTGAAGATTGATTCTGTAAAGTTTTAAATGTCTGAAATATGGCAGAGACTTCGGCTGTAACGATGAATAAGACCGAGAAAAGAATGCTGCAAGCGAAAATTGCCTGGCTGTATTCAATTCCTCCCAAAGGCGGTTTTATAATATTCAGGCGGGAAAGAGCTGCAATTGTAATAAATAAAACGATAAGTAGTTGTAATAGCATAAACAATACCGGCAGTAGAATAGCTGGATTCAAAATAGGTTTCATTTTTATTATTTTTCATTTAATAAAGCGATATTCCAATAAGATAGATTTCGATTAGCATCTGGTATTTGACCTGGTTGGAAGCCAGCACTTGTTGTTTCCCAGAGATAATAATTTCGATTGTTGATGTTCATAGACAATCCATTTATTCCATATTCATTTTCAAAGTTCACGGCAATCATTGCATGTCTGTAATACTCACTGCTTATGAGAGCAACTTTGTAGTTAAATCTTTTAAGAATACTATAAATAATTAAGGCGCGTGTATCGCAATCTCCTTTGAGGTCACTAATAAATTCTACAGGAGACCGGATGCCGAATTTTTCATACCCAATACAGCAATCCCTATTGCATTCCTGTAAATAGCGGTGAACAAATTCATCATTGTAATTGTCGCTACAGGATTTGTCCAGCACCAGATAATAGGGAATTGACTGGATGCAGGATACAACCATTTTAGCAAATGTCACCTCACTTAAATTATTAGCTTTTCTGATTGAATCGAAAGCAGCATAAGTACGTCTCATTTTGGACGTGTCATTGTTTTCCAGGTATTCATATACCGGCCTTAACGTAGCTGTCATCCCCGGTAATTCTATATTATTATGAATAAGTGCTGAACTTCTTACGTCATTTGCCAAAACAGATAAGGTAATAGAGTAAGCCGTGCTGTCATAATCCTTCCATGCGATAAATTGATTGATTATCGTATCAGATCTGTTGCCTTTGGTTGTATCCTTTACAATAGGATCTTTTGTAGTTCTCATGGAATCTGCCGATGGTTTCCAGCCTCTCTTGACAACCGGCATTCCCCCGTTGCCCGATTTGAATGCGGCATAAATCGAAAAGCCGATGAAAAATAATAACAGGAACGGAATAAGGCGGGCTAAGAATGTAACTCCCAACGACAGAATAAATAAAACCAATCCGAAAATCAATAAACCGAGAAAGAACTTTGGCCATATAAGCAGGCCCAGGAATAATAGGGGTATCCACGACCATTGTGCCCAATCCTCTGTCGTAAAGGCATTTGCCGGCGTAGAAGAGCTTGTTTTTTTATAAGTTCTTTTGGAGGATGGTTTTTTTATTTGTTCCCAGGGGCTCCAAAAAGTGGTGCAATCTTTATGATAATATTCTTTTCTTATGAAATTATTATCATTTTCTGCTTTTGTTTCAACCCTGCCAGTCTCACCAAAACATTCGGTTACTGTCTCGATGATCTCTTTCTCATCGACCCGTAAGATATAAGCAAAAAATTCTCCTTTTAATGTACCAAGACTTTGCTTCTCGTATTTAGTAATATCTGTGAGTATAGGGTTAATGATCCGGATTTCTTCCAGCCGAAGCCTATAAAACTCCTCACCGGCGGATGTCACCACTTTGCATGTAACAGGTTGGGGTAATGGTGATTTGAATAGATCAGCCTGGCTATATGCTTTTTGAAAATGAACTGGGGGGTCAAAAGCGTGTATGTCGGATGCAATTATCGTAGCTTCTGTAGAAACAGGATTGATCCGGTAATTAACCTCCTTAAGTACCGACAATATATTATCGTTTTCCTGTTCTGCCCAGTATTTGACGGAAATGGTTCCTTTGATATATATTTTTCGCTCTGTTCTTATCGTAGTCTTCTTTTCATAGGTACGTTTATTTTTTTGGGGTGTAGTTGTCTGATTTTGGTTTGGTTTATTTTTGGCCTGTTGCCGCCTTAAATTTTCTTCATTACTTATATACTCGTCATACACATAGCGTTTTATATCATTAGACAATACCTCGTAAGCTTCATTTATTTCTTTGATTTTATCTTCATATCCGGGATTCCCAGGGTTTTTATCGGGATGGTGTTTTATGACAAGTTTGCGCCAGGCTGCTTTTACCTCTTCCTTTTTTGCGTCTTTGGGAATACCAAGGATTTTATAGTAGTCTTTATTGGGATTCATAAAAGGTTATTCACCACTGAATTTCTTTATAAAATCAGACTGAATTTGAAACGATGGTTGTGCCTTTCGCCTTTCATTAAAGGGAGGATCCTCAAATACAGAATAGCAGGTTCGATCGAGATTGAACTTATCCTTAAAAATGGCAGTATACCACTTACAAAAGGCTATATGTTCTTCGGAAATCAATCTTCTTTCCCAATCCTGTTTAAGTTTATAGTAAATATCATTGGTGGAGATAGAATATATTAATGAACCAGGAATAAGAAACAAGAGAATGACTATGACGCAAATCAACCACGAAAGGGCATAATGAGATACTGCTTGTATCCGGAAAATGAGGTAGTCTGAGTTTTCTATTCTTTGTTTTGCCACAGTGAGATTGCTTGCCTGATTACTTAATATTTCTGATAATTGGTTGTCGAGATTTTTAATTTGATCATTTATGGCTGACGAAGTATATTTCAAAGATTGGATCTTATAAAATGATAATGCGTGTTGAATCTTATGAATATCAGGGTCATTTATAGATTCAATTTTCTTCCTGTAGCTGTTGAACATACTGCTTTTATATTCCTCGACCTTCGGCTCGAGCTGCTCACGAAAAACAAAGACTTCAACAGGTTTGGCAATCAGAAAAGCCATGAAAGCAACAAAACCCATCCGTAATACATTTGCCAGCCTGATTTTTTCCCACCAGGATATTCCTTTTTTATCTTTTTTATCAGCCAGCACTTGCTTTGAAAAAGTATTAAGCAGGAATATATATATGAAAACGAATAGAAAGGAGATGAACCCAGCCAGTAATACTTCAATCTGGGGTATATGAAACAGCATTTCCGTCGCATAGAAGATCGAACAAATAGTGAGAAGAAGGATCAGGAGTATTAATACGGCTGCTATATAGAACTTCCAGATAGAATTTGATCCGGATTTCTTCAACAAATGATATTCTGCACCAATTAATTGAATAAAATTTTTTCTCTTGATGAGCCATGTATATCTTTCTTTTGACATGGTTATCCGGCTTTTTCTTCGTTAATATAATCCCCTGGGTTTTGGCGCACTTCGTCCTTCTTCTTTTCCTTCCAGCTTTTGAGTGCTTCCTCGCTTAACTGGCTTTGCGCTTCCAGTATTTGTATCTTTTCTTTTAATAGCATTAGTACCTGGTGGTTGATCACAAGATCCCGTTCATGGCCTTCTTTGTCCTGGTAGTAATTGGCTTTTATTTCTATCCCGTTTTCGGCCTTGATAAGTTCCTTGATATTTTCTTCCATATAATCGTACGGGCTCTTGATAAGCATCAGCTTAAAGAAGATTGGCGTAAGCTCGATTGCCATAAATAGCAGGGTGATGAATAAAGAAATAACCCATCCGGAAATTTCATGGCCTATTTTAATACGTTCCAGGAGGCCATCCAAACCAGCAGCTACCTTTTCTGAATCTGCTAATTTTTCTTTGCGCCTTATTTCTAAAGTGTCTAAGCTTTGTTTTACCCGGATATATTCTGGATCGGCTTTCAGGGAGGCAATTTCTGCCTCATTTGCTGCTAATTGACTTTTATACTCTATGCATTTCGATTTACAATCGCCGTGCCCGGTCTCGTACGCAATATTTGCTTTTAGCACATCGCTAATACCTTCAAGTTGAGAAATTCTGGTTAATCGTTTGTCTATCGTCGCTTCTTTTTTTTCTATTTCACTATTAAAAACGGAATCTACCCCGGCTTTATAAATTTGTTGTTGTTCAATTTGCTTTTCATGAAGTTTTACATCAATTTCTGTTTTGAACATTCGTATTTCCACTGGCTTTGAAATAGTCAATGCAATGATTGCTCCCATAACGATTCTTGGAAGAGCGCCCTTGAGTTCCTTGCCTGTGATATCTTCTGTGCCGTCACCTTTGCCGGTACTGGTTACTATAAAACGATCAATGTTAAAGATTATCAACCCCCAGATAATCCCGAATATGATCGCTTTGATCATAGTAGGCGTGTGTATGGCATCATAAATACCCTGAATATCCTTTGCTGTCTGGAAGGAGTTGATTGCATTGCCCCGGGGTTCGAATATGGTATAGAAAGCGTAACCGCCAGCAAGACCTGCCATGAGACCTGTTGCGAGAATTATCCCTCCCAGGCACAGATACTTAATCTGATCTCCATAGGTGCTCCGTTCAAGAATGTACCTGTCAGCACCAGCAGCCTTCCAAAAAAGGCGCATGATTGGTCCGGCTTTCTTTTCGGGATAATAATCTCGCTTATTCATAATAGATAGGTTTGGTTGATATATGTTAACTTTTCTGTGTTAATAGACAGAAAGGGGGTGATGATTTTAAAGTTTCTTTTCTCCAGAACTATAAACGATAGGGTAGTATCCGAAAGAGTGCGTACAGAATTGGCTACCGGCGTTTTTAGCCTTAGCATTTTTACAGGCTTGAATCTCATGACAAGGTGTTGGGCCGTTTTTTTATCAAGCTTTACTTTCTTAAGCGATACGCAATACCTGCGTTTTCTCCAAAAGGAATGAATAGTTATTATTAACTCCGTGGTATGGGCAGGGACTTTCAGCACCATGGCAGTTTCATAATTAAAACAGGTTTTATTAAGTGGGGAGATTTTGACTTTGTGATGCCTTTTTGACTTCCAGGAAACGAGGAAGAGTATTTTTTCTTCGACTACCATATCAATATAATCAAGGTGCAGGAACCCTGGTTTACGGAAATCGAAAAGCTTTTTGAGTAAAAGCATGGAGGCAGTGGTTTAAAGGCTCAGACACCAAAAAAATACATGAATAGATACTCTGTCAAGAGTATCTCCATCCATAGCATTTTGTATGGGTTTTCTTTTTCATGCTAAATGGCAAGTAGTTTAAAGATAGATTCAGGGTATAAATTTTTTTTACGGGAAACCGTAATAGCGCAGATGAACAAAAATTAGAGAAATTCTTAACTTACAGGGTTGTCTGGAATGAATGGCGAAGTTCAGGCAGGAACTTTTCTTGCCAGTTAAAATTGGAGTTTTAGGCAGATGCCTGCTTCCTTGAATGATTATCTGCTATCTTAATCTTAACTCTTATGAAATCACCTTGAGCCTTGCTCCGTAGATAGTAATATCTTAATAACCCGGAATAAGGTGCCTGCTGGTATAATCCGTTCTACAATGATTTATAATTCCAATATCTGGTCGAATACCGAAAACCTGACAGGGATTCCTGACTTTGGTAACAATATTAAAAAAATCTGACATGTTTAAAGATTATTTCAGGGCAGTTCTGAAGGCATACCATGATAAGGTGACTTCAAATACGATATCTCTCAACTTAATTTCCCTTACGCCTGCAAGTGTGAGGAGAGAATGTACAGTTATTTACAAGGAGCGTTTCCGAAAAACGGATGAGCGGATACTTGCCGCTTTTTTCGGGCATACGCAAAATGATAGAAGCTATCTTCAGGTGATTGAGCGTTGCGATATTGATAAGTTCAAGCCGATGATCAATTTTATCGAAGGCCGGAGTAAAGAGACGGATGTAAGGAATGTTGAGTTATTGGCGTGGCTAATTGATTTTAAAGACAGGCCATTTGATCATAACGGAATATATGGTGGGTTGAATCAGCCTTTCCCGGTGGACGAACCTCAGGTGGGCGGCAATGGTAGACCAAACATGAAGACCGGTCTTAAGAAGCTACTATCTGCCGTAACCAGGGGATCATCAAGACCGGCAGCGGAGCAAAAGCCATCTGGAAATTTGGTGAGCTCACGGGTAAAGAGAAAAATATTATTTGTACTATTGATGATTGCATTGTTTACTGTAACCCTGGACTATCTCAACCTGAATAGTTCTGTGTTTCGTAGTGAGAGCGATACTAAGGGATCTGTAAGTCAGCAAGATAATTTCAAGTTTTCACAGAACCGGGTGAAAACGCCATCCAGTAGTATCTACGGGCAGTGCCAGGCAATCACAAAGAAGAAAACTCAATGCTCCCGGAAAGCAAGACCAGGTGGCTTTTGTTGGCAGCATCAAAAGAAGGCGATCTAACTATATTCTTCTCTACCATAGTCATCAATAAATCGCATACAACGTTAAGCCATTATTGAGTGGATTTTAATCCTTCAGTATATGATTTTTCCTTTTTAGGATCTGTTATTCCCAGGCTTTCCCAAAATTGTTCATGCGTATCTGTATGAAGTTTGGAAAGCTCATCTTTGGAAAAGCCATGCTGCACCATCTTTTTTATATGCATGCGATGAATCATCTCCATAAAATATTCCTGTTTGGAAGTGCCTGACCTAACGGCACTCGATATGATAAGATAGATTATCAGGAACCAGAGAGAAATGGTGACTAAGAGGATAGCAGTAAGTTCAGGTGTGAATTCCATAATTTTTGGTTTAATAGACAAGAAAGAAGAAAAGTATGCTCGCCAGGATAAATCCTTAAAAACATAAAGGGAGTTCAGTAGAAAGATTCTCTGCTCATTTTTCTTATTTCTTTAATTCTTCTATTTTTTCTTTAGCGTTATTGAACGATGCTTCAAGATCATCGGCATCTTTAATGAAAATAGTATTATCAGATCCATACTTTTCAAGTTTCAGAAACCACTGGACCTTTCCTTTGCTAACAAAATATCCTATTTGAAAATCATCAATAGTTGCGAATCTATTTTCCAGATAATTGGGGTTGCTGGCTATATCCTTTTCGACTTCAGATTTAAGTGTTTTTATCGCTTTAATAATTTCAAGTAAGTCCGACTGTTCGATTGATGCTGTATTTGACGAATACTTGCCTTCATTTTCAACCTGATAGAAATATCGGGATTCATTTCCGCTGATTATTTTTCGAATACGTGTTTCAGCTATCCCTCCATAAGACAGCTTCAATCCTGATAAGTTTATGTCAATAATTTTTACAATGGTTCCAGTCTTGGAAGCAAACACTTCCATTTTTGTCTCAGCGACCTTGATATCTTTCTTGCTTTCTTGACTGAAGCTAGAGTTAGTATATAAAACTACTATTGTAAAAAGACAAATTATTTTATACATAAAAGAATTGATGATTTATGAATTAGAAAATAAGGATAGGGGATAGACAATTGTAATGATTTATTTAAATCATATTCAATAATAAGATTTCGTTGGGTTGGGGTTATTTCCCCAGAATTTCAGTTCTTAATATTTTGTATTCCAACTCGGTTATTAGATTATCGTCCTTCATTTGTTGAATCTTTTGAAGCCTGATAGCGATTTCATCCATTGACGGTTTTTGAGAAGACGATAGTTGATTCAGAACGCCGGCTTCAATAGCGGCTTGAGTTTTGGATTTGGAACATAATGTTATGATCAGGCCAATTAAAGGGGACAATAGTAGGGAACAAAAAAAAGCTCCCCAAAAGCCAATGGCCCGATTTTCACCCACTGCCCCGATAATCAGGCAGAAGATGATCCAAATAAATAAGAGTGCCATAGTATAAGGTTTAATGATAAATGATTTAGTCTTCATGCTGCTAATAATATTTTCCAGAATCGGGGTGAGTGAAAATATTGCAGATCTTTCTTTATTATCGTTTTACACGACTTACAAACAGAGTTGCCAAAAGTGAAATCGGGATGTTTCGAATGTTCATGAATTAACGCTGATATTTGCCTGCCTTCTTTTCCCAAAAGTATTCTTCATTTTGGCAGCATTTTTACGGGAATCCGTAATTATATTATCCCCATATCCTTGCAAAACGCCACCAACTGTTCATTTTTAGAAAACCCGAATACATTTTTAATCAGGTTGAGACGTTTTTCTACACTGCTTAACGCGGAAGGTTTTATTTTGTGATGCTGGAGATATTCGGGGATATTTTTTTGAGGCATTCCCTGGGCCAGCAGGGAGATAATTGTAATATCAAAATCGGTGAAGTTGTGTGAGTGCTGATGTTTTGCCAGATCAGCTATATGTTTCGGGTAGTGTTGCTGGTTCCGGGATATTTTTTCAAATGCAGCCTGCAGCTCCTTTACATCATTTCTCGCTTTGCGGACATATCCGTCGATGTTGTGAATGCGGAACAGTGAATCAATTACTGCGGGCTTGCTCTCCGCGGAAAAAACAAGGATCTTTACCTCGGGCTGAATCTGCCTGGCCGCTGAAATCAGGGCCGTCCCTCCGGATATCTTTTGCGCACGGTAATCCTGTTCGAAGTATAAGTCACAAATGAGGAGATCGTAAGATCGGCCGGCTTTTTTTTCATTTTCGACTTTTAACAGGGCATCATCGCAATAGTACACATAGTCCACCTCTTTAACCCCGAGTTCTTCGAGGGCCTTTTGAACAGATATATTGATGCTTTCGTGATCCTCAGCTATTAAGACTTTTCTGATCATTCGATGCTAAAATTGGAACAATGATTTTGATCTCTGCACCGTTGGCAGTTTCATCCGTGAAATTAATTTGCCCACCGACCTGATTTATACGGGTTCCCGTACTTATCAGCCCATTTCCTTTTTTGAAATTTGATGGAAATCCACGACCGTCATCTTTATATAGAATTTCAAGCCGGCCGGCGGATTTTGAAAAATGCAGAACGACATGCCGGGCACCGCTGTGTTTCCTCATATTTACCATTAGCTCCTGCAATACCTGTTCAAGTTCTTTGACAACTGAGGATGGAACATCTGTCCACAGATCTTTCTGGTTGCCAACTACCGATATCTTGGTAGCAGGTGTGGCGAATGAATCCAAAATATGGTTTATATGCCCGGTGATATTTTTCTCTGTTTCTACGGGTTCATAGGAAATGTCCCTGGAACGTTCATAAAGTTCTTCAATCTGGTCCAGTAGCGGATCTTTTTCAATGTTCTCATGATATTCGATCTCACTCATGATACGATAAAGCCCGTTAGCCACAGTGTCGTGCACTTTTTGCGAGATTTTCAGGCGACTTTCCCTAATGGCCATCTGGGATTTTAATTCCACCTGCCTTCTTTTTTTACGATACCACCAAACAGCACCACCTACGATCAGCACCGCCAGTAAAATACTTCCATAAACGAAAATTCGTTGACGTAGAATCTGCAGTTTCTTCTGAGCATTATCCTCCTGCAGTAGTAAATTTTCGGTTTTGCTTTTCTGTGATTCATATCTGATTGCAGCAAATTGGTTTTTGGCTGCACTTCGGGCGGTTTGAACACTGTCGGTTAAAAATTTATATCGTTTAAAAAGTGAGCGGACTTCTTGGGGAGACACCAAATCTGTTAGTTTTTGAATGGCATCTGTTTGGTCCTCCACGCTGTTTACTTTTTGGGCAAGGGCATACATTTTTCTTGTATAAAAGAGGGAAGAATCGGCATTATTTGTCAGGTAATAGTAATCCGAAAGATGATTATAACTGGCTATTATATCGATATCATTCTTTTCATGAATACGTATGTCCAATGCTTTGTGCAGGTCCGGGACAGGATTGAAATTTTTATCCGCTTTCCATTTTGCGCTGGCCAGATTAGTGGTCCTTCTTGCATAGGCAGGCATTTGTTCATCCGGCTGAACTTTGATTGAGAGCAAGACCTGTAACCCTCCGGCATAGTCCCCTTTTTCACGAAGCGCTACAGCAATATTATTTTGGCAAGTATTTCTGAAATTTTCGTCATCCGAAAATTCAAGTACAAGGTTATAATACCTGATTGCTTCATCAAAATTCTTTAATTCCACATTGACCCGTCCTATGGTATTGTAAAGTGAAGCCATGCAATAACGTTGCCGGGAGCTATCTTTGTGGAGAAGCTGTAGGCCAGCGATAGCAGTTTCCTGTGCGCCGAACAAGTCTCCTGCCTCCCTTTGTATTGTTGCCATGTTAGCATACGCTATTGCGACAAGAAGCCTGTCTTTCGAATTCTTGGTGACGTTATTATAATATAAAAAAGCAGAATCTTTTTGATCGATAGAATCTTTAAAATATTCTGCTTTTTGAAAATCCAGTGAAGCAGGGCTTTGCGTTGCTTCAGCATTTTTTGGACCCTCCTTTACGCAGGAGCAAGCAATTAATACAAGGAATAAAAGCAGATAAACTTTCAAAGTCTTAGGTTTGGGTAGGCCGAAAGTGCAAAAAATTTTCGGGAATTTGCTTACTAAGTCAAAAAAAGGTAAGGCAGGGTATACTGCCTTACCTGGTTTTCAGAAATCAGGGAATTGGAGGCGGTGGCGGAATGATTGGAGGCTTGGGTGGTATGTCTCCTGAATCTCCGGGTCCGTCGTCCGTCGTTGCCGTTACGTGTATTAATGGGCAATGGGTTATGCCCGGTATATGGTTTGGGTTATGGCAAAACATTGCCCAAACCAGGAAAATGATCCCAGTCATGATAATTAAGTTTTTAGATTTAAGAATTGGCGGACAGCAACAGAAATTTGTTGTCGCTGCCACCGTGTACAGGGGAAGTAGGAGCAGGCATACGATCCGGGTTACCGCTTCCCTGGCCAGTTCGCCGATATCGTATTCACTACTCCTTGCAGATTGTTTACGCTGTAGCTACGAAGCGTAGAATAATCCGATACTCAAAACTATAATGGGATAAGCCGCTGATCTACATGAGATTCCGATGATTCTGGTAATTCCACTAATTCCGCTGTCGATTCCGGTATGCTGAAGGATTGTTATATTGAAGAGATTTTGCCAGGATTATTTCTGGAGCCTGTAATACAGATAGATATTGATTTTAACAGGCAGTAACGTACATGTGATCAGGTCAGAGATGGACCATACCAGTAATTCCTAAAATTCCGGTTATGATTTATAAAAATTACCTGGATGCCATTGTTAGGTATTATAATCAAAAGAAAAGCGAAAGCGATCTTCCGCTGCGACTGCTGCAGCCAAAGCCAAGTAAAATAAGAGATGAGTGTGTTTCAGTTTACAGGTCAAGATTTCTGAGAAAGGATCAAGGCATGCTTACATCTTTTTTTGGTGTTTATGGCGAAGCAGACCTTTTGAGGACAATAGAAAATATTGATATTGATAAATTCAGGCCCCTGGTGAATTTTTTGAAAGGAGGTACCGATGCTACAGAGGATAAGAATATTGAGTTGCTGGGTTGGTTATTAGATTTTCCTAAACGGCCGTATGATGATAAATACAATTATGAAGTGGATAAGGATCTATTAATTGGGGAGGGGATCGATAAGGGAGACCAGCTTATAACTAAAGAAGATGTGAATGGTGCACATTTAGAAAGTCACGAGCCTGCCGATACTATAGCGCTGCCTGAGCCTGTGTATGGACAAAGTGATAATAAGGGCGATAATAATATTATTACTGTTATTCTCACTTTCGTCAAAGAGAGATGGAGATTGATAGCGGTGGCCATTATCCTACTAATAACAGGAGCGACAATTTATTTTGGCAACACGGGAAGCAAATCGTCAGGGATTAGCGGACAACAAGAATGTATGGTTTGGGTTAATGATCACTACGTACAAGTATTATGCGATTCTCCTGGCAAAGTGGGTGATGTGTGGCCATTAGATAAAAACAGGCTGAATAATTTGCGGAGAATAACACAACCGGATACCATCACGGAAAAGTATATTGGTAAGCTTTGGTATCAGAAAAGAGGGGGCGATAGCCTGGATTACTATACAGCCGGAGGCAAGGATCCCAACAATCCAAACCGGGATCTGAACCGCCTGACAGTCCGAATTTTTAAAAAGTATTTACGCAAGGAAATTCAGTAGACGATAGGGTAGGGAAATGGAACTGTCCGTGCTTATGTAACCCCAGGAATGAATTCTGCTTATGGTTATAAAAGATCATTTAGTTTCCCGAACCCACCCGGTTGATCTCATCACTTGCACCGCCTTCTGAGCGGGTGATCGCTTTCATGGCTTTTCCAAACCGCCAATTGAAGCTCAATCGTACGACCCTGGAATCCCATTGTATTTTGAAAGGCTCATAGGCATTCTGGAAAGTAGAATAACCGGAATAATTTTGAAAATAGGTGAGATCGCGCACACTCAATTTGAGCGAGCCTTTATTTTTCATGATCTGTTTAGATACACCCAGGTCCAGTTCGCCTTGCGGCTTCAGCCATTCCTGTAAATCGATCTGACTCTTCGTTTGATAGTAACCGCTGATTTCAAAGTCCCAGCCTTTTTTCAATTGAAACTGGTTGTTCACGCTCACCAGCAGTTGGGTTACTTTCGCTTCAATAGGCGCCCACACAACTCCTTTGATGATTTTGTAATTAAGGGTAGCTACGGCCGTAAGGTTCCACCAACTGGTAAGTGCCTGCTGGTAGGTTTCACTAAGACCGAGGTTTTGGAATGAACCCACATTTCCCCGGGTATAAATAATAATATTCTTATTAACGTTACTGCTGCTTGAATCGATAATGAAGATCTGTGAAAAATAATCCCGCAGGTAACTATACGATAATTCGGTTGTCAGCATTTGTTTATACGTGTGTGCCACAGAAAAGTTCCAGGTGTACTGTGGTTTGATATAAGGATTGCCCGCTTCATAGGTGTATTTATTCAACGTGGTCAGGAAGGGGTTCAGGTTTTGAAAAGGCGGCCGGTCAATTCTTCTTCCTGTGCGGAATGTAAACATGTTATTGCTATCTGCCTGCAGGGAAACAAAAGCAGTAGGGAAGAGGCTGCCATAATTCTTGTCGAAAGCAGAATCTTTTATCAACGCATTCCCTAGCTGGTGCGCTTTATAAGAAGTTATTTCATAGCGAAGCCCTATTTGCCAGTGCCATTTGCCCTGCTCTGCATCTATACTGGCATAGGCCGCATTGATCTTTTCATTGTATAAAAAGTGATTGCTCCGGCTCAGGTCGGGCACCCAATTATTATTGTCGAGAAAATAATAGTCGGCCAGGTTATCGGTTTTATTGATCGCGGTTTTTAAACCGGTTTCCAACACAACCTGCTTAAATCGTTTGCTGTAATCTGCTTTCGCTGTAAAAATGTGCAGTCCTGATGGCGTGGCCCCTTTTGTAGCAAGAATATCGCTACCCGGGGCAACCAATTGTGTTTGGTAATTCTGATCTCCATCAATGGTAAACCATACATAATCCAGGTCAGCCGTTAGTTCACTGCTTTCATTGATCTTATGCCTTCCATTTATATTCACTCCATTCCGTTTGAATGTCAGGTTATTTACACCCAGTGTATTGATGGAGGAATCGATATGAAAGCCAGGATCCATCCAATCGATGTCGCTATAGCTTTTTGCCTTTCTCTTAAATAATCCCTGGGTAAATACCATGCCGAGTGTTGTTTGTTTATTCATCAGGAAATCAACACCCGCTTTGAGATTGCTGGATAAGTTGTGGGTCCTGGTTGTATTGGGTTGTTGCAGTAATATCGAATCCTCCTCGTGGATATTAAAATACTTTCTCAGTGTGTACATATCCATTCTTTCGTCGTTGGCGCGGAATCCGTAGTTGAGGAACCAGTTTAATTTTCCGTTCCGGTAGTTCAGATTGAGCGAGTTGCCGGTTTTGGTATAAAATCCCCGGGCAATGCTCAGGTTCATAGAACCGTTGAATCCCCGCTGGCGGTTGGTTTTTGTTTTAATATTGATTATACCTGCATTGCCTGCTGCATCATATTTAGCACCCGGGTTTTCAATTAATTCTATGACATCAATTTGGGAGGCGCTCATGCCTGATAAATAAGCCTGCAGATCTGCGCCACTGAGTTGAGTGGGTTTGCCATCGATCAGTACATTGACAGCTGGTTTTCCTTTCATAATGATCGATCCATCCTTTGATACCGTAATGCCCGGCGATTTTTCCAGGACATCCATCACTGTTGCTCCTGCATTGGAAATATTGGCCTCTGGATTAATGACTGTTTTGTCAGGAAGAAATTGTATCGCCGGTTTTTTTGAAGTAACGGTCACATTATTCAGTGTCTGATTTTTTGATGGCAGGATGATCGTACCGGTATAAGAAGCGATGGTTTGAAGATCGATCAGGGGGAGATAGGTTTCTTCATATCCTGCCTGGCTGGCGCGTACGCGGTAATATCCCGCCTCAGGATTTTGAAAATCAATGATACCCGTTGCATCAGCTACTGCCGTACGGATAACAGTTGAATCAGGGGTTAACAGGTAAACCGTTGAGCCGGGCAAGGAATTCCTGGCTGCATTCAGTACGGTTATGCGGATGGTCCTGCTGTTTTGCCCAACAGCAATACAACTATACAGGCATAATAAAAAGGCAGGTAAGAGTAGTTTGTGCATGCGTAAGCCTGAAAATATCTAAAAAGCGGATTGAACGCTATTGTGCTTACGTAAATGCAACGATAAGCTGATGGTCGGCAAAAAAGTGATTGGTGAAGGATGAGCGGTCAGTAGTCACTTATACTATCTTTACAAAGAATGTAAAGTTTGCTCACTATTCATTACTCACCATTCACCAGCCGCTATTTCGCTTTTCTCGTATACACTTTTACTGTAAAGAATGAAAACACGATCATAATTACCAATGCTCCTGACAAGCTCCACCAGAAATCTTCGTTTGCGGTGCCGGTCTCCAGTAAAACCCTGATCGCATTTACCAGATGAGAAACAGGATTCATTTTTGCAAACCATTTCAACGCGCTGGGTAATGTGTTGACGGGTACAAATGCATTCGATAAAAATGTAAGTGGAAAAAGAATGACCATCGAAATGCCCTGAACGCCGGTTGCTGTTTTAGCAATGGTTCCGAAGAACGCAAAGATCCAGCTTGTGCACCAGGCAAAAAATATCACCAGCAAGCTTGCTTCCATTACACCTGTGAAACCTGCAGCTGGTCTCCAGCCCATGATATATCCCATCGTAAAGGTGAGCACGGTTACAATGACATACCTGATCACATCAGCAATCAATGCACCCGCCAACGGTGCAATACGGGCGATCGGCAGGGATCGGAACCGGTCAAAGACGCCTTTATTCATATCCTCCCGGAGATTCACGCCAATGGCCACCGAACCGGTAAGAATGGTTTGCGCAAGAATACCTGGTATAATAATTGGCAAATAGGCATGCACATTCCCTGAAATGGCACCGCCAAACAGGTAGGTGAACATTAATGTAAACAGGATCGGTTGCAGTGTTACGTCAATCAACTGCTCGGGTGTACGACGGACTTTCAGTAGTCCGCGATACGCCATAATAAATGACTGGCGGATGGTTAACGAAAGAGAGATCGATCTTTTAAGGTCGGTATTGATCAATTGCATAAGAATTTAATTTTCGACTATTACATTTTCCTGTTCGGCGTTATGCCCTGTCAGCGTTAAGAATACTTCATCAAGCGTAGGTGTTTTCACACTCACTCCGCCTAACCTGATATTTGCATTGCGAAGGGCAAGTAAGAGATCGGTAATAATTTCGGGATCAGTCATAGGAGCGGTGATGGTAGTTTTAGTTGTATGTACTTCAGCCATCAATAATTGTTGCACGATCTCCTTTGCCTGGAACAGATGTTCTTCTTCGAGCAGTGTTAATTCAAGCGAAGCGCTGCCTACTTTTTCTTTTAATTGAGCAGGCGTACCTTCTGCAATTACTTTTCCGCGATCGATAACGGCGATACGATCCGCCAGTTGATCCGCTTCATCAAGATATTGAGTTGTTAATACAACAGTTGATCCACTGTTAACAAGTCTGCGAATCGTGTTCCACATCTGGTTACGTGTGCGTGGATCGAGGCCGGTCGTTGGTTCGTCGAGAAAGATCAGGGGCGGTTGGGAAATAAGACTGGCTGCCAGGTCAAGCCGGCGGCGCATACCGCCCGAGTATTGTGAAAGCGGTTTTTTTGCGGCTTCGGTCAAACCGAACTCTTCTAATAGTTCAGCCGCTTTTCGTTTGGCGTCACGACTGCTTAATCCAAGTAGCCGGGAGAAGATGACCAGGTTTTCTGTGGCAGATAATTTTTCATCGACAGAAGCATACTGTCCTGTTACGCCAATGAGTTGCCGAACCATATGGCTGTCCTTGATTATGTCGTATCCAAATATTTTAGCGGAACCTCCATTGGGTTTCAAGAGTGTGGCAAGCATCTGGATGGTGGTAGTTTTGCCGGCACCATTGGGCCCAAGCACGCCGTAAATACCACCCGCTGCGATTTTCAGGTCTACACCATCGACAGCGCGATTATCACCGAATGTTTTAATAAGACCTTCCGCTTTGACAGCGATTGGTTGAAGCTGGAATAGAGACATATAAATGAATTGTGAAGCAAAAATATCTTTGATAAAAGCTTCAGTGAAGATCAGATCGGTCACTATAGAGGCGGAAATCGGTGACTGGAGGAAATTTCAGGCCAAATGGGGTTGCCAGCCTTGTATGCTGAAGAGGAAAGACCGAAGGAAAGCCTGCATGTTATTGTTACAAAAAAGCCCGTAAACATTGTTTACAGGCTTTTTATTTTTAGCGGTCATCCGCAGCATTAATGCAGTTTCCTGTTATACTCCGATAACCTGATGATCTTACCGTCTTTTAACTGCAGATCATTGATGACATCTGAAGAATCCTTTACGCCTTGCTTTGTTTCCCAGACCTGCCTGTACCAGAGCGTTACCCATTCTTCGCTTTTATCTTTTGAAATAACCGATTCCCAGTCATTCATTCTTTCCACGACAGTTTTGTAATTGTTTCTTCCATCGCCGAGCATGGCCCTTAAACTGTCGTTGGACATTTTCTTGTCCAATCCATCAAATTGCACCCGGACCGAATCGCCAAAATACTTCATTGATTCATCCATATTTCCTTCTTCCCATGCCTTTAAACATTTTAATGAGATCAGCGTATTGGCATTGTCACCCATTTCCCAATTATCGGGATGTTCGATCGTGTAAGGATAATTCATCGCCGTGGTGGTGGCAGCGGCTCCTGTCGAATCTTTCGGGGTGTCCTTAGAAGATGTTTCCGAATTGTTGCAGGAACATATGATGCCTGCTAAAAAAAGGAAAGTCAATTTTTTCATGATAATTTTTTTGAAGATGAAATAAATGATGATGGTTACGTAGCCGGATACCGGTTGTTATTAAAAAAAATCTCTATTCAAAATTCAGGGATAAGCAGAGATCCTGTGAGGAATTTTTCGGGGTTTGCTGTAAGATTCAGGCTTATTTACCGGATAGATTAAGCATGATCAGGACAAATTCTGCATTTTGGGGAATTATGAAGGCTTACCGGGCCTGGATTCAGGAAGCCTCCTGTTTTTTCATGAAATAGAAGTTCATCGGCCGGCTAACCATAAATCCCAGGCGTTCATAAATAGCAATAGCTCTGCTGTTATCCTTCCTGACATGCAGAAAAACTTCCTGCCCGTTGCGGGCGATCAGCTGAAGTTGTTGCGATATCAGGGCAGCGGCATATCCTTTTCCCAGGTAATCAGGATGTGTACAAACCGCGCTCACTTCCGCATAATTGCCCGGGTGCAACCGCTGACCTGTCATCGCTACTAATTTTCCATCTTCGAAAATGCCATAGTAATGTCCAAAGTCGATGGTCCGTGCACTGAACGGACCGGGTTTGGTCAGTTGCGCCAGGGATATCATTTCTGCAACATGACCGCTGTTAAGAGGAATAAGCTGGTGGGGTGAATCAACAGTACCTGTATGCTTTCCGCCTGCAAATTGTAATCCTTCGATTTCATGTAACACCTGCCAGCCGGGAGGCGCTTGTATTTTTTCAGGATTTGCATATAATATTTTTCTGCCGGCGGGTAGTAATTGGTAAAGATCATCGAACCCATTTGCATAGCCTTCCCGGAAACCGACGAAAGGTGAGACTTCTTCATCAAAACATTTCACCTGTTCCGTGCCGAAACCCAATGCAGCATCGCCGGATAGCAAAGCATTATAAACGGGATTATGGAGCAGATGTTTCACACGGCAAAGATACCGGACAGGATATAGATTAAAGTATTTAGTATGGAGACTTTTAAATAGGATCTTTCTTACAGGGCATATACCACAGAGAACCGTGGAGAGAACCACAGAGAAGTTTTAAAATTTCTGCTTATATGCGACCAATTATACTTTTTGAATCTAATTAATATCCATTCATTCATTTCTATCCGTGTTCTATTCTTCTCTAATCAAAAACTTATTCTGGCCGGAGACTTTTTACGGGATTAGACAATGCCGCCCGGATCGATTGAAAGCTCACTGTAACGAGCGCTATTACAATGGCGGCTATTCCCGCCAATGCAATAATGGTCCAGCCGACCTGTATACGGTATGAAAAATCCTGTAACCATTTATTCATTATCGGCCAGTCCAATGGCGCAGCGATCAGCAAAGAGATAAATACGAGTTTCAGAAAATCATAGGACAACATACCTGCAATACTGCTTGTACGGGCATCAACCGCACATGCTCGGTGATCCGGTAAATGCGGTTGGCGTTTTTGTTATACTTGTCATAATTCAATTCATCCTTCACATAAAAAATGATCAGGAGACAAACAGCCAACCCGATGGAAAGACCGGCGATATTGATAGCAGTAAAACCTTTGTTTTTGGAGAAGTACCTCAGCGATGCGCGCAAATAATTTCTGATCATAGAAGTAGTTGTGAACGGCCATCGGCCCGGTGATAAAACAGAACGACCATCCAATTACATAAATGCCGTGCCAATACTTTTCGTTTTGATACTCATGACCCTATTAGGCAAATAGCAAAACAATTATTCGGTTATGATACAGTCTTGTACGGAATTGACCGGCTTCACAGGGTTTTAAAAACAGGATTGATTAACTTCACCAAAACAGGGAATATGGCATCTCTTTTCAAACGCACTCCGGTCTATATAAAATTATTCAAAAACAAGGTGGGACTACTGAACCTGGAGACAGGCGAATCGATTGCCAGGGAGGCGATCGAACCATTTTCCAACGAGCGGTTCATCATCGCTGACTTTAACAGCGCCAATGTAACGATACGAAGTGCTTTGGATGAACTGATTCCTAAAAGGAGATTTTTTCCCCGGCAGATCAAGGTGCTGATCCAGCAGGTTGTAGAACTCGAAGGTGGTTTATCTGAAATAGAAAAACGCGCCTTACGCGATCTGGGAGAAATGGCAGGAGGAGCGCCGGTCATTCTCGTAGAACATTCGCGCAGCCTCAGCAATAGGGAAGCCGACCAGTTGCTGTCGGGAAAATAATTGGCCCCTTTTTTTACACCGTGTTTTATTAAGTATGCGCAACGATTTTTGAACACCTGTTCGTGTATGTATAAATGAGTAGTCAGCCTCCCGCATTTTATTTCGTTAATGACTTTGTAAAACAACATTAACCAATTGTTTACACGAAGACGCGCTTGTCCGCTTGTTTCCCTGCTAAATGTTTTCTTATTTTGAGCTCCAATGAAAAGAGCTATCTTTTTCGTATACCTGTGTTTGTTCCTGTTGAACGATAACGATGTTCAGGCAGTCGTGCCTTTTCACACAGCCAGTCATGTACATACATGGCATTCGCTGGTAACACCGGCAAGGAGTACCTCTTTCAGCATCTCCATCAATACATCCAGCCTTTACGATCATGATGAATATCTCCCCAATGATTATGTAGAAGATGATGACCAGGATGATTTTTCTATCAGGAGATTCAAATTGTTTGGCAGAGCCTATTCGGAACTGTCTTATTCGTCAGCACTGGTTATCCCGGCTGATGGTTTGAAAAATATTCCTGTGTCCTGTGTTCGTGCATCTAACCGGTATATCCTGCACCGTGTGTTAAGGGTTTGATCGATCTTGCACCTGTAAGGATAGAGTGTGTTACCAACTAAATATTGCTTTATATCTATCCAATTATTGCAGTATTCCTGCGATTGTCATTTTTTAACCTGCCATAGAAGAAGGAGTTTTTAAACAGCGCAATGCTCACTATTCATTTTATATTATGAAGAGAATTTTCATGTATGCTGGTTTGTTTGGTCTTATTTGCCAGGCAAGCTGTAAACCCAAACAGGAAGAAAAAGAAGAAGCCGGCAAATATGCCGTCACCAGTCCATTAAAAATGGACACGACTTTTACCAGGGAATATGTTTCGCAGATCCATTCTGTCCGGAATATCGAGATCAGGTCACAGGAAAAAGGATACCTGCAAAATATCTATGTAGATGAGGGTCAGCAGGTAAAAGCCGGCCAGCTTTTATTCCGCATCATGCCCAAAATGTATGAAGCCGAATTGCTGAAAGCGCAGGCAGAAACAAAAGCTGCCGAAATAGAGTTTCAGAACACCAGTACCCTGGTGAATAAAAATATTATTTCTAAAAATGAACAGGCAATGGCGCAGGCCAAACTGGACAAGGCCAAAGCAGAAACAGAACTCGCGAGACTGCATCTTTCTTTTACCGAGATCCGCGCACCATTCGATGGCACGATTGACCGCATTCCTAAAAAAATCGGAAGCCTGATCGATGAAGGTGAATTGCTCACCAGTCTTTCAGATAATAGCCAGGTGTTCGCCTATTTCAATGTATCCGAACCGGAGTATATCGATTATCAAACCAATGCAAAAGCACGGGGAGAAAGTAATGTCAGCCTGTTGCTGGCCAACAATACCCGTCTTGCTGATAAAGGAAAAGTAGAAGTGATCGAAAGTGAATTTGATAACGAGACCGGCAATATCGCTTTCCGGGCCAGGTTTCCCAACACAGGAAATATTCTGAAAAATGGAGAGACTGGTAAAGTACTGATGAATATCCCTGTAAAAAATGCATTGATCATTCCCCAGAAAGCTACTTATGAAATACAGGACAAGAAATATGTTTTTGTAGTTGATAATAATAATGTGGCTAAATCAAAGGAAATAACCGTTACCGGTGAATTACCCGACCTGTATGTTGTTCAAAGCGGTCTTGCTGAAAACGACAGGATACTGCTCGAAGGAGTTCAGAAAGTAAAAGATGACGATAAGATCAATGTTGAATTTCAAAAACCGGGAGAAGTGATTTCGCATTTACGGTTAAAAGCGGAATAGTAATTCAACCAAATAATTATTTCAATGTTTAATAAGTTTATACACAGACCGGTTCTGTCTATTGTCATATCACTCATCATCGTACTGTTGGGTGTATTGGCCATAGTCAAATTGCCGGTGACACAATTTCCTTCCATATCTCCGCCCAAAGTAAACGTGGTGGCAGACTATCCCGGCGCCAATAATGAATTGATGGTAAAATCCGTGATCATTCCGCTCGAACGGGCGATCAATGGTGTTCCGGGAATGAAATACATGGCATCGGATGCGGGTAATGATGGAGAAGCAGATATACAGGTTGTATTTAATCTGGGTACCGATCCTGCACAGGCATCATTGAATGTACAGAATCGCGTGGCTTCGGTAGTTAACAAGCTACCACCACTCGTCGTGCGGGAAGGCGTAAAGATCACGCGTGAAGAATCAAATATGCTTATGTACATCAACCTGTACAGTACCGATCCGAAAGCCGATCAGAAATTCCTTTTCAATTTTGCAGATATCAACCTGTTATCGGAATTAAGACGCGTAGATGGTGTTGGTTTTGCCGATATCCTCGGTAACCGTGAATATGCGATGCGTGTGTGGTTGAAACCGGATCGCATGCTGGCGTATAAAATATCTGCTGATGAGGTAATGAAAGCGCTGGATGAACAAAGTCTCGAAGCATCGCCCGGAAAAACAGGAGAAAGTTCCGGTAAAAGATCCGAATCATTCGAATATGTATTAAAATATCCCGGACGATTTACCACGAAAGAGCAGTATGAAAATATTGTTTTAAAAGCCAATCCTAATGGTGAATTGCTACGCCTGAAAGATGTGGCGGATATCGAATTTGGCAGTTCCATGTACGATATTTATTCCAATCTTAATGGCCGGCCCTCTGCTGCTATCGTATTAAAGCAATCCTATGGAAGTAATGCCAGTCAGGTTATCGAAGATGTAAAAGCCAAGCTCAAAGAGATCAAGGCTACTTCATTCCCGAAAGGAATGGATTACGAGATCAGTTATGATGTATCTAAATTCCTTGATGCGTCTATCGAAAAAGTTATTCATACGCTGGTAGAAGCGTTTATCCTGGTGGGTTTGGTGGTATTCCTATTTTTGGGTGACTGGCGCTCAACCATCATCCCGGCTATTGCGGTGCCGGTATCGTTGATCGGAACATTTGTATTCATGCAATTCTTTGGTATCACCCTCAACCTGATCACTTTATTTGCGCTGGTGCTGGCTATTGGTATCGTGGTAGACAATGCCATTGTAGTAATTGAAGCAGTGCATGCGAAGATGGAAACAAAACATTTATCGCCTTTGAAAGCCACACAGGAAGCAATGCACGAGATCAGCGGGGCCATTATCGCTATTACATTCGTGATGGCAGCGGTATTTATACCTGTTGCATTTATGTCCGGTCCTGTCGGGATATTTTACCGGCAATTCTCTATCACTATGGCGACTTCCATCATTCTTTCGGGTGTGGTAGCGTTGACACTGACACCGGCTCTTTGCGCCATGATGCTGAAGAATAATCATGGAAAGCCAAAGAAGCAAACAATACTCAACCGGGGACTTGATGGGTTTAATAACTGGTTCAACCGTCTTTCGGGGAGATACCAGGGTATACTGGGTAAAATCGTTAACAAGCGGGTGATCACGTTTATCATGCTGATTGCTTTTTGCGTGGGCACCTGGTTCCTGAACAATAGTCTTCCTTCTGGTTTTATTCCCAACGAAGACCAGGGAATGTTTTATGCGGTGATACAAACACCACCGGGATCTTCCCTGGAAAGAACCAACGAAATAGCTGAGCGCTTACAAAAAGTTGCAGAAGGTATTGATGGAGTACAATCGGTTTCTTCTCTCGCAGGCTATGAAATTCTTACAGAAGGAACGGGTTCCAATTCAGGAACCTGTTTGATCAACCTGAAAAGCTGGAATGACCGTAACCGTACCGATCAGCAGATCATGAAAGAACTGGAAGCGAAATCGAAGGATATTACCGGCGCTACGATTGAATTCTTTCAGCCACCTGCTGTGCCCGGTTATGGAGCAGCGGGCGGTTTTGAATTGCGGTTGCTGGACAAAGCAGGTTCAGGCGATTATAAAAAGATGGAAACGGTCAGTAATGATTTTGTGAAGGAACTGGGTAAACGCCCCGAGTTATCATCGGTGTTTAGTTTTTACAGTGCCAGCTTTCCACAATATATGTTGCGGATCGATAATGATATCGCGCAGCAAAAAGGAGTGAGTATCGATAATGCGATGAACACACTTTCCACGCTGCTCGGTAGTAACTACGAGATCAGTTTTATCAAATTCGACCGGCAGTATAAAGTAATTGTACAGGCATCAGCGGAATACAGGGCATTACCGGAGGATATTCTGAAATTATATGTAAAGAATGATCATGATGAAATGGTGCCATTCTCCGCGTTCATGAAAATGGAAAAAGTATATGGCCTTTCGGAGATCACACGGCATAATATGTACAACTCCTCCGAGATCAGTGGTTCGGCTGCACCGGGTCATAGTAGCGGTGAGGCGATACAGGTGATCAATGAAGTAGCGAGCAAAACATTACCAAGAGGATTCGGTATCGACTGGGCTGGTATCTCCAAAGATGAAGTAGCACGTGGCAATGAGGCAATTTATATATTCCTCATCTGTCTTGGTTTCGTGTATCTCATTCTTGCCGCACAGTATGAAAGTTTCATCCTTCCATTTGCCGTGATCCTTTCCCTGGTGGCAGGTATCTTCGGGGCCTTTCTTTTATTAAAGCTATTAGGGCTGGAAAATAATATTTATGCCCAGGTTGCGATGGTCATGCTGATCGGGTTGCTCGGAAAGAACGCCGTACTGATCGTTGAATTTGCTGTGCAGAAACACAGGTCAGGATTTACGGTACTCAAGGCAGCGATAGAAGGTTCTGTGGTAAGGTTCCGTCCGATCCTGATGACCTCGTTCGCCTTTATTGCCGGACTGATACCATTGGTGCTGGCAAGTGGTCCCGGTAAAATTGGTAACAAGACAATCGGTTCTGCCGCAGCAGGAGGTATGTTATTAGGAACTGTATTTGGTGTATTGATCATACCTGGCCTGTATTATATATTCGGACGGATTGCCGAAAGACGTTTGCTGATAAAAGATGAAGAAGAAAATCCATTAACAGAAGAAATCGATCACAATGTATAAATTCAATATAAACAGGTGTGTTGTATGGTTATGTATTTGCATATCCATCGCCGGTTGTAAAGTGCCGGCGATCACTGCTGGTAGTGATCCTAAACCGGTGCCTGTTACTTACGGAACCACTGCCGATACAATAAATACATCGGCTGTACAGTGGAGAAATTTTTTTACTGATCAGCATCTGATCGACCTGATCGATACAGCGTTGGTCAATAACCAGGAGTTGATGATCACCTTGCAGGAAATCGAGATCGCAAAGAATGATATCCGTGTAAAAAAGGGATCGATATTACCATCGGTTGGGTTGGGAGCCGGCATCGGTGTTGAAAAAGTAGGGCGTTATACCAGCCAGGGCGCTGGTGATGCATCCACCGAGATCAAACCCGGCAAGCAGGTTCCTGATGTACTGATGGATTATACAGTGGCGGCGACTGCCAACTGGGAAGCAGATATCTGGAAAAAATTGCACAATGAGAAGAAGGCGGCGATCAGGCGGTATTTATCGACAGTGGAAGGAAGGAATTTTGTATTGACCAATCTTATTGCAGAAGTTGCCAATTCTTATTATGAATTGCTGGCGCTGGATAATCAACTTGCAATTGTAAAACAAAACATCAAACTGCAGAATAATGCGCTGGATATTGTGAAGGTGCAGAAAGAAGCGGCGAGAACAACCGAGCTGGCTGTTCAGAACTTCCAGGCAGAGGTATTGAAATCGCAAAGCC
>CAMLGR010000033.1 GCA_946479615.1 uncultured Bacteroidota bacterium | reverse complement strand
GTAAAAAGAAAATGTAAGGAAACGGGGGCCCTGGGTGGTGGCATCTCGGGATCGGGCCCTTCTATCTTTATGCTGAGTAAAGAAAAGAAAACAGCGATCGAGGTCGAAAATGTAATGAAAGAAGTATACAATAAAATAGGGATCGATTATAATACCTATGTAACAACGATCAATAAGAATGGAGTGGAGGTTATTGCATAGCATGATAATCGGACCAGGATTAAGAGGATATTTAAATGTATGTAATAAATGAAATATTTCAGTACCAATAAGAAATCACCGTTAGTCGATTTTAAGGAAGCAGCGATCAAAGGACAGGCGCCGGATAAAGGATTGTATTTCCCGGAAACCATACCGGTAGTTGATCTGAAACTGATCGGCGATATAGAGAATTATTCCAATGAAGAGATCGCTTTTCGCGTGATCAGGCCTTACGTAGGAGGCACGATCCCTGATGAACGATTATTTGAGATCGTCAGTGAAACGATCAACTTTCATTTGCCATTGGTAAATGTCAGCGAAAACATTTTCTCTCTTGAATTATTTCATGGCCCTACGCTGGCGTTTAAAGATGTGGGTGCACGGTTTATGAGCCGTTGCCTTGGGCATTTTGTGAACGGACAGTCGAAAAAAGTAACAGTGCTGGTTGCTACATCCGGTGATACGGGCGGGGCAGTGGCGAATGGATTTTATAATGTAGAAGGAGTGGAGGTTGTCATTCTTTATCCTTCCGGCAAAGTGAGCCCGGTACAGGAAAAGCAATTGACCACCCTGGAAAAGAACATTCATGCGCTGGAGATCGAAGGTAGTTTTGATGATTGCCAGGCAATGGTGAAACAGGCGTTTACCGATGAAGAACTTACAAAGGAATTATTTCTTACCTCGGCCAATTCAATCAATGTGGCCCGCTGGTTGCCACAACAGTTTTATTATTTCTTTGCCTGCAAGCAATGGAAAGATAAGGATCGCGCACCGGTGATCAGTGTGCCCAGTGGCAATTTCGGAAATATCTGTGCAGGCATACTGGCGCATGCTTCCGGTTTGCCGGTGAAGCATTTTATTGCGGCTTGTAATGCGAACGATATTGTTTCCCATTATTTACAAACAGGAAAACTGGTACCTGTTAAAGCAGTACCTACACTATCCAATGCAATGGATGTAGGCAATCCAAGCAATTTTGTGCGGATACTGGAAATATTCCATCATAACTTTCCTGAAATAAAAGATAAGCTGTCTTCCTATCGTATCTCTGATGAGGAAACAATGGCGACGATCAAAGAAGTTTACCAGCAACATGAATACCTGCTTGACCCGCATGGAGCCGTAGGATATTTGTCGTTGCAACGGTATTTAAAGGATCATCCGGCGGAGAAAGGAATTTTCCTGGAAACAGCACACCCGGTCAAATTTCCTGAAGCCGTGGAAAAAAGCGCTGGTAAAAAGATAGAAATTCCTGCTTCCGTAGAAGCTATCATGCATAAGCAAAAACAATCGGTAGTGATGAAGCCGGATTATCAATTGTTAAAAGACTATTTGCTGGAAAAAGCGTAATGAAATAAGGAATAAGAAATAATTAATAAGAAATGAGAAAATTACAGCTTGAGAACAGACATCTTCTCATTTCTTATTAATTATTTCTTATTCCTTATTTACAAAGGGTCAGACATTAACAAAATATAAGCAGACCCTCCTGTAAGACTGCATAAAAATTGCCGGCGAACAATACTTCTCCACAGGCGTTATTTTTTTAAATTTATCTGCTCTTATCTTTGCAGCGGGGGGAGTTTGTCATGCATAATATCGAACCTTTTTATAACTGGAGACATATATATATCAGCGAAGAAGACCAGCGCTCGCCTTTCTATGGGCGGCAATATTCCGAGTTTGAATTTTCCCAAACCGTTTACAATTATTATATCCATCCTCAATGGGATGACTTCGGCAGCCGCACCCTTTACCTGAAGGTATTACTGGCCGATTATGATGAGAAATATGCTATTATTGAAATGATCGGAGAATGGAACGATGCAGTGGAAAATGATATTATGGAACTCAAACGCGAAGTACTTGAAAAATTCATATATGAAGGCATTTATAAATTCGTACTCATTGCCGAAAACGTACTCAATTTCCATAGCGACGGCCGTGATTATTATGAAGAACTTTATGAAGAAATCTCGGATAATAACGGATGGGTGGTTTGTTTGAATATGCCGGAACAGACCCAGTACGACTTTAAAAAAGCCCGGTTGAACCGTTATGTTGAACTGATGGAACTCGACAACTGGCGCACCTATAAACCTTTTCACCTGTTTCGCAAAATCGATGGCGAATTATCAGCCCGGATCGGTAATTAAAATGGGAAATCCGGAATATCGGATCGGAAATCAACAAAACCGGATCATCGTAATTACCCGGTTCGCCTTGCCCAGCTATATAAAATTGTGTCTTCCAGGAAGGTTCATAGATGAACCCGAAAAACTTTTACAACTATTTGACAATCGCGTGTTATTTTTGCACAAATCTGATTATCGTTCTTAAGAATATTACTTATGAAATGGTCTGAATTGTTTACTTCTTCGATTGGCAGAAAGCTGGTGATGGGTCTGACAGGGTTGTTTCTTATCTCTTTTTTAGTGGTTCACGCGGGGGTCAATGCCTGTATCTGGGCCAATGACGGAGGAGTTATGTTCAACAAAGCCGCCCATTTCATGGGCGCAACTGTAGTGATAAGAGTATTGGAGGTCGGCCTTTTTGTCGGCATTTTTATTCATATTATCCAGGGATATGTCCTGGAGTTCTCCAACCGAAGCAAAAGAAAAAAGGGATACAATGTGCCGATGGGTAATAAAGGCAGTAAATGGTATAGCCGCAGCATGGGATTGTTAGGCACCATCTTATTATTGTTCTTTATCCTGCACTGGTACCATTTCTGGATTCCTTCCCGTTTTACAGGAGTAGAAGAGATCGAGATAGAGCCCGGTAAATATGTACATAATATGTACCAGCTCATGATGCTCACTTTTAGCCAGCTTTGGGTTGTCATTGTCTATGTGGTTGCCTGTTTCTCGCTTTTCTGGCATTTGATGCATGGATTCCAAAGCGCTTTCCGGTCATTGGGTGTAAGTAATAAACGTTATTTAGCCACGATCAATACAGCAGGTATTGGTTTTGCCGTGATCATATCTCTTGCCTTTGCCATGATGCCGGTAAGTATGTACCTGGGTTGGCTAAGCTGATAGCTCTTAAAAGATATTAATAATAAAAGCAGAAACTATAAACTGATTTATGTTGAATTCTAAAATTCCATCCGGATCATTAGAGCATAAATGGACAGATTATAAGGGCCATTGCAAACTGGTGAATCCTGCCAACAAACGCAAGCTGGAAGTGATCGTTATCGGTACCGGCCTGGCAGGTGCTTCGGCAGCCGCTTCATTAGGTGAGTTAGGATATAAAGTAAAGGCTTTCTGTTTCCAGGATTCCCCCCGTCGTGCACACTCGATAGCTGCACAGGGTGGTATCAATGCCGCCAAAAACTATCAGAATGATGGTGATTCGGTATTCCGCTTATTCTATGATACGATCAAAGGAGGCGACTACCGTTCCCGTGAATCCAATGTGCACCGCCTGGCGGAAGTCAGTGCCAATATTATTGATCAATGCGTGGCACAGGGTGTTCCTTTTGCCCGTGAATATGGTGGTTTATTAAGCAACCGTTCATTCGGTGGTGTGCAGGTACAACGCACTTTTTATGCAGCTGGTCAAACAGGTCAGCAATTACTCATCGGCGCTTACCAGGCGCTTGAAAGACAGGTGGCCCTGGGTAATGTAACCATGTACAGCCGTCATGAAATGCTGGATGTGGTAGTGATCGATGGTAAGGCCAGGGGCGTTATCTGCCGTGATTTGATCAACGGTGAAATAGAACGCCATTTTGGTCATGCTGTATTATTATGCAGCGGTGGCTACGGAAATGTATTTTATTTAAGTACCAATGCTATGGGCAGTAATGTTACCGCGGCATGGAAAGCACATAAAAAAGGAGCTTACTTCGGTAATCCCTGTTTCACCCAAATACACCCTACCTGTATCCCTGTTACAGGCGATCACCAGAGCAAACTGACGCTGATGTCAGAATCATTACGGAATGATGGTCGCATTTGGGTGCCCAAACAAAAAAATGATCCGCGCAAAGCGAACGATATTCCTGAAGATGAAAGGGATTATTATCTCGAAAGAAGATACCCTGCCTATGGTAACCTGGTGCCGCGTGATGTGGCTTCAAGAGCTGCCAAAGAAAGATGTGATGCAGGATACGGTGTTGGCACTACCAAACAAGCCGTATACCTGGATTTCAAACATAACCTGATCAATAAATACGGAAGAGTAGAAGCCGGTAAACAAGGCATTGAAAATCCTGACCTGGAAACATTGATACGCTTAGGCAAAGAAGTAGTGAAAGAAGAATACGGCAACCTTTTCGATATGTATGAAAAGATCACCGGTGAAAATCCGTATGAGGTACCGATGCGCATCTATCCCGCCGTGCATTATACTATGGGCGGTTTGTGGGTCGATTATGAACTGATGACGAATGTAACGGGTCTGTATGCATTGGGAGAAGCCAACTTCAGCGATCATGGTGCTAACCGTCTGGGTGCATCAGCTCTGATGCAGGGATTGGCCGATGGCTATTTTGTGATCCCTTATACGATCGGTAATTACCTCGCCGATGAGATTGGTACCAAACCGATACCCACCACACATGAGGCATTTGAAAAAGCTGAACAAGCGGTGAAAGATCGTATCAATACCCTGATGAACATTAAAGGAAAACAATCAGTAGAAAGTTTTCATAAACGCCTTGGAAAGATCATGTGGGAGAAATGCGGTATGGCGCGTAATGCGAATGGTCTGCAGGAGGCGATCACCGAAATCCAGCAATTGAAGAAAGAATTCTGGAGTGATGTACGCATACCGGGGGACACCAACGAATTCAATCCCGAATTGGATAAGGCCGGCCGGGTAGCTGATTTTATCGAATTGGGCGAACTGATGTGCAAGGATGCATTGAACAGGAATGAAAGCTGTGGCGGTCACTTCCGCGAAGAGAGCCAGACAGAGGAAGGCGAAGCCAAACGGGATGATGCCAACTTTGCCTATGTATCGGCCTGGGAATATAAAGGTGAAAGTAACTGGGAACTGAATAAAGAAGTGCTCGAATTTGAAGTGGCCAAACCAACGCAAAGAAGTTATAAGTAATTTGATAATTGGGAATGAAACCATTTAAGATGCGGTTCACCATATTATTGACAGTTCTTTTTATAACGGTGATGGGGTCAGCGCAGCAGGCGCTTCCGGCAATAATAACGAACGGAACATCGGTAACGGCATTCATACCGGCGGGATATGATACATTGGCAATAGCTGCCGGTGATCTGAATAAAGACAGCCTGCCTGATATCGTGCTGGCATTGAAATCAACAAAGGAAGATCATTTTGATCCTGCCAACAATGATATAGACAGTATGCCTGCGCGATTACTGGTAATCCTTCTCAATAACGGGAAAGGATATACTTTGTCTGCTGTATCGCCCGGCGCTATACTCTGCAAAGAGTGTGGCGGTGTATTCGGTGATCCTTTTGCAGGAATAGAAATAACCAAAGGCGTACTGGTGATGAATCATTATGGCGGAAGCAGCTGGAGATGGGAATACACGCACCGGTTCAGGTACCAGCAAAATGATTTTTATCTGATCGGCCGGACAAGTTATTCTTACTGGAATGTATCCATGTGTCAAAAGCTGAATGAATACGCCGGTACGGATTTTAAAGATGAAAACCTTATTACCGGTGCATTTGTACAGAAGAAAATTTCACAGGAAGAATGTAAATGGCTGTTGAACAAAAAGGGAAAGCAAAAGGTGGAACCTTTAATTAAATTAAAAGACTTCATTATAGAAAACTAAGCGGATATGGAACATTACATGATGAATCTGACACTTAAAGTGTGGAGACAAAAAAACAATAAGGATAATGGTAGTTTTGAAACATACCAGGTAAAGGATATTTCGTCGGAAATGTCTTTTCTTGAAATGTTTGATGTGCTCAATGAGCAACTGATCCATGAAGGCAAAGATCCTATTGCTTTTGATCATGATTGCCGCGAAGGCATCTGTGGGGCCTGCTCGATGTATATCAATGGTCGTCCGCATGGTCCCTGGCATGCAAATACTACCTGCCAGTTGCACATGCGCGCTTACAAAGATGGCGATACCATTGTGGTAGAACCCTGGCGCGCTAATTCATTCCCTGTTATTAAAGATCTTGTTGTAGACCGTTCTGCTTTTGACCGCATCATACAGGCAGGTGGATATATCTCTGTGAATACCGGTAATGCCGTTGATGCCAATTCGGTAGCCGTAGAAAAAGAGAAAGCCGATAAAGCATTTGCAGCAGCAGCCTGTATCGGTTGTGGCGCCTGCGTAGCCGCCTGTAAAAACTCTTCGGCTTTATTATTTGTATCGGCTAAAGTGGCTCACCTGTCGTTATTACCACAGGGCGAACCTGAACGTGCCAACCGTGCTTTCAATATGGTAACGCAAATGGATAAAGAAGGTTTCGGCGCCTGTACCGCCACTGGTGCCTGTGAAGCTGTCTGCCCCAAAGAAATATCTATTACCAATATAGCCCGTCTCAACAGCGAATATGCAAGAGCAGGATTGGTAGCTGATAAATAATGAGGTATACGGGCTGGTTTGTGTATTGAAGAATAGAACACGGATAGATATTGATAAACGGATATACATGGATTACTATATCCTCTTTTCATCCGTCCATCCACATTTATCCGTGTTCTATTGCCTCTTAAATAACGACCCTTCAAAAGACATAACTCACTCTCACCACACCGCTCCACAACGCATCTTCTTTCGATTGTTTCCTGAAGCTCACACCCGGGCCTATGGCAATCCGTTTTTGTAAATAATACATTCCTATCAACTGCGCCCCGATACCTGTTTCCGTATTTCCTTTATAAATTCCGATAGCCGGACCTGCTGTTAATGAAATGCCGGCGGACGGCCAGGGATTAGCCATCAAACCAGCCATTACATATGCATCGATATAATTATCAAACCGGAAATCGTAACCGGCCGGTTTTGTCTTTTTACCCAAATAATAATTGCCCCCTGCATTCACTGTAAACCCAAGCCATTTTTTAACAGGGATGTTATTGCCATAACGATGATGGCTCCAGGAATAATTCAGGCCGGCACCGGCAAAATGCGAACGGGCAAAAACGCCAACCGGAGCCTGTAAATCCAGCGAACCCAGGTGATTTCCTGTCTGTGCTTTCAAACCCGAAAAGCCAAACAGGAGTACAAGCGTGGTAATATATCGTTGAAATAATTGCATATAACCTGAACGGGTATGTCAATCAAATGGGAGCCTGGCTGGTTTTGCGCAACGCATTTTAATGACCCCCGTCAATCAAAACCATTCAAAATTGAAGCTTTTTAGGTGAAATAACAGGACTTGGAGGCTTTCATGCAATAAAAAGACCGACTTTTACGATTTTGAGTATAAACTCACTGCTATTGAATGCTTTACGAAGCATATTGTTCACTCAAATATTCCTATTGGCCGTCCTCCTGTGCAGGGCGCAAGCCCCTGTGCCAAGGGGGTCAAATCTCCGGCAAAAAACAATTCCCGTTAAAGCAGACAGCATCCGTCTCGATACGCTCAGCATCATTCCGCAAACATTGCATATCGAAGGGATACCCGATGAGAACTACCGGCTCGATTTTATAAATGCCATTCTTTACTGGAAAAAGCGACCCGATTCGGTGACAGTAACGATTACCTATCGGGTATTCTCTTATCAATTGAATCCTGTTTCCCAGCGCATGAAGTATGACAGCGTGGTCAACAATATGTCGATCACTCCCTATGAATTCAATAATGAACTCACCGAATCGCAACGCGGCATTTTTAATTTTGGTAAGATACAGGCAGAAGGAAGTTTCGGACGACAGCTATCATTCGGTAACAGCCAGGATGCAGTACTCAATTCAACGCTCAACCTGCAACTCAGTGGTATGCTCGGCGATAGTATCGAGATCCAGGCAGCGATTACGGATAACAATATTCCCATACAACCCGATGGCAATACACAACAGCTAAATGAATTTGATAAAGTATTCCTTCAATTCAGCAAACGCAACTGGCAACTCAACCTCGGCGATATCGATATCCGCGAGGATAAAACTTATTTCCTGAATTTCTATAAACGCTTGCAGGGTATCTCTTTTCAAACCCATAACCAGATCGGTAAAGTAGGTTCGAATACATTGGTGAGCGGTTCGGTAGCCAAAGGAAAATTTACCCGCAATATCTTCCAGGGATTGGAAGGCAACCAGGGTCCTTACCGGCTAACGGGTGCGAATAACGAAGTGTTCTTTATCGTACTTGCGAATACCGAGCGCGTCTTTCTCGATGGATTATTATTACAGCGTGGCGAAGACCAGGATTACGTGATCAATTACAATACCGCTGAAATAACATTCACACCGAAACGGATGATCACCAAGGATAGCCGGATCCAGGTGGAATTTGAATATGCGGACAGGAATTTTTTGAATGCTAATTTTTTCCTGTCACAGGAATTTGAGATCAATAAACGACTGAAACTTCAACTCGGTGCTTTTACCAATAGCGATGCAAAAAATTCACAGATCAACCAGGTGTTGGGCAACGATCAGAAACAATTCCTTTCCTCGGTAGGAGATAGTATTCAAAAAGCGTTTTATCCGTCGGTGGAGCTGGATACATTCGCCGCCGGCAAAATATTATATGATAAGATTTATTATAACAATGGAACAGGAACGGATTCCTTCTACCAGTATTCGACCGATCCTAACCTGGCCCGTTTTAATGTAACATTCACCTTAGTAGGACAGGGCAATGGGAATTATACACCTGATTTCAATGGCGCGAATGGTAAAGTCTATAAATTCCTGCCGCCGGTTGGAGGAGTGAAACAGGGACAATACGAACCGATCTCCATTCTCGTTACTCCCAAGACGCAGCAACTCGTCAATCTTGGTATTGATTATACCCTGGATAAGAATACCAATATCAGGACCGAAGTGGCAATGAGTAATTATGATGCGAATACATTTTCCAAAGTAAATAATGGTGATGATAAAGGATTCGCTGGTAAATTTCAATTGAATAACAGCAAACAGCTCCGGGAAAAAAATAAACTAACACTGAATACGGCGCTGGATTACGAGTATGTACAACGCAAGTTCAAACCGCTGGAACGCTTGCGTTCAGTCGAATTTTCCCGTGATTGGGGGCTGCCGGTCTTTGTGCAACCGGCTACGGAAAATATCATCCGCGCATCAGCAGGATTAAAAAATAATAAGGGCCAGGCGCTTGCTTATAAATTCACCAGCTATACCCGTGGGGATGATTACAAGGGATTTCAGAATGCGCTGAATCATATTGCTAATTGGAAAGGATGGCTATTCAATAATGAATTTATCCTGACCGATTTCAATTCTATCAATACCAAGGGGGTTTTCTTGCGACCTACATTTGATCTCAGCAAACAATTCAAACGTATTAAGAACATACGCGCCGGTATCCGTTATGAATTGCAGAAAAACGATGTACATAATAAGCTCACCGATACATTAATGGCCGAAGCATTTTCTTTTGATAGCTATTCAGTCTATCTCCGCTCGGATGAAACTAAAAAAAATACCTATGGCGTTACCTTCTTTACACGTTCTGATAAATACAAAACATTGGCAGGTAGCGAATTCAAGCGCGGCGACAGGAGTTATAACCTGAATTTACAGACACAATTATTATCCAATCCTAACCGGCAGTTTTATCTGAATACGACTTTCCGTAAACTGAAAGTATATGATGCAACCATTTCCAATCAAAAAGAAGATGAAACGATACTCGGTCGTGCGGAATATGTCATGAATGAATTAAAAGGATTGCTGGCAGGGAACGTATTGTATGAGATAGGAGCAGGGCAGGAGCAGAAACGCGACCTTGCTTATCTTGAAGTACCGGCAGGTACAGGTCAGTATGCCTGGATCGATTATAACAATGATGGAGTGCAGCAACTGAATGAATTTGAACTGGCGGCGTTTCCTGACCAGGCAAAATATTACCGCATCTTTACACCGACGAATGAATTTATTAAAGCCAATTATATCACGCTTAACTATAGCCTGACCCTGAATCCGCGCGCGTTGTTGAATAAAGCAGATATCAGGGGATTCAAAAAACTGGTTTCTCGTTTTTCTTTCCTTACTTCCATGCAGATCAGTAAAAAATCACTGGCAAAAGGTGATTTTGAATTTGATCCGTTCAAATACAATGTAGCTGATACAAACCTTGTTACATTGACTACCATATTGCTGAATACTATCTCGTTTAATCGGTTCAGTAACGTATGGGGGCTTGATCTGAGCAACCTTCGCAACAATGGGAAAGCGTTACTTACCTATGGATATGAAAGCCGGCAAACGAATGATCTTTCTGCTAAATTACGCTGGAGCCTTAGTCGTGCTTTCCTGTTTACCCTGAATGGTAAAACCGGTACAAACTCTTTGTATACTCCCAATACGCAGTTTGATAACCGTAACTATAAGCTCGATATCAACAGCGTGGAACCAACACTTACTTTTGTACGAGGTACTTCTTTCCGTATTCTGACAGGTTATAAGTATGAAAAAAAGAAAAATAATCCTTTGTATGGTGGAGAAGTTTCGAATTCGAGTTCCATCAATCTAGAATCGAAATACAATGTATTGCAGAACAGTTCGATCACGGGAAAATTCACCTTTAATAATATCGATTATAAATCTTCCAATGGCGGCGCGGCCAGTACGGTAAGCTATATTATGCTGGATGGTTTACTGCCAGGCAAGAATTTCCTCTGGACGATCACACTCACCAAACGCCTTCTCAACAACCTGGAACTCAACTTTCAATATGATGGCCGTAAAGCTGCCGATGCCAGAACCGTGCATATCGGAAGAGCGACATTGACGGCGTTATTTTAAAGATGTCTGAACCGGGATTTGGGTGGATTTGCGGATTATATGGAGATGGAATTGTCTTTGTATTTAGAATTTCCCAATCGTTTAAATTCAAGACTGATAGCTCCGAAATTTAATAAAAGTCCAACTTCAACATTATATGCTTCCAGGTAATTCTTAGCCTGGGCAAGATGAACGTTTTCAAGTTTTGTTAATGCTTTTAGCTCCACCATGATTTTACTGTCGACAAGAAAATCAACTCTTCTCTCACCAACTTCTTCACCTGCATAATATATCTTCATCGAAAATTCCCTCTCAAAAGGGAGATTCATCTTTCTAAATTCAATGGCTAAGGATCTTTGGTAAATTACTTCCTGGAAACCATTTCCTAATGCTGCATGGACCTTCATTGCAGCGCCAATTACTTGTCCTGTTATGTCCTGGTATTTTAAAACTCCCATCTCACAAAATTTACTCTCACCTTTAAAATACAGTTCCCTATTTCCTATAAATCCTCTCAATCCACCCAAATCCAGGTTCCGACTTACACATTAAACCTGAAATGCATTACATCTCCGTCCTTCACAACATACTCTTTTCCTTCAATGCGTAATTTACCGGCATCGCGACAGGCGGCTTCGGAACCATAATGGATAAAATCGTCGTAACCGATCACCTCGGCCTTGATGAACCCTTTTTCAAAATCAGTATGGATAACACCGGCAGCCTGTGGCGCTTTCCAGCTTTGCTGAATGGTCCAGGCTCTTACTTCCTGTACACCGGCTGTGAAGTAGGTATAGAGATTCAATAATTTATACGCGGAATGGATCAGCCTGTCAAGTGCAGGTTCCGTCATTTTATATTCTTCCATGAATAATTGCTTGTCATCGGCGCTTTCCAGTTCGGCGATCTGCGCTTCGATGGAATTATTCATAATGATCACTTCTGCCTTTTCATCCTTTACTGCTGCTTTCAATGCTTCAGAGAATTTATTCCCGGTATGCATCGAAGGTTCATCCACATTGGCGACATATAAAACAGGTTTATCGGTCAGGAGGAACAGATCAGCGATGGCTACTTTATCTTCCTTGCTCAATTGCAATTCACGGATACTTTTTCCTTTTTCCAGGTGATCCTTGCAACGGATCAGCACTTCCAGTTCCGATTTTAATTTCGGATCAATACGCGCCTGCTTTTCGGTTTTTTGTATTTTTCTTTCTACGCTATCGAGGTCTTTTAATTGCAGTTCGGTATCGATGATCTCTTTATCACTTACCGGGTTGATGGCGCCTTCATCCCGCAATATATTTTCATCTTCAAAACAACGGATCACGTGAATAATCGCATCCACTTCGCGGATATTACCCAGGAATTTATTACCCAGTCCTTCGCCTTTGCTCGCACCACGTACAAGACCGGCAATGTCAACGATCTCGATCTGGGTAGGCACAATACGGTCAGGGATCACCAGTTCGGCCAGTTTAGCTAACCGTGGATCGGGTACATCCACCAGCCCTACATTGGGATCGATGGTACAAAAACGATAATTGCTGGCCTGTGCCTTGGCACTGTTGCTGACAGCGTTGAATAAAGTTGATTTTCCTACGTTGGGTAATCCTACAATTCCTGCTTGTAATGCCATAATTCGGGTCAAAATTTTGAGGTCAGAAACAGAAGAGAAACGCCTTGTTTCTGACAGCCTGTAAAAAGAGCGCAAAGATAAGCGAAATCAGCCCACAAATGAAGCCAGATATTCCTCTTCTCTGAGGCTCTCTGTGTCTTCTTTGTGGCCCTCTGTGTATAGCTCCGGTAGTAAGATATCAGATTAAAGTATTTAGTATTGAGAACTTATGAATAGGATCTCTTTTACAGGGCATATACCACGGAGGACCACAGAGAATACACAGAGGTGCTCAGGGTTATTTGATTGTGTGATTTGCTTATCTTCAAAGCTCAAAAGAATTAAGCTATGGCATTATCCCGGATATGGTCGGCATTTATAATTATTGCAGTGTTGGTAGCAACCATACGCATGATTGGCGGCAATGACGGCATCTTTACCCGGATGGTGGTAGGAAAATCCTCCGATAAATATGATAGTGTCTATTATGCCGGAGTAGGATCACCGGTAACCCAGAAATTATCACCTGCCTATACTGATTTTTTAAAAGAATATGGTTATTTCCGCACTACCGATTTTAACAAAGCCTCGGTCGTATTAACCGATAATCTCGCCAGTGATTCCGTCGCGCTTATTACCTCGGCGAATCCATCCATCAAAACATACACGTATGTCTCCATCCAGCAAAAGCTGGTACGTAATGTAGATGGCATCGTTGAAACGGCGAAGAATGCTGTCATCGATATCATTATTCCACTTATAGGTATACTTGCTTTGTTCATGGGTTTTCTAAGTATCGCGGAAAAAGCAGGAGGGGTGAGGTTTTTATCAAAGATCATCTGGCCTTTTTTCTCACGGATATTTCCCGATATTCCCAAAGGTCATCCGGCTACTGGTCATATGATGATGAATTTTTCTGCCAATCTTTTAAATCTTGATAATGCAGCTACGCCTTTCGGTTTAAAAGCAATGGAAAGCCTGCAGGAATTGAATCCCAATAAGGCAGTCGCTTCCAATTCACAGATCATGTTCCTGGCGTTGCATGCATCAGGTCTTACATTAATACCGGTGACCGTTATCGCTTACCGCTCCAGCCTGGGGGCGCAAAATCCGACCGATATCTTTATTCCCTGTATGATCGCCACGTTTGCAGCGACCATGGCAGCCATGTTCATTGTATCATTTAAGCAAAAGATCAATGTATTTCAGCCGGTGATAATGGCCTGGATACTTGGCATCTCTGCATTGATCGCTTTGCTGGTCTGGTATGTCACCCGTCTCGATTCCCTGCATGCACAAACATTTTCCAATACACTTAGCAATGGGATTATCGTTATCCTCTTTCTGGCTATTGTAATCGGCGGTATCTATAAAAAGATAGATGTCTTCGATGCATTTGTGGAGGGCGCAAAGGGCGGATTTGAAACAGGTGTACGCATCATTCCGTATATCGTAGGGATGCTGGTCGCCATCAGTATGCTTCGTACCAGCGGTACATTTGACCTTGTTATCAACGGAGCCAAAATGTTATTTGCTGCGTTGGGTACGGATACCCGTTTTGTGGATGGACTACCTACCGCCTTTGTCAAACCTATGAGCGGAGCAGCAGCAAGAGGGATGATGCTGGATACGATGAAAACATTCGGCCCTGATTCCTTCGCAGGAAAACTGTCTTCTGTTTTACAGGGCACTTCCGACACAACCTTCTATGTAGTAGCCGTATACTTTGGTTCTGTCAGTATCAGGAATACACGCTATGCTATTGGGTCGATGTTATTGGCCGACCTGGTGGGGATCATTACTTCTATCGTGTTGGCATATTTATTTTTTGGATAACGATGTGAAGATCCATTACACTATCTGTCTTTCACATTATCACATTTCCAAATCATTTTAATCATATTCGTCCATCCACTTCTATCCGTGTTCTATTCTTCCGATAATCGGATGTCTTAATCAACGATCTATCCCGCGTCAAAAGCAAAAAAAAGCTGCCCCCGTTACAGGAGCAGCTTACTCATCATGAGTGTGATTGTGCTTATGAAAATTCTTACTCGTTATAGACAAGGCTTAACGCCAGCCTGCGGATATCATTGGTGTTAGGCGCCACTGGTAATATCGAACCATAACCTCTTCCTATGACCGTAAACACCCGCTGGTTGGATAAGGTACTGGCGCTGGCATATGTAGCCAGGTTGGTAGTACCACCTACCGCACGGATCGCCCAGGTGGAAGAAGCATTGTTCGTAGGCAGCATGAACGAAGGGCTCACTTCTTTATACGGAATATTGCTGGCTACTTTGACAGTGCCTACATACAGGTCAACAGCAGGCATATCGGCGATAAGATTCACGAATTTATATTTTACAAATCCTGAATCGGGTCTTGTCAGTGAATCAAGCACCAATACACTGGTGGTATTGGCAGCCGTATCGGTAAAATACAGCGAATATTTCTTGCCGCTTTCATACATATAACTGGAAGTAGCCAGTTGTACAGAATCTACATTCGTATTTGTTTTGGGAATAGCAATAGAGATCGTATTCTGTTGCGCCGGAATCCCCAAATAATCGGCTGTGCTGCCACCGCCGGTATTCAAACCACCACCGGGAAAAGGAGTGGGGTTGGAGGCTGCACCGCTTCCGGAGAGTACATTACTTACTCTTACACTATTGATATTGATCTGGTATTTGGGATTGCTTTTATACGGTGAAGTAAAAACAACTTTTACCTGTGCACCGGTGCCTACCGGTACATAATCACTCGTGTTCAGGACATTTTTCTTACAACCTGCTATCAAAAGACAGGCAGCGATGGCCAGTAAGATTGGTGCCGGTTTATAATTAAGCATATGTAATTTTTTTCGGTTGATAAATAATTAAGGTTGTACAAACCATACTTCTTTGGTATGATAAGCAGGATCAAGCGCACCGATCCTTGCCAGCTCATCCATGTTCCATACATATTCTGAATTATAACGTGGCCTTACACGCATCGCCAGTTTGCCTCCATTGGCAACCGGTATAGCGGCAGGTACGATAAATCCTTTATACACCGGCAATGTAGTAGCGGCATCGATATCGGTATAATGAAACCGGCGCATATCGGCCCATGTTTCATAAAAACCCCAACCCCACAATGCAATATATTTTTGCGACATGATATCGGTCATTGTCAGTGCAGCAGCCGATTGCTTTACATTGGCACCGGCCAGGTAAGCGTTTCTTTCGGCAGCAGGTATCGTAGCGGTATTGAAAATAGTCGTATTGCTCCTGGGATAAGTGGCACGGTTGATAAAATCAAAGTGTGCATTGATACCCGCGATATAAGCGGTATACGCATCAGCCGTAGCACCTTTTCTGAAAGCTGCTTCTGCCTTCATGAACTGTAGCTCTGTATAAGCCATTACAGGCGATACCACCTTGTCTTTGAAAAGATATTTACCACGGGTAGGATCGAAACGGCTGCTGCTGGGGTTGGCATATAATGAATCACCGAATGGAACGGCAACTCTTGTATTACCGGCATTAGGTTCACCAACACCTGGCTCCAGGCCACGGTAACCGCCATTGCCATTGGTCGTATCATTCGAAGCTGACAACATGTGTTTGATACGCGGATCACGGTTAACAAAAGCATTACTGCCTGCCAATGTGGTTCCATCGAGCAGGGCCACGATCATTTTTGTTTGCCTGACCAGTGTCAGGTTATCACGATAGGTACCAAAGAAATTAGTATCATCATTCTTGGTAGCATCGAATGGTACCAGGAAATCATCTGCACCACTTGTAAAGGAGGCATTCACATGCAGGATCACCGAATCCGCATAAGCGGTATTATAGCCAGCTTTATTGGTCAGGCGATGAAAATTGCGCGCCAGTAAACCATGTACAAATTTGATCCATTTTGTTTTATTGCCATCGTAAACAAAATCACCTTTGGCCAGTAATGAATTAGCCGGGCTGAGATCAGTACGGCTCAGGTTATTCAATGCCAGGCGGCAAAGTGAATCCACGCCACGATAAACAACCTGCTGATCATCATATTTAAATACCGAGGTATTTTCTTTGAAGGCTTCCGTAAAAATACATTCGCCATACTCATCCGTACACATCTGGAACATCATTGCTTTAAGCGCATAGGCAGCGCCTACATAATCCCATTGACCTTTTACAAGCCCCTGGTTGATGATATAATCCAGGTTAGCGCCTAATCCAAAATAGCATTGTCTCCAGATATCACCACCTAGATCGGTAGCAGTCGGATAACCGCGGAACCCATGATTGTCCCATACCGCATCGGCAGAAGTAGAAGTGGACTGGGCAAAATTCTGAATATACTTGGAGATATACCGCGCATCATATTGTGTACCACGCGGGATATTCGCCAGCATAGCCGGGAACACGGAGGATGCATCCGGGTTTTGAGGTGTATCAGGGTCACTGTTGATATCCAGGTATTTCTTACATCCTGCAAGACCGGATACCAGTACAACGGCCAGTAATGATTTGATTAATATATTTTTCATAACTAGTTTTTTAGAATTTAACTGAACAACCAAAATTGAATCCTCTCGGTGTGCTCAATGAACCGAAATCGATACCAGCACCACCGTAACCCCTATTACTGGCTGTATTGGCATTCACACTTGGATCAGCACCTGAGTAATTGGTGATCATCAACAGATCCGTACCGGTAAAGAATACAGATGCTGATTTAATGAAACGCAGGTTGGATAACAATTTTTTAGGAAGATTATAGCTAAGCGTGATATCCCTGAGACGAACCCAGTTTACATTCTCAACAAAATCTTCTTCGGTAGCAGTAGCAGTACCGGCAGCAGAGCTATAATAGAAATCAGAGTTCAGGTTCGGAGTGATAGAGATCGTATTCCTGGTTGGGTTAGCTGTATTTTCCAGTCCATCCTGTAATACACCATTTAAAACAACGGGTTGATCCCTGTTCAGTGTTTTCTTGCTGTATCCTGTTGTGTAAAGGAAATATTCCGTACCGTTGAATACATCGCCACCTTTTCTGAAATCGATATTCAGGGAAAGATCAAAGGCTTTATAAGATAAACGGTTGATCCATCCCAATTTGAAATCGGGTTGCCTGTCACCTACAGTAATGAAACCATCATCACGCAGCGGAAGACCTGTAGACGGACTGATCAGGATATCGCCGGCATTATTTCTTTTGTAGGTGTTTGCAGCCATGTTACCGATCTTGGCACCAGTGAAATATTGTGTACGGAGGTTACCAAATACCCAGCTGTCAGAATCATAATAAGTAGGAAGATCAGCAGGCATGGATAAGATCCGGCCTACGTTCCTGTCGAAGTTGAATGAACTTTCCCACCGGAATTTCTCTGTTTTTACAGGCGCCACAGTAAGCTGTATCTCTATTCCTTTATTTTCTACTTCACCACCATTGAACCATTTGATAACATAACCCGTTCCATAAGAAGCGCGGGCGGCAAGCAATTGTTTTTTACTGCGTAAAGAATAACTGGCTACATCCAGCCTGATCAGGTTGTTAAAAGCAGCTAACTCCATACCGTATTCCAGGTTGGCAGAACGCTCTGGTTCGAGATTAAAGTTGTTACCGGTAACATCATATGCATAACCACCACCGGTTGAGATCTGGTTTACAAAACGATAATCGATCACATAAGCGGCATAAGGCGCTTTACCGGTGCTGGCATAAGAAAGACGGGCCTTACCAAAATTCAACCAGGGCAATGCATTCTTAACCGCATCGATGTCGGTGAAAGCAAAACTCAAAGAAGAAGATCCGTAATTAAAGAACGGATTCTTTTCTACCACTCTTGAATTGAATGTGGAAATACCTTCACGGCTACCGGCTAAAGAAAGGAACAGGAGGTTTTTGAAACCGAGTACATAGTTACCAAAGAAACGCACTTTCCTGATATTGATCAGTGTGGTCTTGGCATCGCGTGACAACGGATCGGTATTATTGATACTTAAGAAATCTCTTTCATAAAAACGTTCACCTTTCTGCGATTCGATATCAGTGAGATTATCTTCAAAATAAAAACCACCGGTCAGGGAGTTGTCAAAATCGCCCCATGTTTTGCTGGCAGTAGCCCTGATGGTATTGCTGATATTACGTGTTCTTTGTGTGTATTGTGAATAGAATCCGTTCGAAGCAAAACCCCATCTTGAAAGCGGGTGAGTAGCCAGGAAACCTGCCTGCGTATAATTATCGATACCGGCAATATTGGCGATGTTCAGCCATTTGGTAGGGTCGATAGTTAAGGTAAGATTACCGGTTAACCTGTCTACTTTATCCTGTGATGGATTTTTATTGACGTCCCATAACGGGTTATCGTATTCGAGTGTGTAATTGGTAATGTTGCGGATGGGGATTTTGGTTCCATCCGGATTGGAATAACGGGTAACATTATTTTCTACCGGCCATGTCAGCAATGTCAGTAAATAACTACCGGCTCCTTTGCTGGCCTTGTTGGTTTTATTATTTACATACGTGATCGAACTGGTCAGCTTTGCCTTGTTACCGATCTTGGTTCCTCCTGTCAGGCGGAAGGAAAATTTCCTGAAATCTGTATTGGGTACAATACCGGTCTGATCCGTGAAATTGCTGGAAAAGCGGTAGGAAGAATTTTCATTTCCTGCTTCGATGTTCAGGTTGTGCTGCTGTGTAAAACCTGTCTGGAAGAAATTTTTTACATTATCATACACAGTTGTACCGGGTTCGATCTTCGGGCCAAAGGCAGCGCTGATACCACCACCGGAACCCAGCAATGCGTATGGGTTAACAGTAGCATTAGGATCATAGATACCATTTCTGCCGAGTGTATATTCTTTTTGTACTTCAGGAAAACGATACACTTTTTCGAAACGGAACGCATCATCATACGATACAGATGCTACGCCTGCCTTTCCTTTACGTGTAGTGATCACAATCGCTCCTGATGCTCCGTCTGCACCGTAAAGGGCTGTAGCTTCAGGACCTTTTAATATGGTAATATTCTCGATATCTTCCGAGTTAATATCTGCAGCACGGTTTCCATAATCAGAGTTCCTGTTGGCAAACGAAACCGACTGACCGCTGATCAATGCTTCCTGGTTGAGCGTCTGGTTGTCGTAAGGGATACCATCTACCACGATCAGCGGCTGGTTATTTCCACCGATGGAAGTAGCACCGCGTAAAATGATCTGTGAGGAAGCGCCGGGGACACCGGATGTGGGTGTAACCGTAGCACCGGCTACGCGGCCGGCCAGGGAATTAAAAAAATTTTCTCTTCTTGTATCGGCAACTTCTTCTCCTTTCACTACCTGTGTAGAATAGCCAAGCGATTTTTTTTGCCGCTGGATACCATAGGCAGTGACTACTACTTCACCAAGATTAGCAGCCGTTTTTTTAAGATTTACACTTACGGCATTACTGCTGCCGGGTGTAATATCGGTAGGTTCATAACCTACATAAGAGAGTTGGAGGGTTTCTCCTGGATTCAGTGTGATACTGAAATTACCATTAGCATCTGTCTGGGTCAGGCGTTGTGTGCCTTTGATCCTGACAGTTACCCCGGGCAACGGGCTTTTGTCATCATCCGATAGCACTCTGCCGGTGACTGTCCTTTGCTGTGCAGCGACTGAAACAGTCAGGACAGGAGCAACCAGCATGAAAACCATCAATAACCGGAGAATTTTTCTCATAGCTGTTGTGTTTTAAAAATTTTAGTTTTTGATTAAGCAGTTCCGCGTTCTTACTTACAATACAGTAATACCGGCGTCGGCATAGGGTTTCAGTAACGGGTCTTCAGGGGGTAACTCGGTAATTAGAATATCGATCTTGTTCAGTCCGCCGATCTGTATCGGTTGGAAGGTGTTTATTTTTTCAGCAATGGCGAGGCAAACGATCTTCTGGGAAGATTCGATCATGGCTTTTTTTAATTGTACCACTTCCCAGTCGTTATCGGTAATGCCATGTTGTATGTCGATGGCATTGGTGCCCAGGAAGCAGATATCTGCGCGGATCTGTTTGATCTTGGCGATTGCTTCTGCGCCGACTGTTATCTTAGAACTTTTGGAGATTTTGTCACCAATCAGGATGACTTCGATATTGGGATGATGCATGTATTCGAGAATGGCCCCGATACTTCCGGAGATAAAAGTTGCTTTCAGTTGCGGAGGCAGCATACGGGCCATTTCCAGGATAGTGGTACCGCCACTGGTCAGAATGAACATACCATTGTTGATAAGGCTGATTGCTTTTTCAGCAATGATCTTTTTCTGATTTTGGGAATACACAATATCGGCCGGGAAATGTACCTGGCTGAAAGAGTGGGAGAGTGCGCCTCCGTGTACTTTGATGATTTTACCTTCTTCTGCCAATTCCTGCAGATCACGACGGATGGTATCTTCCGATACATTGATCTCCTGGCTAAGAGAAGAGGATAACACTTTGTTGTGCAGGTTCACCTGATGAAGGAGATATGCCTGGCGTTCTTTTTTAAGCATGGTAATTTTGGAAAGACTAAATGTAAGTTAAATTCCTGCACAAAAACGCACAAACACTTAAAAATTTGCACCAAACCTGCAAATGTGGAAAAAATGTTGCAAGGTGTGGCAGAATGTATAAGGTGTCACCTCCTTTAGAAGGTGACACCTTGTAGTGGAGGTGTCACCTCATGAGCTGGAGCACATTCAGATTTTCATCTTTCCTCCCTAAATAGCGGGGAATTGATCGTTGAAATTGAGAGATGAAGGAATTAAGCCGCGGATTCCAACATTCGGATGAACCTATAAGGTGTCACCTTATAGGTTCCCACCAACAACCTGGCCATTCTAATCCGTTCATTATTCGAATCTACCTGCATTTATTGAAAGATATTGCCCCACAAATTTTTTGCAATACTGCTTTATATCGTCTCTTACTTTTCTGAATTCATCCATGATCACAGCTTCTGTTCCTTCAGCTTTACCAGGATCACGGAAATTGTAATGAAATATCTGGGCTTCCGTGGAAATGAAAGGACATCGCTCTTTGGCATTATCGCACACGGTAATGACAAAATCAAAGTCAATATCCCTGTATTCGCTGATATCATTGGATGTGTGCCCGGAGATATCAATGCCATCTTCCTTCATGACGGCAACTGCTTTGGGATTAAGGCCATGAGTTTCCACACCCGCACTCCAGATAAGCGCCTTGCCACGGGAAAAATGACGCAGGTAGCCTTCTGCTATTTGGCTCCTGCAGCTATTGCCGGTACATAAAACCAGTATTTTTTTCATAATGAAGTTAAATGGTAAGCTGGCTTAAATTAACAATAAGACCATGTAGTGACTTTTTCAATAAAATTAATTGCAACAGTCGGCGCCGCAGCAGGCATTGGAACCGTTGACTGGCTTTTCTGCATATACCGTTACGCTGCAGATACCCATGTCCAGGTTTTTGAAAGAGACAAGAGCAGGTTCAGAAAGATAACGTCGCAGGATATCGTCGGGAATTGCAATCGGCTTCTCCTTCTGAACAGTAAGGTTTACAAATCCCGTTTCTGTAATAAATTGCAGGTACTGGTCTTTCTGTATGGCCCCGGATATACATCCTGCATACATTTCTGCTGCTTCCTGTAATTCTTTTGGCAAATCTCCTTTCAGCACTATATCGGAAATACTGAAATGAGCACCGGGTTTTAATGCCCTGAAAATTTCCTTCATAACGCTCTTTTTATTGGGAACAAGATTCAAAACGCAGTTGCTTACGATCACATCTGCTGTATTATCGGAAACCGGTATTTCTTCGATATCACCTTGCCGGAACTCAACATTGTTGAACCCACGTGTATCCGCATTCCTTCTGGCTTTTTCAATCATAGCGGGTGTAAAATCTATACCAATGACTTTTCCGGTATCGCCTGTTTCTGCCCTGGCGATGAAAACATCATTGCCTGCGCCCGATCCCAGGTCAATGACCGTATCACCTTTTTTTATCCTGGCAAATTGTGTAGGGAGACCGCAACCGAGACCAAGATCAGCATCAGCAGCATAGCCTGTAAGCGCCGCATAATCATCAGTCATGATATTATAAACTTCGGTACTGCAACAACCGGAACCGCAGCATGATGATTGATTGGTTTCTTTTTCCTGTAAAGCGATCTCACTGTATTTCTGTTTAACGAGATCCTTTAATTCCTGGTCATTTTGCATAGAGCATGTTTTATTGATTGTAATATTACGATTAACAAAGCCAAAAAAATTTAACAACAATTATCCTTATGCACATAAGGCACAAAGAAAGAATCAAAAGAAGTTTTGTACTGGTTCCATACTTTGGAATTGATACAATAACAAACACTGGTGCCCTCGATCGTTCCCTGTATAAGACCAACATTCTTCAATTCTTTCAAATGCTGGCTGATAGTTGCCTGTGCCAATCCCAATTCTTCTACTAACTCCCCGCAAATACAAGCCTGTGCCTTGAGTAAATACTGGATAATAGCGATCCTGGCCGGGTGACCAAGCGCTTTCATCATTTGAGCCAGTTTGTTCTGCTTATCGGTAAATATCTCTGTTTTTGTCAGTCCCATTATATCGCAATATTACGATTAATCTGTTTGTTCCCAAAAAAAATTTACCAGGAAACCGGTAGAGCCCGAAACAACAGGTGCACATAAAAAAACAACCCGCCTGGATTCCAGGTAGGTTGACCGGAACGGCTGCTGTACTCACCATTCTCATTGTCATTCGCTATATATACGTTTATTTCAGCCGCTAAAACGTAAACCTCGCCGACAATCCAACCGCTGCCGGTTCAAAGTTGATATCACTCACCAGGTTCAATTCAGGCTTCCAGTCCAGCGAAAGATTAAGCGGAAGATTGACAAATTTATAATCCAGCCCGATAACACCCATCGCTCCGAAGTTCACATCCGTTTCATTTTTCACCTTATTCGGATTGTAAGTCTTTACAAATCCCACATAGCCGCCACCACCATAATACCATTGAATGCCCTGCGTACTGAATGGTTTATGTTTCTCATACAAAGCCCCCAGCGCCAGCGGATCGCCAAAAGAGAACAATGCTTCGATCGCTGAATTCTCATTCAGAAAATGTTTCAATGTAATGGAGTTATTGACGATTGCAGGACTGCTGCTTAATCGTATACCCAACGCGGTCTTATATTCCTGTGCAGCAACTTTACCGGAAAATACAAGCGCTGCCGGTAACAGCAGAAGCAAAATTAATTTCTTCATGGTGATCTGATTTTGTCTTATCAGAACGAAAAAGAATGCCGTGTAGTTTAAAGGAAATGTGAAAGCGGGGAGAGGGAAGTGTTAAATGTTAGGTGTTAGATGATAAATTCACTACTCACCATTCACCATTAACTATTCACCATCTCTATTCGAACATCTCTTCCTTCGTCTTTGGTCTTCTTTCTTCCAGCCACCGGAAGTTTTCGAGTTTCATTTCTTCAGGACCTTTCTGTCTGATCGGGTAGATCGTGCCGGTAACAGCACTCCGGAAGACAACTTTCTCCAGTTCTTTCTGTGCAAAATATATATCAATGATATCCGATTTGGATTGATTCACGCCGGTATAGGCGCTGTCTTCATCCTGGATATAATACACACATTCGGCAAACCCCTGCGACCGCACCGAATCGATATTCCCATCCACAAACCATCCATCGATACGCGTACCCTTGATCTGGTTATAAATATTATTCTCTACTTCATTGACCATGAAACCATTTTCGCGCGCAATGATCCTGTCCGCTTTTTTATTCTTTGTAAATAATAAAATGGTATCCCCCGTGATCTGGCTTTTCTGCGCCCATAACACCGGGTCATAATAAAGACGGAATGCCGAATCACGAAACGAATAGAACATGCTATCACAAACGGCCTGCAAAGAATCGTTATAGATCCTTACATGCCGGTATGCTTCAAAATACCGGTTCGTACTATCCTTCTCATCAAACTTCGCCCTCTTGATCCCTTTGACCGTATCCACGATCACAGAATCGGTGTTCCCGAATTTATCGGTGAGTTTGGCAGAGAATAAAGTGTCGGCGCTTACAAAAATGGAATCATTGCCCTGCTTGATGATCATCAGCGGCTTCCTCGTCGCCAAAGTAGCGCCGGTTTTTTTATCGTTGATGATAATTCCGCCGAGTATGGTCGTACTGTCTTTCCGGTTCCTTACGATCGCATTGCCCTGTACAATCGTTTTACCTGTACTGTCATCACTGGTCACCGTATTGCCAATCACCGTCAGATCGCCGTCAACGATCTCGGGACGCTGGCCAAATTCAGCCTTGCCGGTTTGCTGGTTATAATACCCGTCTCTTGTTTTGATCGTACGCCCACTGCTGTCCACGATCGTGGTATAAGAAATGAAACGGGTGGAACGCGTTTCGCTGTTATATAATAATGAATCCGCCGTGATCGTATACGCCGGGTCTTTTAAGAACACGTTCCTTTTAAAATACACATCCTTGAGATCGGCAAAATACAATCCTTCCTGGCTTGTCAATACCGTTTTATTATTGACCACTTTTCCTCCATGTGTGTAGGTGCCGATATTGGTTTCCATATTATACTCGAGGTCGGGCGTTGTCAGTGTAGCATGACCATCAGTCATATTTACATTGCCGTCGAAGTAGGCCAGTTTTTTATCGGTCAGATAACGCAGGTGATTGGACGTAACCGTAGCGGTATCCGAATCAACGATCCGCACATGTCCCCAGGCTTCGAAGATGTTTTTGGAATTATTGATCACACAACTGTCGCAAAAGAACAAGGCCGTTCCCTGTCTCATTTTTACTGTACCTGAAATGATCGTGAGCTTCGTTGTATCATCGATTGTTTTAAGCGTGAGTTGTTTGGTATAATCCAGTATCTCTACTTTCTGCGTCGTATCGGTTGCAGGCACATTCTGTGCATACAGCATACTCTTATTGCATAAGAGCAGGATAACAATGAGGCCCGGAATTTTTTTAAAGTAATTCATTATGTATTCCCTATGGAACAGAATCTTTTCGTGCAGGCGAAGTTAACGGCCCGTCTTTGTCTTTTTTCCCAAAGACTGAAAAATTAACGTAGCGTTTGGGATGAGCACGCAGATCATCCAGCAATATTTCAGCGCTCAGCGCCGCATCACGCAATGTATTATACAATTGCCTGTCATTGATCAATGCCCCCAGGGTACCATCCTTACTGGTCATCTTCGCAATCGCTGCATTCAGATTGCTTACTACTTTCTGCAGCGTGTCCATGGTAGACTGGAGTTCCAGTTTGGACAATTTCGCGGTAAACTGTTTGGTATTGCTCAGTATAGCTGTAATGCTGTCATTATTCTTTTTGAAATTATCCGTGATGGAACTTACATTCTTCATCGTAGCAGCCAGCGGACTTGCATCCTGGTCAAGCATTTTATTCAGGGAAAGACTGGCTTTATTAAGATTGGCCAGTGTCTGTTGCAGGTTATCCTTCGCGCCATTATCAAAAAGTCTATTGATATTGCCGAATACCACATTCAGTGAATCGAGCGAACTCCGGATCTTGACAAGGGTAGGAGCTATTTCGGAAGAAATATCACCAAAGATGCCATTGTCCTGGCGGGTTTGCAGTTTGTCACCGCTTTTTAAAAAATTAGTGGAAGTTCCTTTTTCAATGATGATCGTGGACGACCCTACCAGACCGGGCGAGATATAAGCCACTGAATTATCGGGGATATTGACGTCCCTGGTCAGGCTGATCGTCACCTTTACGCTACTAATGTCTTTATCAGTAGGTTCAATATTGTAGACGGTACCTATGGAGACGCCATTGATCTTGACCAGGTTTGCTTTTTCAAGCGGGCCCAGTTTCGTAAAAATGGCATAAAGTTTTTTGGTGTTGTTAAAAAGATCTTTCCCTTTCAGGAAGTTAAAGCCCAGGATCAACATCGCCAGGGCTATCACGGTTAATACACCTACTTTGGTTTCATTACTGATCTTCATGCGTGATTTTGATTTTCCCGGGTAGCAAGATAACCAATTATTTGTAAATGGATTATATCGGATTTAATAAGGAGGAATAAGGAACAAAAAATAAGGAATGAGAAGTGACAGCCTCAGCTGCCACGTTCTCATTCCTTATTTTTAATTTCTTATTCCTTATTCCCTACTGCGTACCTGTACCGATGGATTTCGATTCTATTTTTTCTTTATACGATCTGAACGCATTCACCATATCCTGCACCACTTCTTCCTGGCCTTCATCGCTGTTCAGGTATTTCTCTTCTTCTTTGTTGGAAATAAACCCGATCTCTACAAGAATACTTGGCATCCCGGTCGCCTGCAGCACCCAGATACCTTTATCATTTCTTTGTTTAACACCACGGCTGATACGACCTGTATTCACAAATTCTTTTTCTATCAATCCCGCAAGATCATAACTTTTACGGAAATAATGCTGTGCATAGATCAGCATTCTTGCTTTTTCAGCCGGATCGGAAGGATCGGGAAGGGTAAGAGTAGATAAGGAATCCACTTCGCCATATTCTTCATTGCTTTTATTGATCGAACTGATCTTATCATCATTCTTGCTCAGCGCCCAGATATACGTTTCCGTTCCCCTTGTCAGGTTCTCTCTCCATACATTCTGGTATTTATAGACATAATAGGTTTCTTTCTTTTTCTTGCCTTTCCGTGTTACCGTTCTCGTTTTGGCTGTTTTTCCGACCACTACTTTTTCATACCAGCCACCGGCCTGGCGACCTATGGCATTGCAGTGGATCGCGATAAACAGGTCGGCATTGGATTGATTGGCAAGATCGGCACGGTAACGCAATCCCTCATCTTTTGTTCTTTTATTACCCGGCATTACATCCGTGGTGCGGGTATAAATGATTTTCAGATCAGGAAATTCTTTTTCCAGCGCTTTTCCGAATTTTAACGATACCGCAAGGGCTACATCGGCTTCGTTGGAGAAAGTGCCACGTGCGCCGGGATCAATTCCGCCATGACCAGGATCGATGATCAGTGTGCGAATGGTGGCTTTGGGTGATGATGCCACATCAGAACCGGTAAACGAGAAAAGAAATAAGGAAATACAAAATGAGAACAATAATAAAATGGTCCGTTTCATGATGGTTTTTCCAGTTAAATGGGTTATTCAGAATCTTCACAAATTGTTTAAGAACTAAAGATTTACTTTTGTCCCCAACCGTATGAAGCAACTGCACAAATTTAGTTTAAAATATCTGTTTATTAGGCTTATAACACTCGTTATCTTTTTCACCATAACGTGGAAAACCTCGGCACAACGCATAGGTCAACCACGATTTGACAGTAGTTTAACAAAACGTGTGGATTCGACCAACAGACAACAGGCGCCTGTACGAAATAATGTGACGATTATTTCGTCCGATACCTCCATCCATGAAGAAGACACCACCCATCGCGCACGCACCGATACATTCACGGTAAAGTTTTCCAAAGATTCCCTCGAAGCACCCGTTCAATATTATGCAGAAGATTCAGCCGTCGTTTTTATCAAATCGAAAAAGATCTATCTCTACGGAAAAACAAAAACCGATTATCAAAGCATCAGTCTCACCGCACCACAGGTGGAAATAGATCAGCAGACACAAAATGTACTGGCTTTTAACCGGCGCGATAGTACCGGCGCGGTCACCGATGAAGCGCGGTTCAGCGACGGCGACCAGGGATTTACGAGTGATACCATACGCTATAATTTTAAATCCCAGAAAGGATTGACCACGAATACCATCACCCAAAACGGTGAAATGTTCGTACATGGCGGCTATGCAAAAAAAGTGAGTAAGGATGTGACCTATGTCGAAGACGGATTGTTCACCACCTGTAATCTCGATGAGCCGCATTTTGCCATCCGCGCTCACCGGATGAAAGTGATCAATAAGAAAGTCGCTATTTCAGGGGCGGCACACCCGGAGTTTGAAGGAGTACCGGTACCGATCTATCTTCCTTTTGGATTTTTTCCTCTCAGCCAGGGACGGCACTCAGGATTACTCCCCCCGCAATTTGCCACCAACGAACAATATGGATTGGGATTGGAAGGAGTAGGATATTATAAAGTATTCAATGATTACTGGGATGCCAAACTCTATGGAAATGTATATTCCTATGGCGGCTGGTCAGCTAATTTTAATCCCACCTATCGCAAACGTTATCGTTACAGCGGGTCTTTGAATTTTGGCTTATTGAAAACAAAACGCAATTTCAAAGGCGATCCTGATTATTATTCCAATAACAGCTATACCCTGACATGGAACCATAGCGTGGATAGCAGGGCAAGGCCGGGTACTACCTTCTCCGCCAACGTCAATGCCACATCCACTGCATACAATAAGAACATCCCGAACAATCCCAACCTGAATTTCCAGAACCAGTTGAGTTCTTCCATCACGTATTCCAAAACATGGGTGGATAAACCTTATAATTTAACCGTAAGTGCCAATCACAACCAGAATAACCAGACAGGTGTTGTCAATCTTAGTTTACCTGATGTTGGATTTACAGTAAGCACTGTCTATCCTTTTCAACGCGCAGAACCTACCGGCGCCCGTAAATGGTATGAGCAACTGGGGATCGGTTATAATGGTTCCCTTCGCAACCAGGTCTCGTTTTATGATACCGCATTTAAACTTCGTAACCTGATCGATACCCTGCAATGGGGCGCACAACATAATATTCCGATCACCCTTTCATTACCCCCGATATTGAATGGGGCCATCGTGGTATCGCCGTCGGTCAGTTATTCGCAGGTATGGATCGCTCAGAAATTCCGCCGCACCTGGAACCCAACGGAAGAAAAACTCGATACCTCCATCACCAAAGGACTTTTTATCGATCAGCAGGTATCATTTGGTGTAAGTTTCAGTACGGCCTTATTCGGAACATTTAATTTCGGAAAGAACTCAAAGGTCAAAGCGATCCGCCATGTGATCCGCCCGTCTGTGAGTGTCAACTATCGTCCCGATCTTTCCAAACAACATTTTTATACCGAACAGGTGGATACGACCGGTTATACCAATCGCTTCTCGGAATTTGAAGGATCATTATTCGGCGGTTATGGGGAAGGAAAATCAGGAGGACTTTCCTTCACCCTCGATAATAACCTTGAAATGAAAGTGCGTTCGAAAAAAGATTCTACCGGTGAAAAGAAGATCAGGTTGGTGGATGGATATGGTTTTACCGGCAGCTACAATTTTCTCGCCGATTCCATGAAGCTAAGCCCGATCCAGTTTTATTTCCGTACCAACTTATTGGAAAAAATTAACCTGAATGCCAGCGCCACCATGAGCCCTTACCAGGTCGATGACCGCGGCAGGGACATTGATAAATATGCATGGTCGGGTGGTAAATTCAGACCCGGTCGTCTGACAACAGGAAGTATTTCGCTGTCTACTACTTTCCAGAGCAAGCCAAAAGATGAAGAAAAAGATAAAAAGAATAAAGAACAGCTCAATCAACAGCTAAATGATCCGACACTGGCCGGCGACCGTCAGCGTTTACTCGAATATATGCGGCAGAACCCGGCCGAGTTCGTCGACTTCAATATTCCCTGGCAGGTGAGCCTTTCTTACTCTTTATATTTCCGCGAGCAATTCAAAAGCGATTACAGCGGGTTTGAAAAAATAGTCAACTCGAGCGCCAATTTCACCGGTAGCTTCAACCTGACACCCAAATGGAATTTCAGTGTCAATGGTTATTTTGATTTCGATACCAAAAAGCTGCAAACATTCACGATGGCCATTTCAAGAGAGATGCATTGCTGGCAGATGTCGATCAATGTAACACCGGTAGGTCTTTACCGCTTCTTCAATTTTACACTCAGTCCCAAATCAGGCATCCTGCAAGACCTTCGGATTAATCGTACAAGAAGTTTCTTCACCGGCTATTAAATCTATGTGAAACCTATGTTCCTATGTGCCTATGTGATGAGATTACGCAGGTCTCTTACAGTACATTATCAGGATGGCGTAAGTTTTACCACATAGGCACATAGGAACATAGGTTTCACATAGCTAGCGGTTTTTTAGATAATAATCTTTAATGACATCGAATACTTTCTGGTTCAGTTCATCATTCGATAATCCTTCGGGATAGATGGGAGGGAGGAAATGCATTTTGATCCGAACGGGCCAGAAAAAGAATTTCTTATTCATCGGTAACACTTTCGCGGTATTGAAAAGAACCGCAGGCATGATCGCATGGCCGGTTTCTCTCGACAAACGAAAAGCGCCGTTAAAAAAAGGTTGTAACGGTTCCGATGTTTTATTGCGGGTGCCCTCGGGATACACACACATATGCATCTTTGTTTCCAATACCGTTTTCATGCTATCAAAACTCTTTCGCCGGCTCTCTTCACTCTTGCGGTCTACCAGCACACTGCCTCTTTTATAGATCATACCGAAAACAGGAATGGAAGCCATTTCTTTTTTCGCGATCGTTTTATTAGGACCGGGGATAAAAGGAGTGGTCATCGGTACATCCATAAACGAATTATGGTTGCAGGTGACGATATAGGTTTCTCCTTTCTTAAAATGTTCTTTTCCTTTTATGCTCATGCGGATGCCGGTAAAGAAAAAGAAAATGCGCATCCACACTTTGGAGATTTGCTGAAACGTGGCGGTACTATGCGGTTCTTTTAATAACCCGGCGATAGCGATCAGGATGAATGCCGGTATCATGGTAACGATAAATACGATGGCGGCCCAGCCTGCGAATATGCGCCCCAGGATTCCTTTTACTACGTTCATTGATTATTGTATGTCTTTAAAAATGGTTTGCTTGTTGACCGGCCATTCATTCTTTAGTACGCTGAAGTAAATGGAACTTCTTCTCCGGTTATTCCACATGGTCATATGACTGCGAAGAATGCCTTCTTCAATACCGCCAATATTCCGCAGCCCTTTCTTTGCGCGTTCATTTTCTACATCCGTTTTGAATTCGATCCGTTCAAAATGCAATTGTTCGAAACCAAAACACATCAGTGAGAACTTGGCATGTTTGTTTATACCCGTACTTCTGAAATCTTTTCCCAGCCAGCTCCAGCCGATTTCCCCGCGGAGATCATGCAGCGAGATATTTCCTAAACTACTGCTGCCTGCGATCCGGCCGCTGGCTTTATCGATAATGGTAAACGGCAACCGGATACCCGCTTTTTTATCCGCGAATGCCTGTGTTATCCATTTTTGCAGGTGCGATTCATCAGCAAGGTTGAGGGTAAAATAAGCCCACATCGGCGGGTCCTGCTTCGCGAGTGCCAGGAAAGTAGCAAAATCATTTTCCTCAACAGGACGTAATATCACTTTCGAAGTTTCAAGCACTGTGTCCTGTGGAAGCATTTGATGGGTTTTTACAAAAATAAGGATTCAGGCAAGTCAAAATACAAAAGTAAAAATTCAAAAGGCAAACTCAGAAGAGTTTACCTTTTGAATTTTTACTTTTGTATTTTGAATTTATACGATCTGCCAATCTACAGGGTCGATCCCTTTGCTTCCCAGCCAGGCATTGGTTTTGGAAAAATGTTTGCAACCAAAGAAACCATTATGCGCCGATAACGGCGAAGGGTGAGCGGCTTTCAGGATATGATGTTTCGTTTCATCGATCAATGCTTTCTTTTCCTGTGCAAATTTTCCCCATAACAGGAGTACTACATGCGGTTTCAGTTCCGATATCTTTTGTATCACCGTATCGGTAAACTGTGCCCAGCCAATTTTGGAATGGCTCATCGGTTCACCGGCACGAACAGTAAGCGATGCATTTAATAAAAATACTCCATGTTCCGCCCATTGTGTAAGATTGCCATGATTGGGAATACGGATACCGACATCTTCCTGTAATTCTTTAAAAATATTCACCAGCGAAGGTGGCGGTGGTACTCCTTTTTGTACAGAAAAACAAAGTCCATGTGCCTGCCCCGGGCCATGATAAGGGTCCTGTCCCAATATCACCACTTTTACTTTGTCGATGGGTGTAGTATTGAAAGCATTAAAAATAAGACTGCCCGGCGGATAAATGGTTTTACCCTGTGCTTTTTCCGTTTTCAGGTGCAGAATGATCTGCTGAAAATAAGGCTTGCTGAATTCGTCTTTCAATACTTCTTTCCAGGAAGGTTCAATTTTTACATCCATCAAAGCTTACATTTAATACGAGAAACCCGAAGATAACAAAATCTCCATCCCTGCGGTCCTGTGTCTGTGTCCTTTGTGGCTCTTTGTGTATAATTCTTGTCAAAGTGTTTCAATTCACAGGAAAATGATTTTGATAGCTTTGATTTGATATATTACGACCGGCGTTATATGCGGAGGGTCACAAGAATGGGTTTTCCTGTCAATTTTGCAGAAAACGGGTAAAAACAAAAGAATGGTATCTTGTTTGAAATCTTACCGGTTCGTTGAAAATTTAAACTAATATATATATGCAAAAAGGAAGTATACGTGTACAAACGGAGAACATTTTTCCCATTATCAAGAAATTCTTATACAGCGATCACGAGATTTTCGTGCGGGAACTGATCAGCAATGCCGTGGATGCTACGCAGAAATTAAAAACGCTTTCTTCTATCGGCGAAGCCAAAGGCGATATGGGTGATATCAGTATCGAGGTCAGGCTCGACCCGGAAAAAAAGACCCTGACCATCGCCGATAAGGGTATTGGTATGACGGGCGCCGAAGTGGATAAATACCTGAACCAGGTAGCCCTTAGCGGTGCAGAAGAATTTGTCAATAAATACAAAGGACAAAATGAAGCCAGCATCATCGGTAAATTCGGATTAGGCTTTTACAGCTCCTTTATGGTAAGTGATAAAGTAGAGGTCATTACCAAAAGTTTTAAGGAAAATGAGAAAGCCGTTCGCTGGGAATGTGATGGCAGTCCTGAATACACGCTGGAAGAAACGGAAAAAGAAGGACGCGGCACCGATGTCGTATTATACATTAATGAAGAAAGCAAAGAATTCCTGGAAGCCGGAAGGATCAAAGGCATCCTCGAAAAATTCTGTAAGTTCCTCCCGGTGCCTATTTTCTTCGAGGGCCAGCAGGTAAATAATACTTCACCGGTATGGGTAAAAAAGCCTGCCGAACTCACTGCCCAGGATTACCAGGATTTTTATAAAGAACTCTATCCGTTCAGTGAACCGCCTTTGTTCTGGATCCATCTGAATGTTGATTATCCGTTTACACTCACCGGTGTCCTGTATTTCCCAAAGATCAAACAGAGCTTCGAGATACAAAAAGACAAGATACAATTATACAGCAACCAGGTCTTTGTAACGGATGAAGTAAAAGACATTGTTCCTGAATTCCTGATGTTATTGCATGGCGTAATCGATAGCCCGGATATCCCGCTCAATGTCAGCCGGAGTTATTTACAGGGTGATCCGAATGTAAAAAAAATCAATGCGCATATCGCCAAAAAAGTAGCGGATAAACTGGAAGAGATCTTTACAAAAGAAAGAAAAGAATTCGAAGAAAAATGGGAGAGCCTGGGTGTATTCGTGAAATACGGGATGATGACCGATGATAAATTCTTCGATAAGGCGACACGCTTCCATATCATGGAAGATGCAAAAGGCGAACGCTTTTATACATTGGAAGAATATAAAACCGCTGCCGAAGCGCTGCAGAAAAATAAAGAAGGCAAAACCGTCATCCTGTATAC
>CAMLGR010000032.1 GCA_946479615.1 uncultured Bacteroidota bacterium | reverse complement strand
CAATCTGCGAATGAATTTTCCCTTCTATTGTTACGCTTGCCCTGCTTACCCTTTGTATTACCGCCTTCATAATTCGTATATTTACAGTTGCACAAAATAAGTCAATAGTCAATAGTCAATAGTCAATAGTCAATAGTCAATAGTCAATAGTCAAAGGTAAAAGGCCTATTGCCTTAATTTGAACGAAGATCAATTGAATTATTCTCATGGTAGATCTTTCATCAGAAATAAAATTCCAGACCACCCGCAGCGGCGGCAAAGGCGGACAGAACGTTAACAAGGTAGAAACAGCAGTGATCGGCTCCTTTGCGGTTGCGGATTCGCGTATCCTCACCCCTGAACAAAAGATGCTGGTCCAGCAAAAATTATCCAACCGCATCAACAACGAGGGTTATTTACAGGTTCGTTCCCAGGTACACCGTACGCAACTGGCCAACAAGGAAGAAGTGATAGAAAAGATGAACCAGTTGATCAATGATGCATTGAAAAAGAAAAAAGCCCGGATAGCCGTTAAGGTAAGTAAAGCAGCTAAACAACGCAGGCTGGAATCTAAGAAACAACAGGGCGATATTAAATCCGGCAGGAGAAAACTGAGACCGGGAGACTATTGAGATAATCAGGGAATTATGAGTTATGAATTATGAATGTATCGTAACCGAAAGAGAAGATCTTTTCAATTACATCCCATTGATAATTCATAATTTTTAATTCCTAATTCGTTTCTGGTTTATGAAAAAAAGCATCCTCGCCATATTACTATTAACTGCTGTCACCGCAATAGTGACGTACGGACTGGAGTCCTGCCGCAAGAATGAAAACCCCAATCATCTCACTTATATGCAACAGGAAATTCCTGAAGGATTTCCCGAACCTGTTTATCGTTTTAGTGATAATCCATTGACAAAAGAGGGGTTTGAACTGGGAAGAAAGTTGTTTTATGATGGCAGGCTTTCGGTAGATGGATTTCATCCCTGCGCTTCCTGTCATCAGCAGATTGCGGCTTTTGGCACTTTTGAACATGATCGCAGTCATGGCGTTCACAGCACACATACCTTACGCAATGCACCACCATTATTCAACCTGGCCTGGCAAACACATTTGCATTGGGATGGCGAATTCAATGACCTGTTTCATGAAGCTGCACAACCGATACATGGCGATCATGAAATGGGTGAAACGTTCAATAGCATTATCGATAAACTGCAACAGGATGATGAATACCGGGAAATGTTTAAGAATGTTTTTCGTTCTGAATTTATCAGTCCTGAAAACATACTATCAGCGCTTGCGCAATTCACCGGCTACATGACTTCCGCCAATTCCAAATATGACCGGGTAAAAAAAGGCCAGGCGACATTCACGGCACAGGAACAAGACGGATACCAGTTATACCAGGCTCATTGCGCTACCTGTCACCCGGAACCATTATTTACCGACAATCAATTTCACAATAATGGATTGCCGATCGATCCGCTTTTAAATGATTTTGGAAGAATACGGGTCACGCATATTTCATCCGATTCATTGAAATTCAAAACACCGACCTTGCGAAGTGTTTACATCACCTCGAATTATATGCACGATGGCCGCTTTAATACGTTGGCGCAATGCATCAATCATTATCGTACCGGCATCCAGTCCAGCCCTACCCTTGATCCATTGCTCACCGGCGGCATTTCCCTTACCGATCCGCAAGCCATCGACCTTGCTCTTTTCCTTCGTGCATTGACGGATTCTTCGTTTATAAAAGATCCGAGGTATCGGGAATAGGAAAGAATGTAAAATATAAAACCGCAAAATATAAAATGTAAAAGGGGTGCCCAACAATAGGACATCCCTTTTACATTTTATATTTTATATTCTACATTTTGCATTTCCTTTCTCATTCCTTATTTCTCTGTTTCTTGTTCTTTATTTCACAGCCCTCTTCCCTCTCAACGCTTCCAACGCCTGCTTCTGACTCTCGATCTCTTTCTGCTGATCTTCCTGGTTCTTTGCATTTGTTTTCAGGTCATCCTGCAGATTTTTGATCTTCTTTTCCATACTCGCCTGGTCATCCTGTAAGTCCTTGAATTTCTTTTCGGCTTTGGTTACGGTTGCTTCCTGTGTTTTGATCTGCAGTTCAAGATCCGCTGCCTCCACATCCGGCAATAAATGATTTAAGAATGATTTCACCCGGTTAAGTTCTTCTGCATCCATATCAGCCAGCACATTGTTGCCATCCTTGTTCAATACCATGTACACCGTTGTCTCGTCTTTTTCTTTACGGCTCTTACGTTCGATTTTAACAATATAATCAAGGCTTTGGCTGCTGATATCACTGACCGAAGCATTTTTAAAAACGATAAATCCTTTGTCACGGTTGAACAATCCTTTTTGTTCTTTGGCACGGTTGCCCATTCCTTCGATCTTTTGTATAAGGGCATTTTCAACAGCTTCCTGCGAATAATTATATTCGGCAACTACCGCGTCCTGCTTTTTCTTTTCATAATCGATTTTGCCGGAATAGGCTTGTGCGAAACCGACGCTGCATAAAACGCCTGTCGCAATAAAGAGAAGAATAGCTCTTTTCATAAAACAGTTAATTTCTCCAAAGATAATTAGTTTGCGTTTGAGTGTTGGGTTCTGGGTTTAGATTTTAGATGACTGGTTAATGATCAATGATCTTCCGTTACAATTACGCATTTTCTATTAAAGGATACTAAACACCTAAAACCCAGAACCAACACCTAACACCCAAATAAGCATTACTTTTGTCCGGAAATCAAGAATCCTTTGAGTGGAATAAAACAACTGGCCGGTCAAACCATGTGGTATGGAGCAAGCTCCATCGCCGCCCGCTTCCTGAGTTACCTGCTGACCCCCTATCTCACCAAAGTGTTGATGGGATCAGCCTACGGCGAAATGACGATCATGTATTCCGCCATTCCTTTTCTGAACGTGATCTTTACGTATGGATTGGAGACTGCCTATTTCCGCTATGTGCAAAGGAAAGAGCACGAAGAGGATGTTTTTAATACGGCTACGGTTTCCCTTATCATCACAACTGTTTTTCTTACTTCTGCAATGATCCTGCTGCGCGGACCAATCTCTACTGTCCTGCGACTTGAGAATCACCCGGAATATATTACCTGGAGCGCCCTGATCATTGCGTTTGATAGTTTATCGATACTCGCTTTTGCACGGCTGCGGCTGGAAGGAAGACCGCGAAAGTTTGCCTTTATCCGTGTAACAGGAATCATAGTCAATATTATTCTCACTTATTTATTCCTTTCGGTGGTTCCGAAACTGACAGCGGCCCCCAATAGCTTCTGGAATACTTTTTACAAACCGAATATGGGCGTTGGCTATGTTATTCTCGCCAACCTGGTGTCGGCCTTTGTAGTCCTGCTATTATTGCGCAAAGAATTTTTATCCTTCAAATGGAAGTTTAATGCGAAGCTGTGGAAGGAGATTATGCTATATTCTCTTCCACTGATTATTGTAGGTTTTGGGGGAGTAATCAATGAGACTTTTGACCGGATCATGCTGGCATGGTGGTCTTCAGCGCCAACCGAAACAGCTATTAAAGTAGAAGTAGGAACCTATGGCGCTTGCTATAAACTTTCGATATTGATCAGCTTATTTGTACAGGCTTTCCGCATGGGCGCCGAACCTTTTTTCTTTAAACAGTCACTGGGCGATAATCCGCAACGGGTATATGCAAGGGTGATGAAATTTTTTGTGATCACCGTCTGCGTTATGTTCCTGGTCGTGGCGCTATTCCTGGATACCTGGAAATATTTTATTCAAAACCCGGTTTTCTGGGAGGGGCTGGGGGTAGTACCGATCCTGTTGCTGGCCAATATTTTCCTGGGTATTTATTACAACTTATCGATCTGGTACAAGATTACGAATAAAACGATGACCGGGGCATGGATCACGATCATCGGCGCGGGCATCACTTTATTCATCAATTATTTCTTCATTCCCCGTTTTGGATATATGGCCTGTGCCTGGGCCACGTTTGCGTGTTATGGTACCATGATGGTGATGAGTTTTACATTGGGACAAAAGCATTACCGGGTGCCGTATGCCTGGAAAAAGTTAGTCGCTTATATTGTTATCGTGGTGCTCTTGTATTTTATTGACCTGTTGTTTGTAAAAATCGGGTTGAATATCTGGGTAGAGCGGGGTTTTGCGGTTCTTCTTATCGGCCTGTTTTGTCTTTTTATTTTAAATGTGGAACGGAAAGAATTCCAGCGGCTGCCGGTAATCGGGAAGTACCTGAGAAGGTGACACCTTCTCTACCCGAGGTGTCACCTCGGATTGAAGGTGACACCTCCTATCAATAAAACACATTTCTCTGTTTATCATTTTTTTACTCATACTAAAAATATACAATAACAAGAAGCCGATTTTATCCCAAAAACCACGGTAAGAACCTCACCAATCCTTCGGGCGATCCTCATCCCCGGAGGTATAAACCCCGCCAAACTCAATACAATTTCACATACGGATTATTCATTTTCTCGAACCCCACTGTTGTCACCGGCCCATGCCCTGAATACACTTTTGTATCATCAGGCAAAGTGAAGAATTGTGTCTGGATGCTATTGACAAGCGTATTGAAATCCCCTCCCATCAGGTCTGTCCGGCCAATGCTGCCGCTGAATAATACATCTCCACCGATAATAAATCCACCTGGCTCAAAGTAAAAAGAAACGCTGCCCGGAGAATGACCCGGCGTAAAAAGGATCGACAACTGATCTTTTCCAAGACTGATCATACTCTCTTCTCGGATATATTCCAGTTCGCCCTCGTATTGATCGACCGGTAACTGCCACCGGAGACCGGAAGCCGGTGCAGCATCAAAAACAGGTTTGTCCAGCGGATGAATATGCGGCACCAGCCCCCATTTTCCGGATACAAATTTGTTACCGAATATATGGTCGAGATGGCAATGCGTATTGAGCAGCAAGACCGGTTTTAACCCGTTTTCTTCTATAAATAATGTTAAGGTCTCCTGCTCCGCGGGAAAATAACATCCCGGGTCAATAATGCAGGCTTGCTTTTCTTCGTTAAACAGGATATAGGTGTTCTCCTGGACAGGGCTAAAAATGAAGGATTTAATAGTTAGCATGGGTTTTTTCGTACTTTTAAATATGAACCGGAAACCGGTAAATTTGCCCTGGTTCAGGGATGATGGTCCCTTTTACATGGAGCCGGGGTTCCTCCACAATATTCAACAAAGGTAAATCGAAATAAAAGTATTTGTCCGCCGTGTGGCAACAACTAAAAAAGAAAGCCCGATTAAAGAATAAGAAACTGTAAAAGATTTTATGAATAAAGTATCAAGCCTGCTTGCCTGTCTTTTGGTTGGTGCCCTGATGAGTGTGAATGCACAAGTAAGCACAGTGGAATTTGGGAAGAATCGTGTGCAATACCAAAAGTTCAATTGGAAATATTACCAGACAGAAAATTTCAATACTTACTTCAGCCAGGATGGCCTTGGTCTTGGCAAATATGTAGCCCAGATCGGTGAAGAAGAACTGCCCGGTATCGAAGAGTTCGTTGAATATGGTTTACAGCGCCGCATCAATATTGTCGTTTATAACAATTTTGATGAAATGCAGCAATCCAATATCGGGCTGGGAATCGATTGGCAGAATACCGGTGGCGTGACCAAGCTCGTCAATAATAAAATGCTGGTATATTTCGATGGTAACCACGAAAACCTCCGCCGACAGATCCGCCAGGGTCTTTCCCGTGTACTTGTAGAAAATATCCTTTTTGGTGATGACCTCGGTGAGTTTGCCGCCAACCAGGCACTTCTTGATCTTCCCAAATGGCTGACCGATGGCTATATCGAATACGTTGCCGAAAACTGGAGCCCCTCCCTCGATGATGATCTCCGTTCCATCATGCTGAATGGCAAATACAATAATTTTTACCAGTTTGCTTTTGAAAAACCCAATCTTGCAGGTCATGCTTTCTGGAAATATATCGCGGATAAATATGGCAAGAATAAAGTCACCTATTTCCTTTATCTCAGCCGCATCTATCGCAATCTCAACAATGCTTCCAAAAAACTCACCAAGAAAAAGTTCAAAGAAGTATTGAAAGATTTCATGAACGAGGTTCCGCAACAGTATTACAAGGATATCCGCGGTCGTCGTAACGCTCCTAAAGGACAATTGGGCGTAAGTGAAGTGATCGGTAAAAAAGATTTTATCCGTTTCAATGCCAATCCGAATCCCAAAAGCTTCACCTACGTAGTCGTAGAATTCAAACAGGGTATTTATTCCGTGGTATTGAATACGAATTTTGTGAACCGTAAAGTGTTACTCAGATACGGTACACGCTCCAAAGAAGATGAGATCAACCCCAACTATCCGATCATCGCCTGGGATGGCAAAGGCACCCGTATTGCCGTACTGTATAATCGCGAAGGCAAGCTGAACCTGTTCGTCTACGATGCGATCAACCGTGTCAAAATCACCAAACAGGAACTGCCTATGTTCAACCAGGTACAGGATATGAAGTATATGCTGGATGCGAATACACTTTTAATGAGTGCTATCCGCAGCGGGCAGACAGATATCTTCGTCTACAAGATCGACAAACAATCGATCGAGCAAATCACCAATGACGTATACGATGATCTTGATCCCGCATTCGTAGCATTCCCGAACAAAACCGGTATCATATATTCCAGTAACCGCCCGAGCGCAAACGCTGCCACATCAGAAGATTCACTGCCCGGCAGGCATTACAATATTTTCCTGGTTGATAACTGGAACAAATCGGAATACAAACAAATCTCCCAATTGACAGCGTTGAATTTTGGAAACGCCAGGTTCCCTTCCCAATACAATACCTCCCACTTCACTTTTATCAGTGATGAAAATGGTATCAATAACAGGTATGCTGGTTTCTTCAGAACAGAAAGAGCCGGGTTGGATACATTGGTATTCATTGGAGACGAAGTATTACGCAATCCTCCTCAAAAAGAAGTGGATAGTTTATTGAAAGAATGGAACAAGACGGATATCGATTCAGTAGGTTTTGTTTCCATCACGAATGATTCTTCTTATGTATTCCCGCTGACCAATTACCAAAGCAGCACATTGGAAACAAGAACAGCAGGTGACAACCAGCAGATCAGCGAAGTAGTCAAACTTGGGGATGTGAAATTACTATACCGGTTACGTGTCGACGAAAACACTTTGCGGCGCAGGAATATCAATGCCCGGCCAACGGAATATATGAAGCAATTGCTGGATGAAAATAAGAAGGAACGAAATAAGGGATCGCAATTGCAGCAAAAGACGGAGACGGACAAGGCTAAACAAAATGATTTCTTCCAAAGTGAATTTGGAAATGAAAAACAGGATAGCAGCAAACTTGGAAAAGTAGTAGAAGCTACAGAAATACCAAAAGAACCTGTTCTTCGAAAAGCGAAACTGTATGAATACCGTCCGCCTAAATTCTTTGCCGACTATGCCGTAACAGGATTTAATAACTCTGTGCTTGCCGTTAGCAAGTTCCAGCCTTATGGTGGTGGCGCAGGACCTGTTTATCTTTCCAATGGTAATGATTTCAATGGTATGATCCGGCTGGGCACCTCTGACCTGATGGAAGACCTGAAGTTTACAGGCGGTATCCGTATCGCACCCAATCTTAAGGACAATGATATCCTTTTTGAATTTTATAATCTTCGTAAAAGATTGGATTGGGGTATTACTTATTACAGGAGCAACAATAACGTCAGCCTTTTGTATGGCGATCCGAATGATCCGATCGCCTATCCCGGTAAAACATTTTCCAACTATTACCTGGGCCGTCTGCGTTACCCATTGGATAGAACAAGAAGTATCCGTGCTACATTCGGACCCCGTTTTGATAAAACGATCAATTCAGGTGTAGATCCATTCTCTTTGCATCAGCCGGATCAAAAAGCTACTTATGGGCAATTCAGCCTGGAGTATGTATATGACAATACCACTAACCCTGCTACGAATATCTGGCATGGATTGAGGTACAGGATCTATACGGATATGTTCAACGAGATCAAGAATAGTTCGCCTGTAGCAAGGGGTGGTAAATTTTTATTCAATGCAGGATTTGATGCACGTCATTACCTGCAGATCTATCGTAACCTGATCTGGGCTGTACGTGTTGGTGGTGATTTTTCATTCGGCGATCAGAAGGTCGTATACTATCTCGGCGGTGTAGACAACTGGTTCTCTCCAAAATTCTATAATGACAATAGGCCCACTTTCAATTATACTTACCAGTCACTGGCGGTTAACCTGCGCGGCTTTAAACAAAATATTGCCAATGGTAATAATGCAGTAGTGATCAACAGTGAAGTCAGGCTCCCCGTGTTCCCGACCTTATTGAATAAACCGATCAATAATGCATTCCTTCGCAACTTCCAGTTGGTACAGTTTACTGACCTGGGTACAGCCTGGGAAGGCGATCTGAAAGCGATCCGCAGGCCACAGGTCGTATACACTTCCAGCAACCTGAATGCACCTACAGTGCGTTTCAAAGCCGGTGGTATTGGCCCGCTCGCTGGTGGATATGGTTTCGGTGCCCGCAGTACTTTACTTGGATATTTCATCCGTGTAGATGCCGCCTGGGAAATGAATGGCGTATTCAGGGGTAAACCGATGTGGTATTTTGCCATGGGATTAGATTTCTAATAATCATGAAATAAATAATAGCAAAGCAGGTCCCGGTGGACCTGCTTTTTTATTTATAGCAAAAGAGGCAGCCCAACTTCAAGGCCACCTCTTTGTTTCCATAGCGATACGGACAGACGAAAAACCAACCAACAGAACTTCAAACCGTCATCATTCTTTTATTTCGTTACCATTGTATTTTTCTTGTAAATCGCATAATCACTCCCAGTGTCAGGAACAAACCAATGCTTCCCAGCAATAATGAATAATCCTGTAATTGCAGGATGGTAAAAATGTAGGAATACATCAGTACCAGCATCACTGCCAGAATAGAACTTAGCCTCGATGATTCCAATATTCCCTTTACATACCAGCCTATCAGACCTACGGTAGCCAGCGACGCAATAATATAAGCTGCATTAAATCCTATGTATTCCGAGAAGGATAATAATAGTGTATAAAAAAGGATCAGCGCCAGCCCGATCAATGCATACTGGAAAGGATGCACCGATTTTTTATTGACTGTTTCGATAATAAAGAAAGCCGCGAACGTGAGCAGGATACAAAGCACTGCATATTTTACCGAACGCATGGTCTTTTGATAGCCGTTTACCGGGATAAAAAGATCGGTGCCGAAAGAAGCTGACTGCAGGTTATAAGATTCATCTTTCCATGCCTGCGGAAAATTGCGGGTATGCGCCAGGTTTTTCCAGCTTGCAGTAAAGCCATCGCCGGTAATACGATGCTCAGGTAATTGTCCACCGGTAAAACTTGGATCGGGCCAGGCAGAAGTCAACTTTACTTTTGTTTCCCTACCGACCGGCGTAAATAATAATTGCTCAGAACCATTAATATTGACAGTAGCCGAAAAATTATTGACTATACCGGGAGCTAAAGATACCTGCGACGCAAAACCTTCTTTCATCACATTATTGCTGACAGCGGAAGGACTTAATATTATTGAAGAATCGTTCCATCGGAAATTGATATCTTCTTTTAATCCCTTTGCATCACTAAGGTTGAAACAGATATAGGCATCGTTCCACAATACATCTGCTGCATCTAACTGTAATTGCTGAAGTGGCACGGCATTGAACTTGCCCGAAATTTTCATAGCAGAAGAATATAACATTACCTGGTAAATACCACGGTGACGTTCTTCAGGTTTTACATCCGCATCGACATTCAGCGTATCAGGCAGGATATAAGCCAGTTTCTTCTCGGTAGCCAGCTGCCCCTGTGAATTGGTATATGATTTTAAATAGGGCACTGCCAATACAGGTCCTGTTACATTCTGCCGGCCGGCCCATTTGCTGCTGACCTCGGTGAAGGCTTCTTTTTGCCGGTCCTCTCTTTCTTTAATGATATCCTGGACAAAATAAGCAGGTATTAACAATAACAGCACCAGTAAACCGATCAGCAATCCCTTGATCAGTAATTTGCTTTTTTGCCATACACTTGTTACAACTGTTTCCATTTTATTATAGGTTTATATTTTAATGATGATGGCGATAGATATTATTTAAATGCATTGGGCAGGATAAGTATGCAGGCCAGGGGTAATGCTTTTATTATGCTATCAGGATTTTCTTTCACCGGCTTCCACGCTATTTCAAACCGACGCGAACTGATCATTATTATGGTAGTGCTTAACAATGCGCCCACCAGGATGATAGCGATATAAATCCTGAGACTATACTTTGCACTTGTTATTGCCTGTGTTTTCATAAGCGGCTAATTTTATTGTCTGAATAATGCCGGGAGAGAAAACTCTCTCCCAGCTTTTCTATAGTGAGATAGAATAAGGTCATGAAGATGGCCCAGGTGCTGATCATACTCCATTCCATCCGGTTGCGGATAGGATGCATGAGGATGTAAAGCATTTCAGCAAACAGTGATACGGGTTGCACAATAATATCCCAGCTATTGAACCGCAGGTAACGCCCGAGATAAATACCAAATGCATTCAGCCACATCACCGCAAAAACAAAAGCAAGAGAAAAAGAACGACGGCTGGTGATCGTAATGATCAATTGTACTTTCCGGATAGAAAGAACGCCAAACAATAACCCGTTCCAGGAAAAGGAGAACAATAGTAACAAGTCGAACCATTTGGGCGCTGCGTCAAATTCTACCAGGTGAAAGAAGTCGGTAACTATATAAAATGCATTGGGAATAAACAAGAGCCAGGCGAAAAGTGTGGGCCATAGCCGGTGCCTGTCTTCTATGACAGCTATATTCCTTGACAGCCATTCACTGATCGCATAGGGAACAAAGGCAAGGAACAGGTTCCATACAAGCGAGAGATAAGTATTATAACCAGTAGCTATAACCCTGGCAAGGACCAGCATAATACTAAAACAACACCCGATAAATAACCAGTGACGCAGGGTAAGCTTTCCCTCCTTCATTTTTTGTATGAATAAAACAGGCGACATCTTACAATATTTTAGGGATAAAAATGATAGCGACAGTGATCAATGCGGTGATGGCCGACAGAAGGACTGCACCTGCCGACAAATCTTTGATAAACTTTACACGTGGATGCTGTGCCGGTGAAAGATGATCGATCATTCTTTCAATAACTGTATTAAATACTTCAGCTACCCATACCATACCAATCACAATGACGAGAGCAAGTTTCTCCACCTCTGCCAGCCGAAAAACACAAGCCAGTATAAAAACTAAGATGGTAGCCGCCAAATGAAGCCAGGCATTGGGTTCTTCCCAAAAGAACCGGCCAATGCCTTCAAGTGCATACCGTACGCTGTTAAAACGTGCCTGTGGTGAAAATGATCCTGTTTTCATCATTCAACTATTTTGTAAAAAAAAATGAGCTATTTCTTTTAATATTCCTGTCTTATCAAACGTATGGCCACTTCTTCTCTGCCAGGTCATCGGTAAACAGGTAATGGGTTTCTTCTGTACCTATCTTCTGCATTTTTTCCAGTTCACTGATCTTATTGTAGCAAATGCTTAAGGGTATTAAACCAAGAATGCCGAAAGAACAATCGATGATGCGCCAGCCGATAGGTATACCTCTGAACTGACCAGCGATAAAAGCAAAAGGAAGGATCAGCAGGCAGGCGATCATACCAAATTCAATCACCCATTTATTCCGTACCGGATGCTTGTACGGTCCAATGAATAATACAGCCAGTACAAAATGGGCAAAGGCCAGCCAGTCATAGCCATACCCGATAAACGGGTACCTGCTGTTGGTTTCAGCCACTCCTTCATATACCTTATCGATCCAGGCGCCTAACATGGTATCAGGTGGAATACAGCGGGATAGAAACCGGAGTTCTGTTTCTGCAGGTATGGCTGTAAAACCACTGAGAAAAAGAACGATCATGAAAAACAGGATCCACCTGCGCAGGATTTTTATTTCTTTATTCATTTTAAAAGTACTTTGTATTTCAAAGTATAGGTACAAAAAAAATTACTTTACTCCTTTGATCATATTTTCAAGTGCTGCGATATGATCCGAAAATGCTTTCTCTCCATTTCTTGTCACGGAATAAGTGGTATTGGTTTTACGCCCGATGAATCCTTTATGCACTTTAATATACCCGTTCTCTTCCAGGCTCACGAGGTGAGTGGCTAGGTTGCCATCTGTCACCTCTAGCATTTGTTTGAGATCATTGAAGCTGATCTCCTCATTCACCACCAGGATGCTCATCACACCCAACCTGATGCGGTTATCAAAAACCTTATTCAACCCTGTTATCGGATTCTTCATTATTTAAGCTTTCACGATTAAACTCTTCCTTCTTTACTGTTCCTGTCGTACTTCATCCACATAATAATACCGTAGATAATATGCAGCACACCAAAACCAATGGTCCAGCAATATAAACCGTAACCGATAAAAAACATATTTACCAATCCGAGTGCAATTTCGCAATAACCAAGGTAACGGATATCGGCGAGCGTGTATTTTCCTGCATTTACCAGCGCCAGTCCATAAAACACCAGGCAAGCCGGTGCCACAAATGCCCATTCATTATACCGAAGCATCCCCAGTACAAAGATGCCGCCCGACAACAGCGGTATCACCATATTCCAAAAAACCCGGCGGGAACTGTGATCCCACAGGGAATGTTTCAATCTTTTTGTTTTCTGCCAGGTAAAATAAAAAGCCAGGCCACCGGCGAGTATAAATACAGAAGCGGCGAGAACCAGCAGTTCAAACCGCAGTTCCATAAAATCGTTATTGGAATAGATCCAGGCAGCAGGATCGGGGCCGTAATAATTACTGATAATGCGGTATCCGAAAAAAGCACCTGCCAGGGCGCAGATACCAGCCGCCACACAGCTAAGACCGCTTAGTGAAGTAAACCTGCTGGAGCGCTCCATCAGGCGACGGATGTCTTTTACATCCTGGAGACTGTCTGTTTGTTGGTTGTGATCGCTCATAAAAAAAGCACTTTGAAATACAAAGTAATAATGGATTGCCAATACTTCCAAATTAATTCTCAACTATTTTATCGGCTACCTGTTAAACAGCCTGAATTACCTACTGGAAATCAGTGTGGTTGCAATAAATTTGTGCCTGATGAACCCCGGAAAACACTACATTTCTATACTGCTCCTCTTTATCGCCGGTATTTGTACCCTGTCTGCCAGCGCCCAGATCAAGTATATCAGGGGCACGGTTAAAGATGCGCATAGTGATGAACCAGTTCCTTTTGCCTCGGTTTCTTTTGCCGGTACTTCCACGGGCAAACTCACTGATTCTTCCGGTTCCTTTGTTTTCCGGTTTGATGCATGGCCCTCCGATACGATCATAATTACCAGTGTTGGTTACCAACCCCTGATCTTTCCCCTCCCCGCTACGCTTGATTCCATCAGTGCTGACCTCAGTATGGAAAGAGGCACTTTCAATGAAGGGGTAACGGTAAAAGTAAAAGTCAACAAAGGCTTATTATTATGGCGCAAGATCGTGCAACATAAACCGGAGAATGACCGCTACCGCTTCAGCAATTTTTCCTACGAATTGTATAATAAACTGGAACTGGATATCAAGAACCTGAATTTTGGAAAGATCGCAAAGTTTAAACCTCTGCGTCCTGTCGGAGACCTGATCAACCAGAATGTCGATAGTTCAGCAGGCGTAAAGTTTTTGCCCAGTTACCTGACCGAAGCCATATCGGATTATTATTACCAGAAAAAACCGTTGAAGCGGCGTGAAGTGATCAAAGGTGCGAATACGAATGGAATCAAGAATGAAAGCATCATCAAGTTCCTCGGTGGCATGGATCAGAACATCAATGTCTACAATAATTTCATTCCTGTTTTTGATAAACAATTTGTAAGTCCTGCCAGTGATAATGGTGACCTGTATTATAATTACCGCGTAACCGATACACAGCAGGTCAGCACACAACGTTATTATCACCTGGTCTTTACACCTCGTCGCAAAGGAACCAATACATTTGAAGGTGATTGCTGGGTGCATGCCGGTACATTCGCCATTCAGAAAATGAACCTGCGCCTGGGAAAAGATGCCAATATCAATTTTGTTGAAACACTCAGCTTGATTCAGGAATATAAACTGATCAATGATTCTACCTGGTTCCTCGCGAAAGATAAGTTTGTGGCCGATCTCTCTCCTATCGGGAAAAACAATCCCGGATTTATCGGCCGCAAGACCACTACCTACCGCAATATTGTCGTGAATGATACTTCGGTGGAGAATGAACTGGCAAAAAATAAACTGGTTGAAGAGATCATTACCGAGCCGGGCGCCGATGAAAAAAATAAAGCCTACTGGACGGAATCAAGACACGAGGACCTGACCAAGACAGAAGCCGGCATTATTAAAATGCTGGATACGTTACTGAATGCACCGGTATTCAAACGCCTCACCGATCGCATCAATTTTATTGCAACGGGTTATAAGAATATCGGCAATTTCCAGATCGGCCCCTGGTATAACTGGGTAACCTATAATTCATGGGAAGGATACCGTGTTCGTTTCGACCTCGGCACCAACCGCAAATTCGATAAGCATTGGTGGTGGCACTGGTACCTTGCCTATGGCTTTACCGATAAAAAAGTAAAGGGCAAAGGAGAACTATTTTACCTGCCGCAAAAACATCCGCGCCGCTACTGGTATGCATCCTATACCAATGATCTCGACTTTGGCCAGAATTATTTTGGTGAAGTAACTTCTGATAACATCTTTGCCCTGGCGGTCCGCAAAGCAAATATTCCTGTCAAGTTTATCAAGATCGGTGAAAAGCGGTTTGAATTCTTTAATGAACACCGTTCCGGTCTTTCAGAATTGGTAGCCGTTACTCATAAAGGATTTACTCCCCTGAAGAATATTCCTCTAAAAGATTCCTTTCCCGATGTGAATGGCGGTTCACCATTAACCACGTTCGAAGTATCATTGAAACTGCGGTTTGCTTATTTGGAAAAATTCCTGGAGACCACATTCTTCCGTACCAGCCTGGGCAGCCCCTATCCTATTGCCGATTTTACGATTGCGAGAGGTGTTTCAGGAATATTCAACAGCAGTTATAACTATACTAAATTATCAGGGAGTATTTCAGATTATATCAAGATCCCTCCATTAGGAAATATTTCTTTCCAGGTATATGGAGGTAAGACATATGGTACGCTTCCTTATGTTTTGCTGGATATTGCTCCGGGTAATGAATTGCATTACTATAATAAATATGCATTCAACATGATGAACAAATACGAGTTCATTCATGATAAATTTGCCGGTATCAATTTTGAACATAATATCGGCAATGGCATTTTCCGGTTGTTCCCCAAATTAAAATTGCGGCAATTCTGGACTGCGAAAACATTATGGGGTAGTCTATCCGAAGCCAACAGGACCTATAACTTCAAACAGGGAAATACGTTTCAAACCCTTAACGGCAAAACCTATATGGAGCTCGGCACCGGTGTCGATAATATCTTCCATGTATTCCGGATCGATTTTGTATGGCGCGTATTACCCGAACGATTACCGGAAAGCAGCACCAAGCGGTTTGGAATCTTTGGAAGTTTCAGGCTAACGTTTTGAGGATGGGGTTAAGTGTTAGCATTTAAAATTTAAATGCTAAATGACATGACCTGCACTCCTTATTTAAAATCTATCATTTAACACCTAAAACCTAACATCCAACACTTATCACCCGACATCCAAACCTGACACAAAAAAATCTTACCTTACTACAAATCGCATCCCATGTCTTCCCAATACATTCTCGCGCTGGACCAGGGTACTACCAGCAGTCGCAGTATGCTGTTCGATCAGCATGGTAATATCATTAGTGTGGCGCAAAAGGAATTCAGGCAATTGTTTCCTCAGCCCGGTTGGGTAGAGCATGATGCCGAAGAGATCTGGAGCACACAATATGGCACATTTGCCGAAGCTGTGGCCAAAGCCAATATTACCATGCGGCAGGTAGTGGGTATTGGTATTACCAATCAGCGCGAAACTACCGTGGTATGGGATAGAAAAACAGGTAAACCCATTTACAATGCGATCGTCTGGCAAGACCGCCGCACCGCTGCTTATTGTAATGAGTTGAAAGCAGGAGGCTTCTCCAACTCTATCCGGGAAAAAACAGGATTGATCATCGATGCTTATTTTTCCGCTACCAAACTGAAATGGATACTGGATAATGTAAATGGTGCCAGACAAAAAGCGGAGAACGGAGAACTCGCTTTTGGAACGATCGATACCTGGCTATGCTGGAAATTATCCGGCGGCGAATTGCACGTAACGGATGTATCGAATGCATCGAGAACGATGCTGATGAATATTCATACCGGGCAATGGGATCCTGAACTGCTGCAGCTGTTTTCTATCCCCGCCAATTTATTACCCGTCATAAAACCGTCGAGCCATATTTATGGAGTAACCGGCAGTTTTGTTCCTGATTCACGTATACCCATCGCGGGAATAGCAGGTGATCAGCAGGCCGCTCTTTTCGGACAGCAATGCACACAACCGGGTATGGTCAAGAATACTTATGGCACCGGGTGTTTTATGCTGATGAATACCGGTGACAAAGCCATCACTTCAAAAAATAATCTTCTTACTACTATTGCCTGGCAGATCGATGGTAAAACCGAATATGCACTCGAAGGCAGTGTGTTTATCGCCGGTGCTGTTGTACAATGGTTGCGCGATGAATTAAAGATCATCCGCAATTCTTCGGAAGTAGAACAGCTTTCCCGTGAAGTTACCAGCAGCGATGGCGTTTATCTGGTTCCTGCTTTTGCCGGATTAGGCGCCCCGCACTGGAACCAATATGCCAAAGGAAGTTTATTCGGGCTGACAAGAGGAAGCAACCGCGCTCATATTGCGCGCGCCGCATTGGACAGTATCGCTTACCAGACATACGATGTACTAAAAGCCATGGAAGCAGATAGCGGCATTACCATAAAGGAACTAAGAGTAGATGGTGGCGCCACCGTCAATAACCAGCTGATGCAGTTTCAAAGTGATGTATTGAATTGTAAAGTCGTAAGACCAAAGATCACGGAAACAACAGCTTTGGGCGCAGCCTATCTCGCCGGTCTTGCCGTAGGCTACTGGAAAAACATAACGGATATCCAGCAGCAGTGGCAGATCGATAAAGAATTTATTCCTCAAATCAACGATGATAAAAGAAAAGAACTGGTGAAAGGCTGGCAACGGGCAGTAAGAGCCTCGATTGTATGGGCAGAAGACGAAGTTCTTTAGATCCGGTCCCCGTGGTCCTCTTTGTCTCTGCGGTTCTTTGCGGGATAATTCTTCATTGAAAGCGGCTTTTCTTATTGCTCAGGTATTGTTCCACAAAGAACCGCAGAGATAAAGAGGAGCATAGGGAATACAATTATAAAAACAATCAATTTAGTGAATCGTCAACAAACTATACAAGCACTTCAGTCTACCCCGGAATGGGATATCTGTATCATTGGTGGTGGCGCTACCGGATTAGGTATTGCTGTTGATGCAGCATCAAGGGGATATAAAACTGTGTTGGTTGAAAAATATGATTTTGCCAAGGGAACTTCTTCGCGCAGTACGAAACTTGTGCATGGTGGTGTAAGATATCTGCAGCAGGGTAATATCAAATTAGTAATGGAAGCTTTGAAGGAAAGAGGACTGTTGCGAAAGAATGCACCTCATCTTGTCAAGAACCAATCCTTTGTTATTCCCAATTATAAATGGTGGGAAAATCCTTTCTATGGTATCGGGTTAAAAGTATACGATTGGATGGCCGGCAGTTTAGGGTTGGGACCTTCTAAATTTTTATCCCCGGAAGAAACCCTGGAACTCGCCCCTACCCTCGATCCTGAAGGATTGAGAGGTGGTATTTTATACCATGACGGACAATTTGATGATGCCCGTCTCGCTGTGCATTTGGCAATGACGGCTTCCGATCATGGCGCTGCCGTACTTAACTATTGCGGTGTGGAAGGATTATTAAAAGCAAAGGGAAAGATATATGGCGTGAAAGTCACCGACACTATCGATCATCATCACTATGAAATAAAATCAAAAGTAGTGATCAATGCTACCGGTGTATTCACTGATACCATTTTAAAAATGGATGATGCTTCGGCTGACCCGGTCGTTACACCAAGCCAGGGCATACACCTGGTGTTTGATAAAGAATTCCTTCCTTCCGATACCGCTATCATGATCCCTAAAACAGATGATGGCCGTGTGTTGTTTGCCGTGCCCTGGCATCATAAAATAATTATTGGTACCACCGATACAGCTATGCAGGAGACCAAAGTGGAACCGGTGGCATTGCAGGAAGAGATCGATTTTGTACTGCATCATATCACCCGCTATCTTACCAAAGATCCATCTTACAAAGATATCCGCAGCATTTTTGCCGGTCTGCGCCCTCTGGTAAAAGGCAATGCAAAAAACACGGCCGCGCTTTCGCGGGAACATCATATTTCTGTTTCCGATTCCGAACTGATCAGTATTACCGGGGGCAAATGGACCACCTACCGGAAAATGGCGGAGGATGTATTGGATATTGCGGCTGTAAAAGCAGGTCTTCCTGCCAGGGAATGCCTGACCAAAGAACTCACGATCCACGGATATAAAGAAGATATTGATTACGAAACTCCGTTATACTATTACGGCAGTGATGATTCATATATCCGGGAGCTGGCCGCTGTGCCGGGTATGTCGGAAAAAATTCATCCTTCACTTCCTTTTATAAAAGCGGAAATTGTATGGGCCGTTCAGCATGAAATGTGTATGACTGTGGAAGATGCCCTGAGCCGGCGGACAAGGTCGCTTTTACTGGATGCCAAAGCCGCTATCGAAGCAGCGCCACTGGTAGCTGCCATACTGGCTAAAGAATTAAAAAGAGATGAAATCTGGATAAAAGACCAGGTCGGTGAATTTAATGTACTGGCAAAAAACTATCTTCCTTCCTGATTTGTCAACCTCTTAAATAAGCCATATGGAATTAATCACTGAATTAAGCTTCCGGGATCTTTTCCTGGGAGAATTTGTTGGAACTGCCTTACTCGTTATGTTGGGTGGTGGCGTAGTCGCCAATGTTATTCTTGATAAAACAAAAGGTTACAACAGCGGATGGATAGTGATTACATTCGGATGGGCGATGGCTGTTTTTATCGGTGTATATGCTTCCAATGCATTGGGCGGCAGCGGTCATATCAACCCGGCTGTTACACTGGCCTTGTACCTGGTCAATCCCTTTAAGTTTTCTACTGTTTTGATTTATATACTGGCCCAACTGGCCGGAGCATTTATAGGAGCCGTTATTGTATGGATCGGCTACAAACAGCATTTTGATGAAACCAAAGATGCAGCTACCAAACTAGCTGTGTTTGCAACAGGTCCTGCGATCAGGAATCCTGTCTATAATTTTCTTACAGAAACTATCGGCACATTTATACTCCTGTTTGGCGTACTATTAATGTCCATTCCCAAAAGCAGTTTAGGTACACTGGATGCATTACCACCTGGTTTACTGGTATTAGGTATCGGTCTTGCTTTTGGCGGACCTACCGGTTATGCGATCAACCCGGCACGTGATCTCGGACCACGGATCGCGCATGCCGTTTTACCTATCCGCGGAAAAGGGAATAGTGATTGGAGCTATGCCTGGATTCCTGTTATTGCCCCCTTTACAGGTGCATTGATTGCAGCAGGCTTGTTCCTGCTTATCCGTAAATAAAAAAACGCCTGCGAAGGCGTTTTGGGCAATTCTAAACCATGTTTGACGTAAACATGTCTCTTCCTGATTGAATCAATATCTTATTGATTGTAGTAATTCTATGTGAACCCTATGTTCCTATGTACCTATGTGGTAAAAAAACTGATTGGCGTAATCTCACCACATAGGAACATAGGTTTCACATAGAGGTTACTACAGCAGACTGATCAATTCCTTTTATTAACTCCGTTCTTAAACCTTTCGATCACCGTCATAAAGCCGCTGTTATCGATCTTTACAGTCATCCATTGTTTGTCGTCACCCAGTTTTACAAAATACTCGATACTTGCATCGGCATCTGTCACTTCGGTAACACCAAATACTTTCTTACCAGGATATTTGCTCTTCAGGTTGGCCTGGATATGATAAGGAAGTGTTTCTTCCTGGTAGTAACGCATGAAGTTCAGCAGCGTTCCATCTTTCTTATACGTCACTTTGGATGGAATGCCTTTCTCCACAAAATTGACCAGGTACTGGTCAGTTGATTCATGCCAGGTAGCTTCCTGTGCATTGGGAAAACGCGCTTCGAATGTTTGAATTACCTTTTTGTCAATGTCTGTGGCTGGACCGGCAAAAGCGCCCGCTGCCATCAGCAACACACAGATCGCGATTAAAATCCTTTTCATGGTTATACTTTATTTAAGGTTAATGGTTTCGATTTGATAGACCAAATCTAGTACTGTACATGGACTATTATGTCATCCGGTTTCCAGATAGCAGGTAGTCCGGTTGTTTTTACTTATAGACCAATGCTTTCTATTATTTTTTGAATACTTGTTTCCCGTATGCTTCCGCAAAATTCAGGCATGCAGCACAGAATGAATACAGGAATATTTCCTGTTTATCAGGAGATGGTTACCTATTCTGCAATAAATGCGAATGAGTGTTCGCAAATAATATAGGGATACTGTCAGCCGGCAATAGTAATGAAGCGGTTATGTTTGGATTATCTTTTTGAATGAATGGTCTTTGCCATGATATCAACAGCATTGCGGGCTTCTTTCTGATCCATCCAGGCCAAACCAATGCGTGTTGAGTTCAATGATACCGGTGTATTATTATGTATCAACCCGTTTGACAATACAATGCCCTGCGCTCTTAGCTTTTCACTAAGCTGAGGTAATGGCACTGACTTATGAAATTTTGCCCAGATAGCCAATCCCCCATCGGGCGGCCTGAAGTCGATAATGCCAGGTAACTTTTGCTGCATATAATCACACAAAGCATCCCTGCGCAGGTTGTATTCCTGCAGGGATTTTTTCATATGTCTTTTTATATGCCCTTCGAGAAACATTTCAGAAAGCGCCAGCTCCATGATGGGATCTCCCTGCGTATCTATCAACTGGCGGATGCGGGCGAGTTCCAGTATCAGGTTAGGCGGAGCTACCACGTAACCGGTACGGATAGCCGGTATCACTGTTTTACTCAGCGTACCGATATAGATGACCATGCCTTTGGTATCGGCGCTGACCAGCGGAAGGATCGGGCTGCTGCAATAATGAAAGTCATAATCATAATCATCCTCGATGATAATGAACCCATATTCCTCAGCCAGTGAAAGTAATTTGATCCGGCGGCTCGCCGTCAACGTAACCGTGGTGGGATAATGATGATGTGAAGTAATGTACAATGCCTTGATCTTTTTTCTCCGGCATAATTTCTCAATGGCATCTACATCGATACCATGCTCATCTACTTTTATACGGGCCAGTTTCATACCCCTTTCAATAAAAAGATGATCAGCATAAAAATAATTGGTATCTCCCACAATGATCGTATCTCCTTTTGAAAAAAGAATATTGGCCAGCAGGTACAGTCCCATCTGGCTGCCTCGCGTGACCATTATATTCTCAAACGTGGTTTGCAAGCCGCGGCTGCCATTGAGATAATCGGATAATACAACTCTGAACTTCTGTACGCCTGCTGTATCTACATACGACATGAATTGTGAGCTGCTGGCCCTGGTCAGTACACTTTTATACGCTCTTCCCAATTCTTCTGAAGGTGCTAACCGGGGATCGGGACCATCATGAAACCCGATGATATTCCGTTTGGGTGAAACAGGTGCACGAAGACCATGATTTACTTTAACGGGAAATCCTGTCACTTTAGGGAATGTGATATGCTTATCTTCTTTGGTAAAACGTTGCGGAATGATCTCGGGTAATTTCTGGCTGGTAAATGTTCCTTTGGAGGGACAGGTTTCAATCCAGCCCTGCGCATCGAGTTCTTCGTATACCCTCACCACGGTTTTGCGGTGTACTTCCAGTGTTTCCGACATCTGCCGGGTGCCAGGGAGCTTGATACCAGGACCTATCCTTCCTCTTTTGATTTCCCTGATAATCGCATTGGCGATCTGCAGGTACACAGGCGTATCACAGTCTTGTTGCCATTGTATGATCGTTTTCCATGGAAGCATAGCGGACTACTTAAAAGGTTAAATTGATGCCCTAAGGTAGTCCAATTATAATTAGGAAGAAAGAGCTATTTATGAGAGTAAGACTTCAACAGGGATAGAATAATGATTGTCCTCATATTGTTTTATCAATACCAGCATTAACTGAACCATATCACCTTCCGGTGTGCCGGGTTTGACCTTTTTATCAAATTGTTTATCTATCCAGTCAAGACATTCCTGATACTGTCTTCTTGCTTTTATTATCTTAATCTGCATAATTATTACTTTTAATAAGCGACGATACCTGCATCTATTTCATTATACAAAGGAACAAATACTTCAACTCAATCGCGTAATTTTTTACCACATAGGTTTATAGGCACATAGACTACAAAACAGATACACTTTTAAGAATCACTGCACACGCTTTCCTGATCTCTTCTTCAGAAATAATCAATGGTGGCGATATACGAAGACAACTGGCTCCAAATAAAAACCAATCCGTTAACACACCCGCCGCAATACAGGCATCAATCACCCTCTTATTGTTTTCAAAAGAATCAAATTCAACAGCCAGCCATAACCCATGTGAACGAACCGCCTTGATTGCAGGATGAATGAGCAGGGACCTGAAAAGAGCTTCTTTATTTCTCACCTCCCTTATCATGTCTTCCTCCAGCAAGGCTTTCATCGCCGCCATTCCTGCTGCACAACAAACAGGATGACCGCCGAAAGTGGTGATATGCCCGAGTACCGGGTTATCGGAAAGTTCATTCATTAATGACCGGTCAGCAATAAAAGCTCCCAGTGGCATACCGCCGCCCAACGCTTTTCCCAATAATAAAATATCAGGAACGATGTCAAAATGTTCGAATCCCCATAGATGACCGGTGCGGCCAAATCCTGTTTGTATTTCATCAAGCACCAGCAAGGCACCGGTATCAGTACATTTTTGCCGCAGCGCCTGCATCCATTCTTTGGAGGACACGATGATCCCTGCTTCTGCCTGCACGGGTTCTGCAAATACACAGGCAGTATCTTCAGTTATATGATCCAGCGATTCAAACGAATTATACTGCAAATGCAACACCCCCGGCAACAAAGGACGAAAAGCATTGCGCCAGTATTCACTTCCTATAATACTTAATGCACCCTGCGTAGAACCGTGATAAGAATTTTCAAACGCGGTAATGCCTGTGCGACCGGTCACCCGTTTAGCCAGCTTCATCGCTCCTTCCACTGCTTCAGCGCCGGAATTGGTAAAATATACCGAATTTAAAGAGGCAGGTAAATGATCCGTCAATAGTTTGGCATATTGCACCTGCGGGCTTTCTATAAATTCTCCATACACCATGATATGCAGATAGGCTTCCGACTGCTTTTGAATGGCTGCCAGCACATCCGGATGCCGGTGACCCACATTCGCCACACTGATGCCGCCAATCAGATCGATATATTCTTTTCCTTCTTTATCCCATAGCAAAGCAGCTTCTGCCTTCACAATTTCCAGGGCCAGCGGAGCTGCTGAAGTTTGTGCAACATGACGAAGAAATAATTCCCGCTCGTTCATTACCGGACTGCTTTTTTGTTTCGGCAAAGGACGCAAAGATTAAGGAATGACGCAAGGAAATTTCTAATTTGCGAACTAATATTCAACCCGGCAATACCGGTTCACCTTTCAACATTCATTCAACAATGCCAGTTATACTTCCTGTCAATGATAAATCACCCCAGCTCGGAGACGATTGTTTTATTGCACCCAATGCCACGATCGTTGGTGATGTGATCACCGGGGCGCAGTGCAGCATCTGGTTCAATGCCGTGATCCGTGGCGATGTAAACTTTATCCGCATGGGCGATAAGGTAAATGTGCAGGATGGCGCCTGTATTCATTGCACCTATGAAAAATGCGGAACGATCATTGGCAATAATGTTTCTATCGGGCATCATGCCATTGTACATGGCTGCACCCTGCATGATAATGTGCTGATCGGTATGGGAGCCATCGTGATGGATAAAGCGGTCGTACATAGCAATACCATTATTGCCGCAGGTGCAGTTGTATTGGAAAATACCGTTTGCGAACCGGGCAGTATTTATGCCGGCGTTCCTGCTAAAAAAGTAAAAGATATTTCAGAAGAACTGGTCCATGGCGAGATCAATCGCGTAGCGAATAATTATGTGAAATATTCGGGATGGTTTAAGTGAGAGCAGTGGGCAGTCCTCAGTGAGAAGCTGCACTAATGCATTTATTCCTCTTTTTCCCTGTATCTAACCTGCTAGTTATCAGTTGGTGCCGGTTGCGCATTGCCCACTGTGTACTGCCTACTGTATTTTTACTATAGTAGAAACAATTAATAAAAGGTAATTTCGTTATTCCAATAATCTCTATTAGAATGAAAAGCCTTTTACTCACTTTTACAATGATCTGTTTTGTCACCATGATGGTGTCCTGCAATTTGTTTAAGCCCAAATACGACTGCCCTTCAAACGGCAAGAACGTAGGTGCAGAAAAACTGGCCAGTGGCGATCCTGCTGCCGAAAAAGCCGCCCGCAAAGCCAGGAAATTCAGAAGTTAATATAAGCTGCTTGCAGCTATTTCGTATAAATCCCAGTCTTATAGTAAAAACCGTGAATTATTAAACGCGATTACTATGAGCCTTACCCTACGCACTTCATTAGGATGTACAGAAGCCATCATTGCAGATGATGGAAATCTTAATCTCTTCTACCAGGTTGCTGGTATCATTAACGAAGATCTCCGCTTAAAATTTGTCAATAAAGAGGATGAGTTTGATTCCATCAACTGGGATTTTAAATTCAAGAGACACTATCTCACGCTTCATTATAATATCTATAATGGCATTTCTGTGTTCCCGACCCGCACACATGGTGCAGCTGTAAAAGACAATAAAGCGGTTGTGGAACTAGCCAATGTACTCGAGGGCAAACTGGCAGGCCGCCAGCCATTGAGGAATATCGCTTAATAGCTTTTTTCTTCCAGTGAACCCAAAATGCCCAGGTAGCTTACATACCTGTCTTCATGAATATCTCCACTCATGACTGCATCCTTGACCGCGCAGGCCGGTTCATCTACATGCAGGCAATTATTAAACTGGCAACCGTTTAGCCGGTTCCTCATTTCAGGGAAATAATGTGATACTTCCTGTTCCGTAATATCCACCAATCCAAATTCGCGCATACCCGGTGTATCGATAACAGTCCCGCCTCCCGGCAGATCAAACATTTCGGCAAAGGTGGTCGTATGCTGCCCCTTCCCGCTCCAGCCGCTTACATCTTTCGTACGCAATTGCAGATCGGGAAGAATGGTATTGAGTAAAGATGATTTTCCTACACCGCTATGACCACTCAGCAAGGTGATTTTTCCCTTCATTTGTTCACGCACGGCTTCTATACCCACCATTTCTTTCGTGCTTATTAAAAACACCTTGTACCCGATCGCTTCATACATCTCCTTCCATTGCCCGAATTTTTCTTCTTCCTTTTTCTTGTACAGGTCGGCCTTATTAAAAACAATAGCCGGCCGTACATGATACATTTCGGAAGCAACCAGGAAACGATCGATAAACCCCTGCGATGTACGCGGTTCTTTTAATGTGGCGACAAGGAAAGATTGATCAAGATTGGCCGCCACGATATGATGCTGGTGCTTGTTACGCGGCGATTGCCGGTTGATATAATTCCGGCGATCTGCAATACCCGTGATAATGGTCGTATTCTCCGTTTTATCTTCTATATCCATTTCCACCCGGTCGCCGACTGCAACCGGGTTGGTACTGGTTATATCATCATCGATCTTGAAAACGCCTTTCATACGGGCGTTGTGCCAGTTGCCTGATTCATCTTTTACCGTGTACCAACTACCGGTAGATTTATAAACGGTCGCTTTCATTATGCAACGAAGGTAAACACAGAATGAATGATTTCAGGAGATTTTACAGGTGACAGGGCTGATTGAAAAAGATATTTTAATACTCCGGGAAACCTTCCAGATCACCCGGAGTGTATTTGTCAGGGAAATTTTTTAAATACCAGGAATTTCAACAGCATTTCAAGAAATAAAAAACCGAGCGCTGCCAGTACAAATGGCAAAAATAATTCCCGGTAACGCTTATAGGAAGTAACATCGATCTTTGATTTTTCCAGCTGATCGATCTGTTTATACACCTGCTGCAAACCTTCTTTATCCTTGGCGCGGAAATACCGGCCACCTGTTTCATCCGCGATCTGGCGAAGCAATGCCTCATCAATAAAATCAATGGCAGGATTTTTCTTTTGTTCGGGAGCTGCACCTGTTATTTCCACGATCTGTGAAGGCAATGCGCCCATACCGATCGAGTATACTTTAATATTTTTTGCTTTGGCTATTTCAAGCGCCGTCAACGGATCGATCAGTCTTGTCTCCGGCGGATCTTCTTTCCCGTCTGTCAGTAAAATAATGACCTTGCTATTCGCATCACTCTTACTTAACCGGTCAACCGCGGTAGCCAACCCCTCCCCGATCACCGTACCATCACGTAAAAACCGTTTGCTTTCGAGTGATTGGATCTGGTTGATCAATGTTGTTCTGTCGGTGGTCAACGGGCAGGCTGTAAAACTTTCCCCCGAAAATATCACCAGTCCCATCCGGTCTACCGGGCGGCTCCTGACAAATTCTTCTGCCACCTGTTTGGCCACTTCCATACGGGAAGGGGGAATATCTCTCGAAGCCATGCTACCACTCACATCCATGCAAAGCATGATATCGATCCCTTCTCCCTGCAAATGCTGCTGGTCATTTCTTTTTTGTGGACGCGCCAGCGCCATGATCAATGCCGCTACTGCCAGCATCCGTAATATGAAAGGAACATGCCGGAAATAATTTTTAACAGAGGAAACCGTGAAAGCACTGGAAGAAGATACTTTGATCGTTGCCTGCCTCCGGTTGTATTTTTTCAGGTACCACCATATCATCAATGGTAGTAAGACAAACAGTCCGAATACCAGTGGGTAAGCAAAGTCCATATACCTGAGCCAGTCGTACATCATGATTTCATTTGTTCGATATGATCTATTGTTCGTTTGATGGTATTCACACTATCCTGGTCATCTGCAGCCGTCGGAATGTATTTAGCAAATTTCACAAAATCACTCAGGCGCAGGCACTGTGAAAGCTGATCCGACAATTCCTTTGACATGTCTATAGAACGTAACTGTACAACCAGGTCATCTGTTGTTTTCTGTAAAGAATGAATTCCTTTCTTCGCCAATACATAATTCCTGAAAATATCCACCAGCCTTGAGTAGTATTGTTTGGCTTCGGGCTTTTCTTTTACCAGTTTTGCCAGTTCGTCCATCGCTATTTTATAAACGTCGGGCGGAGCTTCAGCTACTTTCACAACCGGTTTTTTCTTTTTCCGGTTAAGAATGTACAGCAGTACCAGCAAGAGCAATAAAACGCCACCCGCAGCATAATACCACCACTGATCGTTCTTTTTCTTTTCTTCAGGCGTATCTACACCAATAATATCTTTTATATCATGGTAAGGCTGTGCCGTATCGAAAGGGGTAAACGCTACATCAACCGGGATACTATCCGTAATAACATCATCATACCATACAAAAGCAGGAATTACCCAATGACCCGAATCAAAACTTGTAATACGGATGGTTTGGGATAACACGGTTCCGCCAGATGTATTAGTAGTATCGATTTTATCCTGCTGAAGAAATTCAAAATGCGGGATCGAATCGTATTGAAAAAAACGGATCGGCTGATTCTGTGGTATATCCGCCTGCAGCTTTAATTGGATCGGCTGACCGATAAGGATGGTGGTCCGGTCTGCTGTAACACTGACCGTGGTTTTATCCTGGGCAGTGAGAGCGACCGAAAAGAACAGGCATCCGATAAGCAGGGAAATATAGGTGTTCGTTTTAATCATTCAGTTATAGTAATCGATGGTTCACTTGTTTCGGCTGAGAAAAAATCGTTGAAGAACTCTTACATAATCATCACCGGTTCGTATATGGAGCAGGTCGCTGCCTGCTTTTTTAAATACCTGCGTACTGTACTCCGTTACCCGGAAAAATTCTTCCTGGTAACTTTGCCTGACGAATGCACTGCTACTATCGATCCATTTGGTAGCGCCCGATTCTGCATCCTGCACCTGCAACATACCGGCATCCGGCAGTTCCATATCCATTTTATCATAAATCTTGATACCGACTATATCATGTTTCTTCGCAGCGATACGTAACGCATCTTCATAATTGGCATCGAGAAAATCACTTAAAATAAATGCAATACTCTTTTGCTTGGTAGAATTATTAAAATAACGAAGCGCACTGCTGACAGCCGTGCCTTTGCCTTTTGGCTGTTTGCTTAACAACTCTCTTACGATATACAATGCCTGTTGCTTACCTTTTTTAGGAGGTATATACGCTTCTACCTTGTCGCTGTAAAATATAACGCCGATCTTATCTGCATTATTAACAGCCGAAAAACTAAGTACAGCGCCTACTTCAGTAATGATATCACGTTTACGTGCATAGGTGGTACCGAATAAGGAACTGGCGCTGATATCGATCAGCAACATCACCGTAAGTTCTCTTTCTTCTTCAAATACTTTACTGAAAGGGTGTCCAAACCGTGCAGATACATTCCAGTCGATAAAACGGATATCATCCCCTGCTGCATATTCTCTCACTTCCTTAAACGACATTCCTTTCCCCTTAAAAGCGCTATGATATTCACCGGTGAAGAGATCGCTGGTGAGCTTCTTGCTTTTAATTTCAAGCTCTCTTACTTTTTTTATTATTTCAGCTGTGGTTAACATATAAATGGCGGTAGGCAGATGATGGATGGCCGGCGCCTTACTTTAATTCTGATTTTTCTAAATAATTTATTAATCCATTTACTAATTTAATCACCTTTTCTATGACGGGAGATAATGACAAAAACGTATTCTTATCAATTATCTCAACCATCGTTGCTACATTCAAAAGACTTTCCAATTCATACGCAGAACCCCTGGCTATATGTAAGAATTGGATAGTATCCTTTTATATTGCCGGCCCATTCCTTCTGCAATATTTGAGGAAATGGAAACAGCCGATCTCCTGGTTTGTGAAGTCAACCCATATAGCTCTTCTTTAGGAAATTTCTTTGTCATTATATAAATCTCCTTCACCAACACCATCGATTCATTCCACGCATCGAGCTTCTGATAATTACTCACAAGACAAAGTTTATTATAACAAATGCATGTTCCACTTACAGATACTGCCATCCATCATCCCTCATCTGTCATCATCCGCTATCCCTTTCTCACGGAACATTTATCTTTTTCAGAATATCTTCCACTACATCTTCTACTTTCACATTTTCAGCTTCGGCCTCGTAGGTTAATCCTACCCGGTGTCTTAATACATCATTGCTGATACTTCTTACGTCTTCGGGGATCACAAAACCTCTTTTATTTAAAAAGGCCTGAGCTTTCGCTGCCAGTGCAAGATTGATACTGGCCCTGGGCGAACCACCATAAGATATCAAGGGCTTCAATTTATCCAGTTGATATTTCTCCGGTGTGCGGGTAGCAAAGACGATATCAAGAATATACTGTTCTATTTTTTCATCCATATAGATCTGGCGCGTCAGGTCCTTTGCATTGATCACTTCCTGCACAGACACCACCTGTTTGATCGGCTGCTGGGTAATGCCCTGTACATTCTGCCGGATGATCATCTGCTCCTCGTGCATCTTGGGATAATCGACCACCACTTTCATAATAAACCTGTCCACCTGCGCTTCCGGCAATGGATAGGTTCCTTCCTGTTCCAATGGGTTTTGAGTGGCCAGTACCAGGAAAGGTTCATCCAGTTTATAGGTAGAATCACCGATGGTGACCTGCCGTTCCTGCATGGCTTCCAGCAAAGCGGATTGCACTTTGGCCGGGGCGCGGTTGATCTCATCCGCCAATAGGAAGTTGGTAAAAATGGGGCCTTTGCGGACTACAAACTCATTCTTTTGCTGGTTATAGATCATCGTACCGATCACGTCGGCCGGTAACAGGTCGGGCGTGAATTGTCTACGGCTGAATTTGGCATGAATTGCCTGGGCAAGCGATTTAATAGTTAAGGTCTTGGCCAAACCAGGCACCCCTTCCAGCAAAACGTGACCATTGCTTAAGAGCCCGATCAGGAGCCTGTCGAGCATATGGCTCTGCCCAACAATAATGTGGCTGACTTCTTCCCTTAATTTGTCGGTAAACTGACCAGCGTGGCTGATACGGTCGTTCAACTGGCGGATATCTTCTGCGGTTTTATACATGGGCTTGATTTATGGTGACACAAAATACGAACTTGATTGAAGCAAATTGTTTGCCGATATGATAACAGCATGGAAAACAGGGCAATATTTCGCAGTAATTCCACGTTTTTATCACCGAAAACAATACGTATTTTGACTGAATAATCTGTTAATATGAAAAACTATACCCTGTTTTTCCTCGCCTCTTTGGTCATTCTTTTTTCTACCGGTTGCAAGAAAAAGAATGATGATACGCCGGCAAAAACGAAAACAGAATTAATCGCATCGGGTACCTGGAAATTTCAGTCAGCTACGGTAAGCGGGTTCGATGTCTCCGGGTTAAGACCCATCTGCGAAAAAGATAACCTGCTCACTTTTCAAACCAATGGCAGCGGCACCCTTGACGAAGGATTGACCAAATGCGATAATGCCGATCCTCAAAGCACCACTTTCAGTTGGAATTTTACCAGCAACGAAACCGTACTGCACGTATCTACCGTTTTATTCGCCAGTGGCAGTAATGATTTTACGATCGTATCGCTGTCTGCCACACAACTGGTCGGCTCACAACTGATCAGCGGTCAGAACGTAGTCGTTACTTTCGTTCATTGATCTAGGAAAGATATTTTCCGACGATCGGCACCCTTCTTCCTACTCCAAAAGCTTTACTGCTGATACGGATGATGGGGCAGAATTGATTGCGCTTATACTCATTGGTATTGACCAGTTTCAGTATTCTTGTCACCAGTGCAGGATCGTATCCTTTTGCTATAATTTCTTTGGGACCCTGGCGCATTTCAATGTATTCATACAAGACCCTGTCAAGCACATCGTACTCGGGCAGGCTGTCGCTGTCTTTCTGGTTGGGCCGCAACTCTGCCGAAGGCGGCTTGGTAATGATATTTTCCGGTATTAATTCTTTCGTTCGATTGATATACCGTGCCAGTGCAAAGACCTGCATTTTATATACATCGCCCAATACACCCAATCCACCTGCCATATCGCCGTACAAAGTACCATACCCTGTTGCGAGTTCGCTTTTATTGGATGTATTCAATAAGATATAATTGAATTTATTGGCGATCGCCATCAATAAATTTCCCCGTGTACGGCTTTGTATATTTTCTTCCGCTACGCTGAACGGAAGATCACCGAATACGGGTTTCAATTCATCCAGGAATGCATTATAGATCGTTTTTATCGGGAGAATATCATAGGGGTTGTCAAGATTTTTACTCAATGCTTCTGCATCACTAACCGAATGAGAAGTGGAGTACGACGAGGGCATCAATACGGCCCTTACGTTTTCTTTTCCCAGTGCTGCCACAGCCAATGCCTGTGTGACAGCGCTGTCAATACCACCGGAAGAACCGAGTATCGCTTTGGTAAAACCCATTTTCCGGAAATAATCCCGGATACCCAGGATCAAAGCCTGATATATTTCATCGATATTCTTATCCGCTGTCAGGTATTGTATCGTATCAGCATCCCTTCCTACTTCAGCTGCTGAATAATAATAGAATTCTTTTACATCCTTTGCCCCGGAAGTAGTTTTTGATTTCCTGGATAATTCATCCAGGTCAAAGACTGCATAATCTTCTTCGAAATATTTCATTTCTTTTACCTTCTTGCCATTAATATCATAGACAAGACTGCCTCCGTCAAAAACAATTTCTGTCTGCGAACCCACGGCGTTGCAATACAGCATGGGTAATTTATATTTCAGCGTATGAGCTTTTACAATGCTGTTGCGCACGGTATCCTGTGCATAGTTATAAGGGGAGGCGGAAAGATTGATGATCACATCCGGGTTATACGGCATCAGTTTTTCCATGGGTGTAATCCGGTACAAGGGGTTATCGCCCATATTCCAGATATCTTCACAGATCGTGACCGCCAGTTTTTTTCCTTTGAACTCCATCACCTTCCATTCATAGGCTGGTTCAAAATAGCGGTATTCATCAAAAATATCGTAGTTAGGCAACAGCGTTTTATGGATCTCTGCTTTTATCTCTTTCTCATGAAGAAGGAATACGGCATTAAAAAGATCCTTGCCATCGGGTTGCCGATTGCGGGCAGGACAGCCGACCAGTACACCGATCGAATCGGCATGCTCTTTAATGGTATCCAGCGCTTCGTAACATTTATTGATAAAATCATTGAATTCGAGAAAATCCCGCGGCGGGTACCCACATACGCAGAGTTCGGAAAATACCACCAGGTCTGCACCCTGCTCTTTTGCCCATTTGATACCTTCAATGATCCGGCGACTGTTTTCTTCGAAATTCCCGATATGATAATTTTGCTGCGCTAAAGCGATTTTCATATTACAAATTTACAGCTCCTTTCGAATGTCTGAACCAGGATTTGAAGGGATTACCAGGATTTACCAGGAAGAAGTATTGTTTTCTCATGGCAATATTCCTCCTAATCACAATAATCCGCCCAAATTGTGGTTCAGACTATCTTCGCACACAACATTCGGTTACTTACCCCGTTTAAATGTCTATGAAAAAAATTGGTTTCCTGTTACTTGTTGTCACCTGCTTTTTTGCCTGTAACGACAGGAAAAATGCGCCTGATATTTCCCATATCAAAACAAATCTTATTGTCAAACGCTTCGACCAGGATTTTTTTGCTATCGACACCCTTTCCGGTGAAAAGGACCTGAATGCCCTGCAGATGAAATATCCCGATTTCCTCAATCTTTTCCTGGCCAATATTGTCGGCGTTAACGATGCCTCCGGTATAAAAGCATTTTATCGGTTATATAAACCCGTTTTTGATTCTTCTCAACGCGTTTACAAAAATTTTAATGGGGTAAAGAAAGAACTGGAAACTGCTTTCAGCTATGTGAAATATTATTTCCCTTCTTACCAGTTGCCTGCCGCACTGATACCTGTAGTAGGCCCTATGAATTCACGCGATGACCTGGCACGGATGGCCAATGGTGATTACACACCCAATTTTATTGGCCCCGGTTTCATTGGTATCAGCCTTCAATTTTATTTAGGCAGTGATTTCTCGCTTTATAATACCGAATATTTCATCAATAATATTGCTCCCTTGTACAGGAGCCGGCGTTTTTCCAAAGAATACATTGCCTCGGATGTCATGAAACTGGTTACTGATGATCTTTTTCCCGATAAAAGCAGTACCAAGCCATTGATCGAACAAATGATCGAAAAAGGAAAACAATGGTGGCTGATAGACAAGTTCATGCCCGAAACACCAGATAGCATCAAAACAGGTTATACACAGCGTCAACTGGATTGGTGCACGGCTAACGAAGGTTTGATCTGGAGCTATATCGTAAAAAATGAGAACCTGTATTCGGTTAATCCTGCTACTATTCAGACGTATATCGGTGAAGGACCCTTTACCAGTGTCTTCTCACAGGAAGATTCTCCCGGCAATATCGGCCTCTGGATAGGTTGGCAGATCGTTAAAAAATACGCTTCCAGGAATACTGGCATGAAACCTGAACAGGTAATGCAGGCTACAGCAGCACAGATAATTGAAGAAGCGAAGTATAAACCGAAATAATCAGTTAAGCGATCAACAGTCTTGCAACTGACAGCCATCAGGTTGATTAAGCCTGTTTCTTTTCCGTTATATATAACAATTGTCAGTTTTTGACTGATAACTGTAAGACTGCCGGCGCCTAACTGTCCCTCTATTTGTTTATCTTGTGACCCTTGCCCCAATACAGCCAGATTAATTATGAAAGCACTATCCGCAATTACTGACCCTGTTTACGTACCAAAAGAACATATGAACCGGTATGACAGGTTTTGGCTCCGGCTGATGAATGATAAAAGGGATCTTCCTTTTATTTATTTACTCACTTCTATACACCTGATTGTTGTCAGTACCGCTATTATTTTATTTACACCGCTGTTGAAAGGCGTTTGGTGGTGGGCAGTAGCGATCCCTTATTTCTACGTATCACAATTATACTATAAAGGAAGATTTGGATTGATGCTGCATTGCATCTGTCATCGCAAATGCTTTAAAAAACCTTACCAGTGGATCCATGCCTATATCACCTGGATCGTTTGTCCATTGTTTGGCCACGCACCGGAAGGCTATTTCAGTCACCACCTGGGTATGCATCATATCGAAAACAATATGCCCGATGATACCAGCAGCACGATGCCTTACCAGCGTGACAGCCTTAGAGGATTTTTAAGATATTTTTTCACGTTCCTGTTTGTAGGTGTTAAAAACACGATCATT
>CAMLGR010000031.1 GCA_946479615.1 uncultured Bacteroidota bacterium | reverse complement strand
ATTCGCATGAAAATTCGCTGACATTCCGTGATGATATCCTCCTGGGAGGTATTCCGCCACTGATCGGTTCACTGGTTGTGGCGATTCCTACCATGCCGGTATATGACCCCGCTAACCTGGGTGGTTTTGGCGGATCCAATTCTGAATTCAATGGCGCCAATTCATTGAACGGAATTGGTATCAACAGTATTCTTACCAACTATGTCGATGTGGACAGGATCTTTGGTAATGTTTACGGCGAACTTCATTTATTAAAGACCAATGGGCATAATCTCCGGTTCAGAACAAGCCTGGGATATGATAAAACAATGGTAAGGGACTATATCTGGCAGCCGGCTTTCTTCCTCGGAAAATTCTTCAGCCAGGATATTGCCCGCTTAAAAGATAATTCAAGAGTATATACCAATGCGTCTATCGAAAACACATTGAACTATGATAAATCATTTGGTAAACATTCCGTGCAGGCATTATTGGGACAATCTTACAGGCAGGGGAATGTATTATTAAGGGAAAGCAGTTCGGAAGGATTTACCATGCCGTATTACCCGGTCATCGATAACGGCGCTTCCAAATCTTCCAAAGGATCTGAATTTGAAAATACATTATCGTCTTATTTCGGCAGGGTCAACTATTCTTATGATGACAGGTACCTGGTATCTGCTACGATCCGCCGTGATGGATCTTCCCGGTTTGCACCGAGTAGCCGCTATGGTAATTTTCCCTCGGCTTCGGTAGGCTGGAGGATCAGTAATGAAAAATTCTGGAACGTATCTCCTTCGATAGCTTCTTCACTTAAAATAAGAGCGAGCTATGGTAAATTAGGTAACCAGGAAATTGGCGACTACCAGTTCCAGGGCGTTATCAACTCGGGCGTTGTATACACATTTGGCGGTACGAGGGTAGTAGGTGGTTTGCAGACCATTGTTGCTTCACCATTTATCGAGTGGGAAGAAAAAACAATTACCAATGCCGGCTTTGATGGTACATTCATAAACGGGCACCTCGATTTCTCCGCAGAATATTACAATGCAAAAAGTACGGGTATCCTGGTGGGTATCCCAATCCCCGCCAGTTCTGGCTTCGAGAACCTTACACCAACTGTGAATGCAGGTACGGTTAAAAATTCAGGTGTTGAATTCACCGCGATCTATCATAAGAACAAAGGAGCATTTACATTCGATATTACTGCCAATCTTTCTACGGTGAAAAACAAAGTGCTGGCATTGGGAAGTGATGATCCGATCAATGGGGTAGGAGCGAGAACAGTGGTCGGCAGCGAGATCGGTGAACATTATGGTTTTGTTTATGAAGGTATTTTCCAGAACCAGGCAGAAATTGATGCACATGCTACACAATTCGGTGCGGTACTCAAACCCGGTGATGTAAAATATGCAGATATCAGTGGTCCGTTGGGTAAACCTGATGGAGTAGTAGATGAAGCGTATGACCGTGTAGCACTGGGTAGTGGCATTCCCAAATACAATTATGGTCTTGGTTTTTCAGGCGCATACAAAAAATTTGATTTCTCCCTTTTTGCATCAGGCAGCGCCAAATTTTTAATCAACAGCCGGATGTACCGCGATCTTCATCATTCCGCCGGTGCGCTTAATTATAGTACCGATATGCTGAACAGGTGGACGCCCACCAATACCAATACGGATATCCCACGTCTGAATGACGCCGATGTAAATAATTTCAAGGATTCCAATCGCCCGGGATGGTTACAAAGCGGTACTTATCTCCGCATCAGTACTGTTTCTGTTGGATATACATTGCGTGATAACCTGATTAAAGGACTGGCAAGGGTAAGAGTGTATGCGACTGTACAGAACTTATATTCTTTCCAGAAATACCAGGGATACAATCCTGATTTTACATCCGGTGTGCTTAATCCTGGTTTCGACTTTGGTTCTTATCCCAAGCCAAGAACCTTTATGTTGGGTGTACAAGTGGTATTTTAAGTTTAAAGAAATCATTAAAGCATAAATCATGAAAAAAATAATGTATCTCCTGGCTGGATCTCTCCTGATCACGTCCGGAGGGTGCGATAAAAAACTGGATCTGACAAATCCCAATGCACTGACAACAGTGGATTACTGGAAAACAAGAGACCAGGCATTTGCAGGCGTTACAGCCATCTATAACGCATTGGGCGTGGATGGTTCTTATATGCGTTCATTCCCAGGTCTTACTGATAGCCGCGGTGATGACTTTACAGGTGATAGTCCCTGGCTTGACCTGGTATTGACCGGTCAATTTATCATTCCTACAACTTCTGACCCTGTATTCTGGATCTGGAGGGATTTCTACCTCGTCGTAAACCGTGCCAACCAGGTATTGGCGTATGTAGCTCCTTACGATGCCAGCATACTAACCAATGAACAAAAAGAGAGGATACTGGGACAGGCTTATTTCCTTCGCGGGCTGGCGTATTATAATCTCGCTACCAGTTTCAAAGCTGTTCCGGTTATTACAACCCCGGTTACGGAACTCGATGGATTTTTTGCTCCCACTGCTACGGAAGAAGTTTTATGGAACCAGATATATTCCGATTTTCAAAACGCCGAATCGCGTTTGCCTGTTTCCTACGATAATGTTATCGGGCCCGACCAGGGACAAAAAGGAAGAGCTACCAAAGGAGCTGCTGCCGGTATGCTGGGCAAATCTTATCTCTACAGGAAAGAATATGCAAAAGCAGGAACACAGTTGGAGAAATTTATCAATGGGCCATTGAAAAATGTGTACTCATTGATGCCCGATTACAGGGATAATTTCAAAGATGTAAATGAAAACAATGCGGAATCATTATTTGAAGTACAATTTACAGAAGGTATCGGCACCGACTTTAACTGGACCTTCGATCCGACTACCTCGTGGAAACAGGTCATGGCTGTTTCTGTTACCTATGGTATGGAAGGTGCAGGATTCTCCGATTACCTGCCTACCAGGTGGATCTATGATGAATTTAAACTGGAAAAAACAGTAGGTGGCAAAAGTGATCCTCGCTTACTGGCTACGATCGCTTCTTACGAGCCGGCCGATAATTCAGTATCAGCGTATGGGCAACCCTGGGTTGATTTTCTTTCTTCACATGGTGTAACGAATCCGACAACAAGAATTTATCCAAGAAAATATACCAATGATGGTTTGGGAAGAGCTTTTGAAACACCGGAATCAGGTATCAATTACCGGGTATTGAGATATGCAGATATTTTACTGATGTATGCAGAAGTGCTGAATGAAACAGGACATACGGCAGATGCTTATTCTTATATACAACAGGTAAGGACAAGAGCCCAGTTGCCAGACCTTGCTACGGTGAAACCGAATATGACACAGGCACAGATGCGTGACCAGTTGGCACATGAAAGAGCACTGGAATTTTCGATCGAGGGGCAACGTGTCAATGACCTGATCCGCTGGGGATGGTTCAGCGATCCGGCTAAACTGGCGTTATTAAAAACACACGATGCGGATTTCAATACCTATACGGCTGGCAATGAGTGGCTGCCGGTACCGCAGCGCGAGCTGGATGTAAATAAAAATCTTTCGCCTAACCCGGCTAACTAAGATTTTGAAAAAGAACTACTCCTGCTCACTCCGGAAATGGAGAGCAGGATTTTTCTATTTCAGGTTTAATAATTTAAAGTGATTTGACACGTGAAGAATGCAATGAATACCATAAAGGATCTCTATAGCATAGTTTTATTAGTATTTATCGTTTCCTGTAAAAAGGGTGATAACGGCGGCGGTACTAACCCGCCGCCTGTTACGCCTCCTGTTACACCACCCGTTGCATTCGATATCAATTCTATCACGGACACGTATGAAAGCATTGCCCCTTTTGCCAACTATAGCAAATGGAGTGTATATAATGTCCATGATCCTTCTGTTAAGAAATTCGGCGACTACTACTATTGCTACAGTACCGATGTAGGTTATGGTATCGATGTCCGTTCCGGTATACAGATCAGGAAATCAAAAGACCTGGTAGAGTGGACATTTGCAGGATGGGTCTTTAATAATCTTCCTGCCCTGGGTGCCGGGTATATTACAGCGCAAGGTGGTACTCCTTTTAACTCGTTATGGGCGCCGTATATTATGAAAGTGGGTAGTGAATACCGCCTGTACTATTCTTTATCATCTGCCGTATCGCGGTTGAGTGTAATCGGGTTGGCGACTGCTGCTGCGCCCGAAGGTCCCTGGACAGAAAAGGGATTGGTGGTTACTTCCAAAAATGAACCCACTACACAAACCAATGCGATCGATCCGTCAGTGGTGGTAACACCCGGTGGCGATCAATGGATGTATTATGGATCGGCCTATGATGGGATCTATGTGCTGGCACTGAATCCTGCTACCGGCCTGGCATTATCCAACGGAGACAAAGGAACAAGGATTGCACAACGTGGTTTTACCGGTGCTACGATCAATGGTAATATTGAAGGTGCAGATGTGATCTATAATGAAACACTGAATAAATACTTTATTTTTATTGCCTACGATTGGCTGGAGACAAAATATAATATCCGTGTGGGCCGTGGTGATAATCCACAAGGCCCATTTTACGATTTTAATAATGTCAATATAAATACGGTGCAGGATCATGGACCGATGATCGTAGCACCTTACCAGTTCCAGGGACATAGCGGATGGCAGGGAACAGCTCATTGTACGGTGTTCAAAGATGATGCAGGACAATATTATATATCGCACCAGGGCCGCCCCGGTATCAGTAAATTTTCAATGGATATGCACGTAAGAAAATTATTCTGGACACAAAGCGGGTGGCCGGTTGCCTCACCCGAGCGATATGCCTGGGAAGATAATGCTGCGATACCGGTGGATAGTATCAAAGGACAATGGGAGCGGATCAAATTGAATTATAATGTAGTGCCGGGATTCAGCAATGAGCAAACATTACCCGATTTACAGGTATCGGCAACGCTGGCACTTGATGCAGGAGGAACGATCAATACCAATCAGGGTACCTGGACATACACCGCTCCCTGGCTGCAATTATCATGGACATCCGGCACTGTTGAAAAAGCATTTGTACAAAAAGGAAGGGATTGGGAGAATAAACGCAGTACGATTATTTTTACCGGTTTAAATGAAACCGGTGTTGCTGTCTGGGGCAAGAAAAAATACCAGTAAATTAATAACGGTACCTGGATTGAATAAACAATAATAGCTCAGTAATAATAGAATTAATAATAAACTACTTGCATAATGAAACTTCGTCAAATTTTAGTTACAGGATTGGTCATATTCGTAGGAGCGCTTACGTCGTCAGGTCAAACAAAAAATGTGCTTACTGTTGATGCCGGTCGCCCGGTAGCGGACGTGCAGCCTACTATGTGGGGTGTGTTTTTTGAAGATATCAACCTGGGTGCTGATGGTGGTATTTATGCAGAACTGGTGAAGAACCGTTCTTTTGAATTTTATAAACCCATGATGGGTTGGAAAATATTGGGCAAACCAAAGACGGAAGGTGATTTCCTGGTGATCAACCGGCAGAAGACCGATGCAGCCAATCCAAGATTCCTGCGTATAACGCTTCATAATAATGCAAAAGGAACTATTGGTTTGAATAATGAAGGTTTTCGTGGCATGGGTATTAAGAATGGGGTGGGATATGATTTCTCGGTGATGTACAGGCAATCATCTCCCAATGTCAAAATGTATATAGAACTGGTGGATGAAAAAGGAGAGAAGATCGGCAACACGACTGTGACAACTACCGCTAATGGAGATGAATGGAAAAAAATAAAGGCCAGTTTTACCGCGAGTGCTACCGTGCCCAAAGCATCGATGAATATCTGGTTCGAAGGTGACGGCACTGTTGATTTGGATATGATCTCTTTATTTCCGCAGGACACCTGGAAAAACAGGCCCGGTGGTATGCGCGCAGATATGATACAGATGCTGGCCGATATGAAACCAGGGTTTATTCGTTTTCCCGGTGGGTGTATTGTGGAAGGATATGATCTTTCTCAACGGTATCAATGGAAAAAGACATTAGGCCCGGTAGAAGAAAGACAGCTGATCGTCAATCGCTGGAACTTTGAATTTGCACATCGTCCCACACCTGATTACTTCCAGACATTCGGGTTAGGCTTCTTTGAATACTTTCAATTGGCCGAAGACATAGGCGCTGAACCATTACCTATCTTGAATGCGGGGATGGCCTGCCAGTTCAATTCAGCAGAGCTTGTTCCGATCAGCCAGCTTGATCCGTATATCCAGGATGCACTCGACCTGATCGAATTTGCGAATGGCGATGCGGCATCCGGTTGGGGTAAAGTGCGCGCAGACATGGGACATCCTGCTCCTTTCAATATGAAAATGATGGGAGTGGGAAACGAGAACTGGGGTCCACAATATGTAGAAAGACTACAGCTATTCACCAAAGCAATCAAGGCAAAATATCCAAACATAAAACTGATCAACAGTTCCGGTACCGATCCTAATGGGGAGCGTTTTGATTACCTGAATGGGGAATTAAGAAAAATGAATGCCGATATTATCGATGAACATTATTATCGCCGCCCGGAATGGTTTTTACAAAACGCTTCCCGTTATGACAACTATGATCGTAATGGCTCAAAAATATTTGCCGGTGAATATGCTGCACAGAGTGATAAAACAGTCAGCATTAATAACCAGAACAACTGGGCCACGGCAATTGCCGAAGCTGCCTTCATGACGGGTATGGAACGCAATGCGGGCGTGGTTTATATGGCTTCGTATGCACCCTTGTTTGCGAATGTAGATGGCTGGCAATGGACACCCGATATGATCTGGGTGGATAACCTGCAGACTTACGGAACTCCCAATTACTATGTGCAGAAATTATTCTCTTTAAATAAAGGGACCAATGTAGTGCCTCTATTGGAAAATAATAAAGCGCTGGCAGGGCAGGACAGTCTTTATGCTTCTGCTACTATCGATAAAAAAACAAATGAACTGATTCTAAAACTGGTCAATGTTTCAGGTAAACAGCAGGTAAAGGACATACAGGTAAATGGAGTGAAAAAATTAAATGAGAATGCGGGTGTCACTATTTTGAAAGCGGCTGAATTGACTGATGTGAATTCTTTCAGTCAGCCACAAAAAGTAGCACCGGAAGAACATCAAGTAAAACTTAAGGGGAAGAAAATATCATTATCACTCACGCCATACTCGCTTACAGTGGTGAGGATAAAAATGTCTGTCTGAATCACAGCGAGGGTTTAACTCAGGCGGATAAAAATAAGCGCATGAAAACGATCATCTTTTTATGGCTGTTATTGCCTGTGGAATTACTGGGGCAGTCCTATCAGACCAATGTGCCGGTACACGACCCTGTTATGATAAAACAGGATAGTATCTATTATATCTTTTGCACCGGTCGTGGTATATCGGTCTGGTCATCACCCGACATGAAACAATGGAAAAAGGAAAATCCTGTATTTGATAAAGCGCCTGAATGGGCTGTAAAAGCGGTGCCTGGATATAATGGTCATACCTGGGCGCCGGATATCAGTTTTCATAACGGGCAATATTATTTATACTATTCAGCATCCGCATTTGGAAAAAATACTTCCTGCATCGGGCTGGCTACCAACAAAACATTAAATCCGGCTTCCAAAGATTTTAAATGGGTGGATCATGGCAAAGTGATACAATCGGTACCGGGCAGGGATATGTGGAATGCGATCGATCCCAACCTGGTAATAGATAAAAGCAATACAGCCTGGCTGGTATTCGGATCTTTCTGGAATGGTATTAAAATTACGCGATTGAATAATGAATTGACGGGTGTATCGCAACCGGAATTATGGCATACGATAGCGAGCCGGGCGCGCAGTTTTGTTTTACCGGATTCGGTGGCGGGTGATGCGGCTATTGAAGCGCCGTTTGTATTTCAAAAAGATGATTATTATTATCTCTTCGTATCGTATGATTATTGCTGCCGCGGTGAAAAGAGTACTTATAAAATAATGGTGGGTCGTTCGGATAAGATCGAAGGCCCTTATGTTGACAGGGATGGGGTGCCGATGAATATCGGGGGTGGCTCATTAGTATTGGAAGGCGATAAAAACTGGAATGGGGTGGGGCATAATGCGGTGGTGAGTTTTGATGGGGTTGATTATATTGTTTTTCATGCTTATGATGCTAATGATAAAGGGATCTCTAAACTACGGATCGAAAAGTTGAACTGGGTAAGGGGGTGGCCGTTTATGATGAGACTGCCCCAGTAACGGCTATTCATCAACCACCTCTTTATCTGCGGCTTCCTCTTTCTGTTTTCTGCTCCTGTCCTTCTTTCGCTTTCAAAAAAGTAAACATTACGGGTGTGGTAGTATTACCCTGGTTTCTTCTCTTCATAAAGAAAAGTATTACTGACAAAAGAAATAGGGATCTTACTTTGCTGGCACCATTCACTACAGGCATCGGCATACAACTTCCATTTGCCTTTTGCCCATTCGGGTACATTGGCTTCCCAGAGTTTTTCTTCAGGAAAATATACATGATAGGTGCCCATTGTAAATTCAAATATCAGTGTTCCTTCGTTGCTGCTGGCTACCAGTTCTTCTCTCCACCGCGGGTGAAATTGTATACCGTCCATATTGAAAAAATTATTTGTAATCGCTGGTCAGCATATTGATCAATAAAAATACCAGTGCCAATATCCAGGGACCGATGCCTGCCAGCAATGCGTAGGTATTATTTTTCGTGGCCAGTGAAAAATAAAATCCACTGATTCCCATGGTAAGGAATAAGACAGCAAATACGGCAGTAGCGGTTGGAGAATATTTACTGGTCTGCAATATGCCAATTACATTCAGTAAACAACGCAGACCGATGTAAATATTGATGGCAGAGATAATCCAGGCGAGATATTTCAAATGAAAGCAGCTATGGTTCTGTAATAGCTGGTGCTAAGATAAGAGTAAAGCCGGAAGTATGATCGCATAAGCCCGTACTTCCGGCTCATTATCAGAACTGCACACCCAGGGTGCTATTTGTTTTTGCAGCTTGTTTTTGCTGTTCGGTAGCTTTTAATTTTTTATGATGATAGATATAAGAGATGGCTATCAATACAAATAAAAGCAGGAAGAAAGGCAGTATTTTCATTACCGGAGTGCCCATTGCCAAAGCGGAATACACCACACCACTCAAATCAAACACTAATCCGGCATAGGCCCATTCTTTCAGGCGGGCATTACAGGGAACCAGTATCGCAATAACAGCGAGTAATTTGGCTACTCCTAAAAAAGGCAGCAGGTATTGCGGATATCCTAATTGTTTAAAAATTTCTTTCCATTCGGGTGTGCTGAGAATATTAGGGATGGCTGACATCAGGATTAACCCGGCAAGCACGATGGAAGAGATCCAGTAGATGATGTTTATCTTTTTCATAATAATAATTTTTAGGCATCCTTACAGATGCGGTATTGATATTTTGATAATAAAGATCTTATTGACGTCAGGACAAATGTATTTCGCTTCGGCGAATGTAAAGGGGTGGTATAACGACTTGTTTGGGGTGAAATACGACTTTTTTGGTAATTAACCGGGGTTATAACGAGGGTTTCACTTTATGAATCTGTCTTTTCCTCACGAGGTGACACCCTGAGTAGAAGGTGACACCTCGTGAGGGAAGGTGTCACCCCGCCAATTCAAACTGCCCGAGCAATTTTGTGTTATCGCCGGGAGCTATCCTGCTCTTGAGATCGTTATGTATAAATAATAACTGCTGGTATGCCGGGTGATTTTTAGGAAGGATCGACATGATCCCCCGCATAGCCATGACCAGTACCAGCAAATCCCTTCCTTTTGTGATCTTCTCGGCATGAACCTGGAGCCGGCCCAACCGTTCCCGTATCATGTCAATGTCTGCATCCATCCCCAGAGAGGAAGCAACGATCCAGTTTTCTACCAGGCTTTTGGAAAGTGCATTGATACTGTCTTTGACGATCTCTGCATCCAACAGCGTACACAGTTCATTGAAATCGGCATTCTCTTTCGATCCGAATACCAATAGGTGATACGAAAGAGGAAGGTTAGTAATATTATCCGGATTCTTCGAATACACAGCCAGTGTTTTTTCAATCGGGAAATTTTGTCCTATAAAGAACATATTGAATAGGGTCTGGAATAAAAGCCCCTCGCATTTGCACTGGCCGATCCATTCGGCAACCAAAACTTCAGTAAAAGATCTTGCCTGGAAATTCATGGTCAGGCTGACGGTTTCATAAAATTTATGATCAGCCGGGTAATCAGTATCTGTTGATTCGTAGTGCGTATGATTCAGCAGATCCATTGCTTTCTGTTTTTGTCCCAGCGAGCCCAGGGCAATGATATTATACATCCGGGAAATTTCATCCCAGTTGCTTTTGCCCATTTTTTGCAACCATTCCAGCGCCCCATTGTAATTACCTATATATAAATAATGACTGGCAATTTTCTGCATGTCCTTGGTATCCCTGCGAAAACTTTTGATATTTTTTACCGTGTCAAGGATCGTAGCAGCAAATAAAAGCCCCGACAAACTGATCAGCAGGTTCAGTGTTTGTATCTCTGCAAATTTTCGTTTCCAGATCAACCCTACACTTTCCTGTTTAAAAAGCTCGCTGATCACGGTATCGGTAGCAGCAATATTAAAATGCCCGAACTTATACAGCGAAACGATGATAGAGAAGAGTACAAACAGGCTTGCCGTAATACCCAGGCAAACCACGATCACTCCTTTGAAAATATTCCCGGGACTGCCTTTAAAGATACTGGCCAGGTCCTCCGGACCGATAAGCATGCACAGCAGGAAACAAGCGATCGATACCGTAAATGTGATAGCAAAGAAGCGAATGATCCATAGATCCGCCAGGTTGAAATAATAACCCGTAGCAAGGATAATAACTGCCAGCACATAAAAAAAAGTCATGTGCAGTTGAAGCGGATTTAATTTTAGTTCGGCGACATTCGTCATTTGACCGCTGGTCCCTTGTTTGGGCTTGATGGCATAAAGAATGATCATTATGGGCCAGCATAACGAGGTATTGATCATCCAGAGTATCCTGATAACATGCCCTTTTGCCTTTTGAAAAAAGGAGGTTTTCAGGTTGGCAGGAAGTGTCAGGTTCAGAAAACTACTGTAATCTCCGCTTAACAAAATATTGTTGACAGCATATTTCCAGTTTCTTGATTTCATAACTGAAACATACTGCAGGGCAAAAAAGATCAGCGCTACAAGCATGAAGATGCTGCCAATGACAATCGCTATCAAATGAAAATAAATAATGGCCCAGACGGCCGCTGCAATCAGTAATAATACAAGAATGATTTTTTTCATAAATGTTCCCCGGCTCGTTCAGTAATGGTTAATGGTGGTTATAGACGTATGAATTGTGTATAAGGGGAACCGGAAAAGCAGTTCTTTTCATAAGCAGTGGTTTAAGGTTTCCTAAATATAATAATAAGAATGAAAAGGAAGAAATAGTAGAGAGAAACAGGTGGGGCGAGCAGCAATCCCCGCCCCCGTTTTATTTCCCGCTTTGTTACGGTGATTTTAAACGGAGAACGCACTGATAATTTGAGTATCTTCAATACTATACCATTCAAAGATCATTATCATGAAGCCGCTTTCATATGTTCTTATCCTGGTTGCTTTTATATGCATCGCCAGCCAGGGTCTTTGCCAGTCTAAACAAACCGGAACCATTGAACGGATCAAAGTACATGGCAAGGGCCTCGAAGGAAACCTTGATGGAGATAGCGCCGACCGCTTTGTCAGCGTGTATTTGCCTGCCAGCTATAAAAGCAACCCCAAAAAGAGATACCCGGTCGTTTATTTTCTGCATGGATATACCGATGATGACGCCAAATTTTATGGGTTCAGTAAACACTGGATGAACCTGGTGCCCATCCTCGATTCCGTATTTGCTGCCGGCAACCTGCATGAAATGATCATGGTAACGCCCAATGCCTATACCCGTTTCCAGGGAAGTATGTATTCCAATTCAATAACAACCGGCAACTGGGAAGATTTTATAGCCAAAGAACTCGTCACTTATATTGACCAGCATTATCGCACGATTGCAAAAGCAGGTTCCCGTGGATTGGCCGGCCATTCCATGGGCGGATATGGCGGTTTGCGAATTGGTGAAAAGAACCCGGATGTTTTTTCCAGTATTTATTTGCTGAGCCCCTGCTGTCTTTCATCCGGGCCGGTTCCTGCACAAATACCCGCTTCGATGTTAAGAGCCGATAGTATTAAAACAATGGCCGAATTTGAAAAGACCGATTTTGGTACCAAAGCCCTGTTTGCGTCCGCGGCCGCCTGGTCGCCCAACCCGGCACTTCCCCCCTTTTATATAGACCTGCCGGTAAAAAACGGGGAATGGCAACCTTCCGTACAGGCTAAATGGAATGCCAACCGCCCGCTGCCAACACTCGATCAATACATTTCCAACCTCAAAGAATTACACGCGATCGGCTTCGATGCCGGTACCCGCGACCAGGGAATCGCCGCCAGTATTAAAGTACTGGACGAGGAACTCAATAAGTATGGTATCAAACACCAGTTCGAGATCTATGAAGGGGATCATATCAACCGGGTAGCGGAACGGATTGAAACAAAAATGCTGAAATTTTTTTCGGATAATTTGCTGGCAACACAATGAAACCAGGGATTGCAAGTATTCTTCCTTTAATTTATGATAGCTGCTTATTCAAATCCTTCCGAAAAAAGGCATAAAATCCCGGTGTTTTTCACCTTGAAGTCCAGGAGGCCAGATATACTTTTGTCATCAATGGTAGTGCAACGCCAGAGGTAACAGGTGACGAATTAAATTAAATGAATGAACCGCGGGAAGAGAACGTTTATCGTGTAGAGAAGAAATTATCTCCGAGCCATATATCAAATTTAAAAAGTAGTGTTCCATATTTATCAAAGAAAATTTTAATTTTACTTATATGACAAAAGGAAAAATAATAACTCAGGCAGATAAAATAGCCGAATCCGAACTCCTGGCTTTGGTGGCATCGAAGCTCCAGGACAGGGAGCTTTTTCCTAAGAAAGTAGAAGCAGCCAGGAATTACCTGTACCAGGCGAAGATGATAAAGAGATAATAAAGAAATTTATTAATATAAAGAAGGTGTCAGTTTTGGCACCTTCTTTTTTACAGTGAACTCTTGTTTTCAAATTGCCCTCATTGAAACATACACACCGGGACCTTTTTATCCCGTCAATAATCTGCTCAATAACTGCTCGGAGACAGGCAGCTTTTTCCAAAGCCCTATAAGTAAATTAATAGTACACATTTTGTTCCGTTTACATTTCTTCTCATTTTCCATTCAATTACAATGACCCTGAACCGGTTCTGCCTGAATTTTTGGTAAATGAAGGGCAAATGCGTACCATTTTCAGATCAGATCATATCACAACGTGGAACCGATTGCAGATTTTTTGACCACTTATTTTGAAGTGATTCCTGCAAATACTTTTTGCTTTTTACTATTCAGATAGCGTAGGATTTTTCCGGGCATTGCTTTATTTACCGGCTATCTTGTATAAATCAGCAGCTCAATAATTTTTTGATAATCATATTGTTAAATACCATTAAATAAATTTAACGAAACCTTATCACTCAAATTTCTTTTTCCTGCCGTAGGAATGAAGTAGGTGTTTTTTTGATAAAAGTTTGACCTGTCGATACTTTCAATTCGTTAAGTGTCACACGATTTTTTTTACCAAAACGACTAAATGCTTGTAATATGAAAGTAAAACTTCTGCTTCCTCTATGTGCGTTGTTGTTTCTCCAGCTTTTCTCTCTCTCCGCTTCAGCTCAAACCCGCACCGTAACCGGTAAGGTTACTTCCAAAGAAAGCGGCGAGCCATTAGCCGGTGCTACCATTACCCTGAAAGGGACCAATAATGCCACGGTTACCGACAATGCGGGAAATTTCAGGATCTCAGTTCCTGAATCAGCCAAAACATTAACTGTTTCCTTTGTAGGACTTACCCAGCAGGAAGTAAGCATACCTTCTTCTGGTTCTGTTTCCGTACAACTGGAACCAACCGCTATCTCCAAACTCGATGAAGTGATCGTAGTGGGATACGGTGTACAAAGAAAAAGCGTGGTAACCGGCGCTATCTCCAGCGTTCGCGCTGCCGACCTGGAAAACCAACCCGTTGTAAGGCTGGAACAATCCTTACAGGGCCGCACTTCCGGGTTAACGATCTCCAGTACCTCCGGTCAGCCCGGTTCTTCTTCTACTGTACGCCTGAGAGGTTTTACCTCTTTTGGTAATGGTAAGAACGAACCACTCTGGGTAGTTGATGGAGTAGTGATCGATAACGGTGGTATCGGTTATATCAACCAGGATGATATCGAATCAATCGAAGTATTAAAAGATGGCGCCTCTGCTGCCATCTACGGTACCCGCGCCGCTGCCGGTGTAATATTAATTACTACCAAAAAAGGCAAAAGCGGAACCTTGCATGTGAACTACTCCGGTTACTTCGGTATCCAGAGACCGAGTAAAAAGATTGATGTATTAAACGGAACACAATATGCTACGCTGAGAAACCAGGCACTGGTGGCAGCAGGTAGCGCCCCTGCATTTGCTGATCCTTCCATCTTTGGTAAAGGCACAGACTGGCAGGATGAAGTATTTAACTACAGCGCCCCCAAACACAATCATGAATTAAGTGTAAGCGGCGGTACCGATAAAGCCACTTATTATGTATCCTTTGGTTATAATGATATCCAGGGTGTAGTCGCCAGCGATATCTCCAAATGGAAAAGGCTCAACTTCCGTATCAACACGGTATTCAAACCGGCTAAATGGATCAGCTTTGGTGAAAACCTTGGCTATAGCCATGCAGTTAACAGTGGCATCGGTGAAACCAACCGCGAGTTCGGCGGTATCATCAGTTCAGCACTCAACCTCGACCCGACAACACCTCCGATCATTACCGATCTTGTTGGCCAGGCAGCTTATGTGCCTGCCAGTGCTACCAACCTGGCAGCAGCTACACGCCAGCGCGGAACAGGTCGTTTGTTTGGCGTTTCTCCTTATGTATTACAGGAAATGAAAAACCCGTTGGCTGTTATTCAAAACAGGCTGGGGAATTTTGGATGGGATCATAACTTCGTAGGAAATGCTTTTGCTGATATCACACCCATAAAAGGATTGGTGATCCATTCTTCTCTTGGTGCCAAACTGGCATTCTATGGTAGTGAAAGTTTTACTCCGGTTGCTTTTTATAATACAGCGACGGCTATCAACCAATCCAACTTAACACGTGCAGAAAATTATTCTGTTAACTGGAACATCGAAAATACTGTTTCCTATAACCGTGTATTCAACAAGCATAATGTTACTTTATTGGCAGGTATGGGTGAATACAAGGATAATAACCCAAGAGGTGCTACGGCCGTATACCTGAATATACCGGCTACTACTTTCCAGGAAGCCTCTTTCCGTTTCAATGCATTACCTGCCAACAGGCAAAACAGCAGTGGATCGGATGGAACTGACCACCGCATCAATTCATTATTCTCCCGTTTGCAATATAACTATGCAGAAAAATATCTCTTTACGGCATTGATCAGGCGCGATGGTTCTTCCCGTTTTGGCGCCAACAACAAATTCGGTTACTTCCCCTCAGTGTCTGCCGGATGGGTGCCTTCTCTCGAATCATTCTTCCCGCAAAGCAGCGTGTTGACCAGTTTGAAGATCCGCGCCAGCTATGGTGTGACCGGTAACGATGGTATTCCTGATTTCTCTTATGTACCATTGGTCGATGCAGGCGGTCAGCGTAACTATACTTTCGGATCAACAGAAACTGTGTATATCGGTTATAGCCCGGGTGCACCAGCCAATCCTGATCTGAGATGGGAAGAAACCCGCACTACCGATATCGGTATCGATGCGATCTTCTTCAACAAACTGACATTTACCGCCGATGTTTATAAAAAGAAAACGATCGGTATTCTTCAAAACCCAACCATTCCTGGTTATGCAGGATACGGAAGTTTTGCGCAGAACTATGATGATGTAGAGAATACAGGTCTCGAACTCGAATTGGGGTATAAGAAATCATTCGGGGAACTGAACTTCGGTGTGAATGGTAACGTGTCTTTCTATAAAAATAAAGTTACCAAAATGCTTCCCGGTCAACTGTTCATCGAAGACAACAGTGCTACGTTCCAGAATCTGGGTAATATCACCAGAACGCCTTTGAACGGCGCTTACCAGCAATATTATGGCTATAAATACATCGGCATCTTCCAGTCACAGGCAGAAGTTGATGCATATGTAGGTGCAGATGGTGTTACCAAACTGCAACCCAATGCCAAACCCGGTGATCTGAAATTTGCCAACTTGAAAAATGATAATATCATCAATCCTGATGACCGCGCTTACCTGGGTAATCCGAATCCTACGGTGAGCTACGGTATCACATTGAATCTTGGGTATAAGAACTTCGACTTTGTGATCTTCGGTAGTGGTTCAGGCGGCAACCAGATCTTCCAGGGATTGAGAAGGCTGGATATCGCAGCATCGAATTACCAGACAAAATATCTCGATGCATGGACAAGCACAAAGACCAATGCTTCGCTTCCAAGAATTGTCAATGGAGACCCTAACGGTAACTATTCCAAGTTCACTGATCTTTATCTGGAGAGTGGAAACTTCTTCAAATTCAGGACGATCCAGTTAGGATATACATTCCCGAAAAAACTGATCGGCAACTGGGGTATGCAAAAACTCCGTGTATATGTATTGGCAGAGAACATGATCACCCTGACAAAATACAGCGGGTATGACCCAGAGATCGGTGTAAGCGGTGATTCTGGCGGTGGCGCCCAGTTCGGTATCGATCGTGGTGCCTATGTACAGCCAAAAGCATTCCTTTTTGGTTTGAGTATTGGATTTTAATTATTAATCAAATAACTAAACGATATATGAAAAAGAAATTCTTATACCTCGCAATAACTGCTGTTTTTATACAGTTGATTGCCGGTTGTAAAAAAGAATTGGAGGTCAATCCGCAGAACCGTATTACGCTGGATAATTATTATAAAACAGAAGCGGATGCATTTGCTGCGCTGGTATCGATCTATGACAGGTTTGGTTTTCAAACCGGTGGTTTGTATGATAAAGCCGCTATCATGGATGTGGCCGGAGATGACCAGATAGCCGGTGGCGGTGGTCCTACCGATATCAATGACCTGCAGGTTATGTCAAATTATACGTTGAATGCAAGTACAGGTCCCCAGGGGTATCTCTGGAACCGTGGTTACTCTGGTATTTTCCGCGCCAATACCCTGCTTTCTAAGATTGATGGTATTCCTATGGATGCTACCAAGAAGGCAAGATTTATTGCGGAAGTGAAAACCATGCGGGCTGCTTTCTACTTCGACCTCGTTACATTCTTCCAGAATATTCCATTGATTGAAGGTACCGTAGCGATCAAGGACCTGTATAATATCGAGCAGACAACACCCGATAAAATATATGCGTATGTAGAAAAGGACCTGAACGATGCTATTCCTAATCTTCCGCCTACCGTTCCTGCTGCTACAGAAGGGGGCCGCCTGACAAAAGGGGGTGCACAGGCTTTATTGGGTAAAGTATTATTATATGAAAAGAAATGGCAGGCCGCTGCTGACCAGTTCGCCGTAGTGAATGGTACTGATCCGGGTGTAGCTGCCTCTGTCTATGGCTATAAACTGTTGCCAAACTTCGCTGACCTGTGGAAAGTAAGCAACAAATTCAATAGTGAATCCGTCATTGAATTTTCTCACAGTTCTATTTCCAATGGTGGATGGGGCGATGCCGGAGCCAGTGAAGGTAATTTGCTTTGCATCATCACCGGTCCAAGAGGTTATTCTCAATTGAATGCTTCTGCACCTGATTATTTTTCAGGATACAGCTTCCTGGTTATTACACCTGCATTCTTCAACATTATCCGCACCGATCCAAGAAGTGCGGCTACTGTTGCCAATCTCGATAGCCTTAAAGCAGCCGGGGTAGCTAACTATACAGCAGGATATAACAATACAGGTTTATTTCTTAATAAATTCATTGGCCGTGTTTCCAACAAAGCGGCGACCACACCGGAGCTCAACTTTGGACAGGATGAATACGAGATCCGTTTGGCGGATGCATTCTTAATGGAAGCAGAAGCATTGATGAATGCAGGTGCACCTGTTACTGCAGGCAGCCGTGCTTATCAGTTATTCAATGCAGTAAGGGCACGTGTAGGTTTGTCGGCTCTTCCTCTTACACAGGACAACCTGGAAAAAGAAAGAAGACTGGAACTTGCAGGTGAAGGTCAGCGTTGGCTCGACCTCGTGCGCTGGGGTAAAGCGGCTACCGTGTTGGGTCCGAAAGGATTTATTGCCGGCCGGCATGAAGTATTCCCGATACCACAAAATGAGCTGAATAATACAAAACTGCAACAAAACCCGGGTTGGAAATAATACCGGTTCAAAACCAACAATAATTTACAGGAAACCAGGGGGCGGCTGTGGCCAATTCCTGGTTTCTTTAAATTTTACGAAACTGGCTCATTCTTTTGAAAGGTTTAATCAAAATTTCAGTCAGTCATAAGAAGTAAGCATAAGCAGTCGTTTATTTCGAGCAACAAGTTGCCGTGTTTTTACATGGCAGCTTTTTCTTTTTTAATGTAGATTTAGGGCGGGGATGGTCAATGGTGAATAGAAAGAATTTATGAATTAAAAATTTAAAATTATGAATGGATGCCTTATTATTCACTATTCATTATTGACCATTGACTATGTCATTCATAATTCATAATTCTAAATTCTTAATTTTTATCGTCTGCAACAGTCAAAAATCATATTCGTAACAAGCCTGCTGATCATAACGATAGTCTTCTTCTCCAGGTGCTATCGGAATGAGGCAGTGACCGGGAACGATCCGCGGGGTAAACTGTATGCAGGATCAAAGACCTGCATGACCTGTCATAAGGATATTGCCAATTCTTATGTACATAACAATCATTATAAAACATCTTCTGCGATCAATAACGATAGTCTCAAAGCAAGAATGGCGGCCTTTCATAATTTTTATTTTCCTGATTCCAGTTCGATCGGCATGGAAGAAAAAAATGGTTCCTATTACCAGTCATCATTTGTGAACGGGAAAGAAACAAGAGCTGCACCCTTCGATATGGCTTTTGGCTCTGCTGAAAAAGCGCAAACCTATGGGTATTGGAAAGGAGATAAGTTATACCAGTTGCCGCTTACTTATTTTACCAGTATGAATGTCTGGGCCAATAGCCCGGGCTTCCCGGCTAAACGCGCTTATTTTGACAGGATCATCGAAGGCCGTTGTCTTGAATGTCATTCTACCTATATCAATAAAGAATTTGTACAATCAGGCTCGCTCGATGTAGACGAAAAGTTTGACAGGAGCAGTGTTATTTATGGAATTGATTGCGAACGCTGTCATGGTCCCGCTGCACAGCACGTGGAGTTTCACACGGAAAGACCATCGGTAAAAAAAGCGATGTATATCACTTCCATCAAATCATTGACCCGCCAGCAGCAACTGGATGTATGCGCCACCTGTCATTCCGGTAATGACCAGGCTTCCCTGCGTTCTCTTTTTGCTTTTATGCCGGGTGACACCTTATCTGATTTTTATTTTCCCGATTTCGATTCAGGAAAAAAAGAGCCGGATGTACATGGCAAACAAATGCAATTATTGCAGGCCAGTCAATGTTTTCTTCAATCGAATATGACCTGTAACTCCTGTCACGATGCCCACGAAGCAAGCGATACTAAGATGTCCGTGTTCATTTCAAAATGTATGAACTGCCACCAGCAATCTGCTCATGCGGCGACCATGTTGAAACAGAGCGATGGCAGCAGCCATGCAGCAGGGCTGGTCAGTAAGAATTGTATCGATTGTCATATGCCTTTGCTCCAATCGAAAACGATTTTCTTTAACAGCGGCACCGCTTTAAAACAAATACCTTATTTTTTAAGAACCCACCGGATCGCGGTGTATGAACAGGATACGGATAAAGGAATTAAATTCTGATAGTGTGATGAAGAATGTGAATCTTTTATGTTATAAAATGATAAACGCAGGCATGCGTAAAATAGCCTGTGTACTGGCGATGGGGATATTTTATTGCCAGCCTGTTCTCTCACAGGATGCCGTTTTAATACCTGAGATCGTCAACTTTCCTAAAAAAGTATACGAGGCCGGTAACCAGAACCGTGTTATTGCACAGGATAGCAGGGGACTTTTATATTTTGCGAATGATGATGGTCTTCTTGTATTTGATGGTACTTACTGGAAGATCTATTCATTACCCAATAAGAGTATTGTGCGTTCATTGGCAGTTGTCAACGATACCATTTATGTAGGCGGGCAACAGGAGATCGGGTATTTCTTTTTTGATAAGAAAGGAAAACTATCCTATCAGTCATTGCGGCAACTCATTCCCAAAGGCGAAGAAGAATTCAGTGATGTATGGCACGTGATGCGTTTTGGAAAAGAGATTTTCTTTCATTCCAATAAAAGAGTGTTCCGCTACTATGGCGGTAAGATCGCTGCTTTCAAGAGTGCCAACTGGGGATTCCTGGGTGTGAGCAGGGATATGCTGATCGCCCAACAGTATGAGAATGGATTAATGCTTTTTAAAAACGGTCAATGGGTACCCTTTCCCAGTGAGTATGATTTTTCAAAAGATAAAGTGGCTATCAGATCTACGACGGATTTTGGAAAAGAAAAAACACTGATCACTACACTCAAATCAGGTGTTTATCTCGTGGAAGGAGGGAGTGTCAGAAAATTTGAAACTCCTTCGATCAATGCGATCATTCCGCATACGATTTATTCTTCCTGTTTTATCGATACAGGGTTTACTGCTATTGCTACCAAGCTCAATGGATATTTTGTTATCAATACCAATGGAGAAATAGTTCAGCATATCACCAAGAGTGAGGGTTTGCAGACCAATAGCATCAATACGGTCTATGCCGATAAGGATAAAAACATCTGGCTGGGCCTTGACAATGGAATTGATCTGGTGGTTCGCAATAACCATATCAATCATATCATCCCCAGTCATGAAAATAAAAGTCCCGGCTATGCAGCTATGGTATATAATAACCAGTTGTACATAGGAACGGGTATCGGGTTATACAGCCTGACATTACCACCGGATAATGATATGGGCGGATTGCAGGGTGAATTTAAGCTGGTCAAAAACAGCAATGGTATCGTATGGGGACTTTCCATAGCGAACAACCAGCTCATCATGGGACATAATGAAGGCTCATTTATTATCAACGGAGGAAATGCCATCCCGCTGGATACCACTACCGGCTTCTGGTACTTTCAGCCATTGGGTAGTCAGCAGCCTGCACCATTGGTATTGGCGGGAACTTACAATGGAGTGAATCTCTATCGTTATATAAATGGAAAATTGGTCAACCCCCGTGAGCATACGCTTTTTGAATCCGCCAAATTCATGGTGATTGTTGATAATGATATCTGGGTTGTGCATCCTTACCAGGGATTGTACCGGATTTCTTTTGATGCAGCAGGCTTGCCGGTGAACAAGCCGTATAAAGACGTACATAATATTTTATCCTCGGGGCATAATCACCTGTTTAAAATCCGTAACAAGATCGTACTGGTGACAAGGAAAGGAATATTTGAATACGACAGGACCATCGACGATTTCAAGGAATCAGCTTACCTGAACAAATTATTTCACAACAGTTTTATTTCTTACCTGCGCGAAGATTCTCATGGCAACCTCTGGTTCATACAGGATAAAAAACCGGGTGTGGTCGATCTTTCCGAACCGGATAATCCATCCATCATTTATTTCTCTGAACTCAATAATAGTGTATTGGGCAATGACGAAGAATTTATTTACCCGATCAATGAAAACAATATTCTGATAGGAGGGGAGATCGGTTTCTATCATATCGATTATGAAAAATACAAACTCACCGATCACCGGTTAAAAGCATTATTAAGAACAGTCACTGCTTTTCATCGCCGCGATAGTACTTTATTTGGCGGTTATCTTTCAGCGTCCGATTCTTTACTGGCAGGAGACACCTATAACTTCAGGGATAATATCAATTACCAATGGAACTCCCTGCATTTCGAATTTTCATCTCCTTATTTCGGTGGCATTATAGAATACAGTTGCCGTCTTAAAGGATATGAAGAAGAATGGTCGGAATGGTCGAAGAAAACAGAAAGATCATATACCAATCTGCCGGCAGGAGATTATGTGTTTGAATTAAAAGCCCGGAATAATATCGGTAATCAATCCCCTGTAAGCCGGTTCTCATTTACGGTTTCACCACCCTGGTACAGGACCTATATCGCTTATTTTTTATACCTGTTATTGGCGACAGCCATCATTTATTTCTTTTATAAACGTCAGAAAAGAAAATACCAGATTCAGCATAACAATAAGTTGAAGAAACAGCAGGAAGAATTTGAAGAAGAACAAAAAAGATTATTGTACCAGCACCAACTGGAAATAGAGAAGAACGAAAAAGAGATCATCGGGTTAAAAAACAAAAAGCTGGAGGCTGAAGTGGAGCACAACCATGCAGAACTGGCTTCCAATACCATGACCCTCCTGCAGAAAAGGGAAATGCTGAACAAGATCAAGGAAGAGATCATTAAAGTGCAGCAGGAACCCGATGCCGAGAAAAAGACCAAAAACCTGCGGCGCATACTCAAGATCATCAACGAACAACTGGATATTCATGACGACTGGGAACGGTTCTCGCTGTACTTTGACAGGGTCAACAATGACTTCCTGAAAATATTAAAAGAGAATTTCCCCCAGCTCACCCCCACCGATTTCCGGCTCTGCGCCTACCTGCGGCTGAATCTTTCTACCAAGGAAATTGCCGACCTGCTTAACCTTTCGATCCGGGGCGTGGAAAGCAGCCGTTACCGGTTGCGGAAAAAACTGGACCTGCCCAATGAGATCAGCCTGTTTGATTTCCTGGCTTCGATCGGGAATGATAACCCTGATAGGACTGACAACACATCCCAACCGGCGTAGATTGGACGATTCTTATACCTGCTTGTATGCTAATTTGACAGAGACGAAAATTTATAAGAGCTGACGTAGCAATAGCGTAGCCCATTTTGCTTTATAAATGACTTTGCATCATAGCTTAGGAGGGCTAAACCCTTCTTAGTGATAACGATTTTGAGCCAGGGATTTTGTGCTTCAGCAAAAGGCGAAATTCCCGAAAAACAACACAATTATTCATTGCCGATGCGCTATGCGCTGTTTTTGTCAATGAAATCCCAGGTTCATGACGAACTGCACCCAACATCAGCCAAAAAAACGTCAAAACATTTCCAGGTAGTAATGCCCGGATAAAAGCAACCACATGAAAAGAAAATATCAGAAATTTCTCCGCATTATCTCGGGTGCCTTTTTGCTGCTCATTATCATCATGGCCTGTAAAAAGAAAGACAATGGATCCGATCCCGGGCCTGGCACACCGCCGGTTGTTCCGCCCCCGGTAACGGCTGCTTCGGATATGCAATTCTACCTGACCACGGCTGACCAGCTTTCTCTTTTCAAAAAACAGAATGTTAGTCTTTCATTCACGAGCGGCACAGCTTCTTACCCGGTCATCGATGTGGATACTACCCAGACCTACCAGTCTATTGATGGATTCGGATATACCCTGACCGGTGGAAGCGCTACTCTCATCAATAGTTTGCCCGCTACTCAGAAAGATGAGTTACTGAAAAATCTTTTTGACTGGGACAGCACCAATATCGGTGTTAGTTATCTGCGTATCAGTATCGGCGCTTCTGATCTGAGCAGCACTACATTTACTTATGATGATGTACCGGGTGGACAAACAGATATCAACCTCGATCATTTTAGTATCGATATCGAAAAGACCGATCTGATACCAGTATTAAAAAAGATCATTGCATTGAATCCTGCTATCAAGATCCTGGGATCGCCCTGGTCGGCACCGGTATGGATGAAGACCGGCCAGGCATTTGTGGGAGGAAGTTTAAAACCCGAATACTATGATGTATATGCAAAGTATTTTGTAAAATACATACAGGCGATGAAAGCGGAGGGCATTACCATCGATGCCATCACCCCGCAAAACGAACCCATGCATGGAGGCAATAATCCAAGCATGGTCATGGTAGATACAGCGCAGGCGAATTTTATTAAGAAAAGTTTGGGCCCGGCATTCCAGGCCGCAGGGGTAACGACGAAGATCATTGTATGGGATCATAACTGTGACCGTCCTTCTTACCCGATCACGATATTGAACGATCCTGCTGCCAAAGCATTTGTAGATGGATCGGCTTTTCATTTATACAATGGAAGCATCACCGCTTTGACGGAAGTGCATAATGCACATCCTGACAAGGGACTTTATTTTACGGAGCAATGGGTAGGTGGCCCTGCCGATTTTGGTGGCAATCTTTCCTGGCATATCGAAAATGTGATCATTGGCGCTACACGCAACTGGAGCCGCAATGCACTTGAATGGAATCTTGCTTCCGATCCTTTATACAACCCGCATACACCGGGTGGTTGCGATCGTTGCCTCGGTGCTATTACCATTGGTAGTGGTGTAGCCAGTCGTAACGTGGCGTATTATATCATCGCGCATGCGTCAAAATTTGTGAGACCAGGATCGGTACGCATCGGTTCAAACAGTGCTGGCACATTGGTAAATGTAGCCTTCAAAAATCCACAGGGACAAAAAGTATTGATCGTATTGAATAAGAAAAATTCGGTAGAAACATTTCATATCCGGTTCAATGGTAAAATGGTAACCACGCAACTGGATGCAGGTGCAGCAGGCACGTTTGTCTGGTAACAGCGCATGAAGAATCGTTTTATCCCGTCTTATCAGCAGTTATAAATAATAAGTATAGTCAGCATGAAAAAAGCAGAGATCGTATTTTATTTAGTATTACTTCTCGGAACTGGTAGCCAGGCACAGAAAGCAAATGTTTCAGCGATCGTATATACTACCGACAAGGCAACAGGTGCACGAATAAAGGAAACTGCGCAACCGGTTTTTGCTCCTTTCTCGCAACCATTGGAAAAAGAACCTTGTGTATTTGTCGACGCATCCAAAACATTTCAGCAATTCATAGGGATAGGCGGTGCGATTACCGATGCTTCGGCAGAAACCTTTGCCAGACTTCCCAAAGAACAGCAGCAGGAATTACTCACGGCTTATTATGATAAAAAAAAGGGGATCGGTTATAGTATTGTAAGAACCAATATCAATAGCTGCGATTTTTCCAGTGATTCCTATACTTATATAGCCGACAACGACACTTCCCTGCGGACATTTTCCGTCAAACATGATGAGACATATAAAATCCCCCTGATCAAAAAAGCAATGCAGGCAGCGGGTGGCAAACTGAACTTATTCGTCAGCCCCTGGAGCCCACCCGCCTGGATGAAAGATAACAACAGCGTCTTGCAGGGAGGAAAACTGAAACCTGCTTTGCGCCAGGCATGGGCCAACTATTATGTGAAATTTATCAGGGCCTATGAAAAAATGGGCATGCCGGTTTGGGGTCTTAGTGTACAAAACGAACCAATGGCTGTGCAACGCTGGGAATCCTGTGTCTTCACCGCAGAAGAAGAAAGAGATTTTATCAAAGAATACCTGGGGCCAACACTGGCGCGTGAAGGTCTGTCCTCGAAAAAATTAATTGCCTGGGATCATAACCGCGACCTGATGTTTCAACGGGCCAGTGTATTGTATAATGATGCGAAAGCTGCGAAATACATCTGGGGAATGGGATTTCATTGGTATGAAACATGGACAGGAGGCGAAATGCAATTCGATAACCTGCAACGTGTGAATGAATCTTTTCCTGGCAAGAAGCTCATGTTCACGGAAGGTTGCCAGGAAAAATTTGACTGGAACCGTCTCGGTGATTGGTCCCTCGGGGAGAAATATGGTTACTCCATGATCAATGATTTCAATAACGGTACGGTGGCCTGGACAGATTGGAACATTTTACTCGATGAGCAGGGTGGTCCCAATCATGCCGGTAACTTCTGTTTTTCCCCCGTGCATGCGGATACGCGTACGGGAAAGCTCGTTTACACCAATGCATTTTATTATATCGGGCATTTTTCAAAATTCATTAAACCGGGGGCAAAACGTATAGTGAGTTCTTCCAATCGCAGCACCTTGCAGACCACGGCCTTCTTGAATACAGATAATAGTATGGCGGTTGTAGTGATGAATACCACGGATAAAAGCATACCGTTCAGCATTTGTGTAAAAGGAATGAAAGCGCCGGTGGAAAGCCTGCCGCATTCGATCAGTACCATCGTTATAAAATAATTGAGAGTAAGCCTGATATTAATTGTTGCCCCTCATGAAAAGATATTTTTTTTGTTTGATTTTTTTAGCCTGCGGTTGTATGGGGTTTACCCAGGCAGCTATGCATGCAAAAATGCCGTCTGCTAAAAGTGGAACAGGTTTCCTGCATGCAAGAGGAACTGTGATCGCAGATGGGAAAGGGAAAACAGTTATTCTCCGTGGCATGGGTCTGGGTGGCTGGATGTTGCAGGAGGGATATATGTTCCGGTTGGGCAGTATTGGCCCGCAACACCGCATCCGCGAAAAGATCGAAGCATTGGTAGGAGCTGATAAAACAGAACAGTTCTATAATGAATGGCTGGCTAATCATACTACCAAAGCAGATATCGATTCGTTGGCTTCCTGGGGATTTAACTCGATCCGCCTGCCGATGCATTATCGTCTTTATACATTGTCGGTAGAGGAAGAACCTGTTGCCGGTGAGAACACCTGGATCAACAAAGGATTTGAACTTACTGACAGTCTGCTCTCCTGGTGCAGGGCGAATAACATGTATCTTATTCTCGATCTGCATGCCACACCGGGCGGACAGGGAAATGATCTGCCGATCTCCGATCGTGATCCCTCCAAACCGTCTTTATGGCAAAGCAAAGCGAATCAGAAAAAGATGATCGCTTTATGGAAAAAGCTGGCAGAACGATATGTGGATGATCCTTCAATAGGAGGATATGATATCATCAATGAACCCAACTGGGGTTTTGAAGATTCTACTGATACCCGTGGCACGAGGGAAAAACTCAACAGACCTTTGCGCCAGTTGATGATGGAGATCACGGCGGCCATCAGGGAAGTCGATAAAAAACATATCATTATCATTGAAGGCAATGGATTCGGGAATAATTACAATGGAATCTTTCCTTTATGGGATGATAACATTGTCGTGAGCTTCCACAAATATGGCAACTTCAATACACAGGCCAGCATCCAGCATTTCCTCGATCTGCAGAAGGAGAACAATGTTCCTTTATGGCTGGGAGAATCGGGTGAGAACTCCAACACCTGGTTCACCGATGCTATCCGGCTGGTAGAATCGAGAGATATAGGCTGGTGCTGGTGGCAACTGAAAAAAATGGGATTGAATAATCCCCTTGAAATTAAAGTCACGCCCTCTTACCAGTTGTTGTTGAACTACTGGCTGAACAATGGTCCCAAACCATCGGAGAGCCAGGCGCAGCAGGCATTGAATGATTGGCTGGAAAACATCAAGCTGCAAAACAACATTTATCACCGCGATGTTACCGATGCCATGATCCGGCAGGTCAGCACCTTCCAGACAATACCCTTTGTAAAACACATTATCAGCAATGGCGCTATTGTAAACGCCGCTGATTATGACCTGGGTCGCAACCGGTATGCCTATATGGATAAGGACACGGCGCGGTACCAGTATGTAACACCTCCGATATTATCAACGGGCAACCGCGGAAGGGCCTACCGGAATGATGGGGTGGATATACAGGCATCAGATACCCGCGGTACAAGCGGTTACTATATTTCCAGTATAGAAGACAGTGAATGGGTGCAGTATACGGTGAATGTAGCCGTGCCGGGTATTTATTCCATTGCGGTAACCGTGGCCAGCAATAATGACACCGGTAAATTCTCGTTGTCCAATAATAATAAAATCATAGCATCGGCTGTGCCTGTTCTTAACACAGGCGGCGCTACCAGTTGGAAAGTGGTGGAAGTAAAGAACATCCGTTTGCAGAAAGGGGTCAACCGTCTCCGGCTGATCGCTGATAAAGGCGGATTTAACTTCAGCCAGCTACAGTTTATAAAAAACTGATCCCTCCGCGGCTCCCTGTGTCTCCTCTGTGGCTCTCTGCGTATAACTCCATGAGTAAGGTTTCTGATTAAATCCTTATTCAGAATCTCTCCTGCAAGAATTATACGCAGAGAGCCACAGAGGATCGCAGGGGCTGAATACCGTTTAAAATGGCAGAAAATAGGTGAAAAAACGGTCTTGCTCTTTTTAAATTCCCCTTATTTTTACGGTAAGCCGGAAATGATCATACCGGCTGATACCGCCCTGTGCATACCCACTTGTCTGGTGACAATAATTCCTGGTAACTATGAAGCCCATCCTGGGATCGTGAACATGAGAACATCGCATGACTATATGTGTTGCGGCTGACCTGTGTTTATAACGACTTTTCCTGCATATATAAATAATAAGAATGAAATACATCCTTTTAGTTGTAATGGGAGTGGTTTGTTTTTTCAGTAAAATATCCGCTCAATTACGGTTTGGAGAAAATGGGACCTCAAAATTTTCACCCAATAGCCTGTTTGTATTGAGCAAACCCGCTGATACATTCCAGGTTGATAGATCCGAGCTTGATGCCTGGAACAATAAGAGTATCGCAAAATTTAAAAAAGATCTCAGGAATAATATCAGGACAACTATTGAGACGCTTGAAGATGCCTCTTTGCCGGCTCCATTGACCAAATGGTTGCTGGATACCGTACGGCTGCGCCTCATGAAACAGGATCTTCAGAAAATAAGCGATAACCTGGATGTATTCAACCTCGCCGCGTTATCCCTGTCCAGTGATACACTATTGAAGCCCTTTGTAAAAGCATTGGATAGCGTATTCAGTACAAAATTGTATAAGATCTCTGATACGGTGGAGCTGCACTATCATATTTATACGCTGACGCAGGAAGATATATTGTCTAAATTTCTTACAATGTATTATACCACCCTGCTGAACCGGCGGGAAAATGCGCTGGCCCTTTCGACCACCCTCACCGATTACCATAATTATTATACAGAATTGAAGCATCAGTATGATTCGGTCACCAGTGCATTGCAGCAGGTATACCGGCAGGCAAGACCCGAACTACTGGAGAAAATGTATGTCTCTCATAAATTGCTGGCAGAGTACCTGCAAAAAAGTAAATACATAAAATTAGTAAAGCTGCCCGTGTTTCAGCAATGGTTATGGAGCACAGGGGGTGCATTAAAATTGAACCCGCTTGATTTTTCTTGTGCCAATATGATGGATACCATACCGGAAATTGATTTGCTGGCAAAAACATATTCGCGAAGGGAATTTATCACACGCAACAATACCCTGGTGAATGCAAATAATGCCAGTTGGCAGAAACTCTCTCACCCTGCACAGGTGACCAATGAAGTGGTGTTCCCGGTAGGTGCTACCAAGAAGAAAATTTTCCCGGTGCTTGATAGTGCGCGTAATCAATACTTTTTATTGGACACCAAAGAAAAAAACCTGGAAATAGCGAAAATACGGCCGCTGGACAGGGATGAAAAAATATACCTGCTCCTGATGAATATTGATAAAGGATACAAAGCGCGGTACCGGATTACCGATACCAAACAGATCAGTGGCAATTCGCCTACGGAAGATTTTATCGATACCACTATCGGCAGCGGTTTGCGGTTGTATAATCTATTAAATCCCCAAATGATGACTATCCGGGGAATTATTTCTGCGGCAAATAAAAACTTTAATAATAAATCGGGTTCAGGAACTTTAATTAATAACAAATGGTTCTCTTATGACTATTTTGATATAGCTGGCCCGAAGGAATATATACCGTTAGTCAGTACACTTGATTCAACAGGAACCGATACAGCCACTTTCTGGCGTGAAATGAAAACCTATCTCGAGGCTGCAGTCGCTACTACACTCCAGGGAGATAATTCCGATTTTACATTCTATGGATGGGATGCCTTCAGTTCAGTCGGTTTCAGTGATACCATTTTTAATGCTATAAAAAGAAGGTATAAAGCGGAATCGGTTGATTCTGTAAGGGCTACCTCAAAAGCTGTAAGAGCGCTGCAGGCTAAGATCCTGGGCGATTACCTGGGCAGGATGTATTCCCAGCAAATGGCGCCCATTGCCATCGATTCGCTGCGATATGACAGTCTTCACATCGCACAACTTATCAATGTAATGGCTTATTCCTCGCTGCCGGTCACGCGGATGGAAACATCTACCGATACAGTACCCAAATACAGGGCATCGCTTCTTGTTATCAATGATAAAGTACCGAAGGTGGAACAAACCCTGGTAGTAGACCGCTATAGTACTACCAAATCCGACACGATCGGCATTGTCGCTACAAAATATAAAAGAGGAAGTCATAGCCTGGTGGAAGCCAGCATTGGTATGGCATATACGTTCCCGGAAGTAAGAGTGGTAAGCGCGGATGGAAATAAAATTACCTCGAAAGATGAACGGTACCGGGGGATTGCGGCCCTTCATTTTTATCCTTTCAAAACAAAAAAGCGGCAGGGTCTTTATAAAATAGATGAACCTTTCTTTGGAGGCGTTACACGGATCAACTTTATGCTGGGCATGGGAGTTCCTAAACCACTGGATAATTATTACCTCGGTGTTGGCTATGATTTTGGGCCAGGCTTAAAATTAAATGGCGGTGTCCATTTTCATAAATACAGGCAATATATCATCAGCAATAATGAGATCACAGGAGATAAACCGCTCTATAAGGTGTTGGCTCCTTATATATCCCTCAGCCTTAATCCTGAACTGGTGGTTCGTAAAATCATTGGCGCGTTCAACTTTAATTAATATTATGAACAAGAGAATATATATAATTGGTATCGTTGCTCTTCTGCAATTGACCTGTAAAAAAACGGAAGACGATTTTAAGGGCACGGAAAAGCTGGCCGGGCGGCTTAGCTACCGCGATATTTATTCCGGTGATGGCATTGCAAAACCGTTAGCAAAAAAAATTGTCAGGCTGGCCTATTCACCTTCCGATACACTGAACTATCTCTACAGCGACAGCACCGATGCCGATGGTTACTTCCTTTTTGAAAATGTAGAAAAAGGGCGTTCCTATGATCTTTTCTATACGGATAGCATCGGTGGCATCCGCTACAATGCATTTACTACCGTGGTGCCGCCGAATACTACCATCAGCCTGGTAGCAGGCAATGATTCCACAGGGCAGAATGGTCTGTATGCAGAAACAAAGCTCAACGGGCAATTGATTGGCGGTGTGCGCATTTGCATTTTTAATAACCAAACCCAGTTCAATGCAGACACCTGCAATGGTAGCTACCGCTCGGATGTTTCGGATAACAGTGGGCGTAAAATATTTTATAACCTGCTGCCGGGATCTTATTATATAAAAGCCTATAAAAAAATGGGTCCTGATTTTTATCTTGCCAGTACAACGCTTCCTGTAGTTATCGGTCGCCTCGGTATTCCCCGTATCAATTTCAACCTGGAAAAAGTAGTTCCGGTCAATACGCTGGCTGTGCATGTGCAGGATTTGTCTTTGCTGCCGGTTTCAGGAATTACGGTAGGGATATACACCAACCGGGCGGCCTATGTAGCTGATACGACGATCACGGCTGCCTATAAAACGGGTCCCACTGAACCGGATGGAAACATTAATTTCAACGATATCAATCCCGGGAAATACTATGTACGTGCACGTATGGTGATCAGTAATGTCAGAATTGCCGGATCGGATAGTACCACCGTTACGGCAACCGGTATTGCGCCTGTAACAGTTACTATTAAATAATTCATTGAAAATAAAACAACGGCTATGCGTTCCGCAATTCTTTTTCTTCTTCTTTCGACTATTCTTATCTGCTGCAACAACGATAAATCACAGGTTAAGCAGGAGGAAACACAAATATCGGTTGAGCATAATGCCAAGCGCGCACTCAGGGATAAAGTATATGAAACATTGATCGACGAGCAACTGGCATATGACAGTATATCGGTTACCGGTGCTGTCATAACCGATACACTCGATTGCGGAACAAGGCTCACACCGGATCAGTATGATGAAATATCCAACTTCTTCGATAATGTGTGTACGCCCGAACTCGTTCCTGATGATACGACTACTATTTTGACCTACCCGATGCAATTTTATATTGTCTGCAAAAAGAATAACAACGGATCGGCTACCAAAGCAGAAGTGAAAACAGCTTTTACGGAATTACAGGCCAAATACAAACCGGCAGGAGTGGAATTTTCATTGGCAGGTATCGACACGATCCAGTCTGATAACTTTTACAATCTCGATGCCATGAATGATTTTGTGATACGGAAACGTTGCAAGGATAAAGCCATCACCATTTTTATTTTCAATTCCATCAGGGCGCAGAATCAACCGGTAAACGGCTATGCAAAAATGTCAAGGGGTGATGACTTTGTCATGCTCACCGGCGATGCGATCCGTAACAAGACCACCTTCCCGCATGAGCTGGGTCATTATTTTTTATTATACCATACACATGGCAAGACAAACAATGGCTCTACTGATGAATTGGTTGACAGAGGCAGTTGTTCCTGCACGGGAGATGATGTATGCGATACACCCGCAGATCCCAACCTGCTTAATGATTCGGTTAAAAACTGCGCTTACGCCGGTACCCGGCATGATATAGATGGAAAATTATTTCAGCCCGATCCCACCAATCTTATGTGTTATGCGACTAATTGCCGGAAGAATTTTACACATGGGCAATACCAGCGGATCAGGTGGGCGGCATTGAAATACCGCAACTATTTCAGGGAGATATTCTGACAACTTATTTATCAGCGCTTGCCAGGAACAATTCTATCAGTTCCACTACCAATGCGGGCAACTTGCTTTTTTGATCAGATGCACAAACTTCGCCAATATAATCTCCATGTCCGCCCGGCAATATTGCCAGTTGTGCATGGGGAAGTGTGCGTGACAGTTCCAGTGCATGTTCGGTACGGATCACTTCCGCACCACCATTAATGACCAATGCCGGGCATTGGATCGTTTTGATAGCAGAATCGGGAATATCTTTAAAAGCAAGCATGCGCTCCACATCACGGTTGAACATCACCAATAATCCTTTGGTATCACCGGGCCTGGCTTCCAGGTAGGCTTCTTTGAGCAGGGGAGGCATATGGTCCAGGGTGGCCTGTTGCATTCCTTCAAAAAAACCCGGTTGCATACCATCCCGTTTATACGTGGTGGATGCCAGCACCAGCTTATGTACTAATTGCGGGTGACGGATAGCCACTTGTAAAGATGTGGTGCCTCCATTGCTGAAGCCCATGATATCCGCTTTTTCTATTTGAAGGTATTTCAGTAAAGCGGCTACATCATCGGCATCCTGTTCAAAACTCAGGGGACGATCACGGTCGGCTGTATGACCATGCGCCTGTAATTCGATGGCGATCACCTGGTGGTTCTTTGCCAGTTGCGGTAAAACACGGCTGTAATTGGACTTGATGGTCGAGCCACCACCATGTAACAATACCAATGGCTGACCACTGCCGTGGATCTCGTAATAGATTTTTAAGCCATTTACAGTCGCATACTGGCCTGCGGAATTTTGTTGTGCGCTCATATAAGAATGGGTTAATAATAAAAAAAAATAGTTATAGGTCCGGTCCGCATATACCTGGTGCTGGTCAGCAAATTTACGCCGACCACCCGGATGAAGAGCGACAGGAAGCGACAAATTCAAAGGTGAATGCGAGTTTTATGGGTAATGATAAGCGGAATCGTTGACATGCTTATTTTTTCTACCTTACTGGTTAAACTCCTTCCATCATGAATATTCCAGCCAATACTCTTTTACTGCGCCTGGCTATTGCCATTATTTTACTGGCGCATAGCATTACCGGCATGTTTGATAACGGGATCAATGACTTTGGAAAATTTTATCTCGATGAAACAGGCTTTGCTCCTGTGGGGGTACCTCTTGCCTGGGCGATTAAACTATCGCATGTAGCTGCTGCTATCTGCCTGCTCATTAATAAATATGTAAAGATCGCCTGCTGGATCACGATATTCATATTCATCATGGGAATCATTCTCGTTCATTTCAAAGAAGGATGGTTTGTAGTAGGAGGGGGAAGAAACGGGATCGAATTTAATTTCTTATTGATAGTCGTACTGCTCACGATCATGTTTCCGGGAGGGGTGAAAAGTCAGCGGGTATAAAACAAGAGGAATAACAAATAATTTATTATGCAGAGAAAAATCGCAATGGTTAAGAAGCAGTTTAAGATGCACAGTCATGATGAAGAGAAACAGGATCTGGAATATTGGTTATCCCGTCCTGTGGCAGAGCGATTGGCAGCAGTGACCCGGCTCAGTGCTCAGTTAAAGAAAAGCCCTCGGAAACGGATGGATAAGACAATTCACCGGGAAAGAAAAACCCGATGAACTGCGGAGGATATTGAATGCTTAAGTTTAACTCTTTATAACATTTTTAGCCGGGTGGTAATCTGATACATTAACGTTCATTCAAAAAAAATTGTAAATTAGATGTATGAAAAGCAGGCATATAGGAAAAAAGATCGGTCCCCGGGCTGTAAACTTTCGGAACAGAAACCGTGCAGCCAAACGCTCTGTTTTCATTTCTTATAACTTCTCGGATATTGAAGATAATGTAAATGGATTTTGGATCATCAGGGAATTAGCTAATACGGCTGGGAACAATGCAGCGGCAGAAGCCAAAGCAGCCGGGCTGTCAAGAGCATATATCCGCAACTACAAAGACCTTATAAAAATCAATGCAAACGGGGAAGAGACAACGATTTCTCCCAGGATCAAACGCAGCTCTTTCTACGTGAAATACAAACCTTCTACTATTTTACATGCCATCAGAAAATAAGCGGTTGCGCACTATGGCAGGTCCTAACGGAAGTGGCAAAAGCACCGTCCTGCAGGAGGTTCGTAAGAAATTTTATAGTGGTCCTTTTGTGAATGCTGATGAAATAGAAAAATCCTTTCAGGATAAAGGCCTTATTAATCTTCCATCTGTTTATGACCTTTCCATCACGAAACAGTATTGAGCCATTCTTCCAAAATAAATTTTCTAAAGCAAAGTCAGGCATCAGGATATAAAAACTACCTCTACTTCATTTGTACTGTAGATCCTGCTATTAATATTGAAAGGGTAAAGCACCGCGTTAAATTAGGAGGCCATGCTGTTCAGGAAGACAGGATCATAAAAAGATATAATGAATCATTGGAGATATTACCTCAGATCATTCCGCTTTGTCACCGTGTGTATTTATTTGATAACTCTTCTGAAGAACGCAGCATTGAACCTGTTGCAGAAATTGATGATCAGAAAAAATTGTATATACAATCTACAGAGTTACCCTGGTGGGTAGAAGAATACGTGGTTGAAAAACCTTATCAGTAGATAAATAGCAGGATTATAAAACTCCTGGTGCCCGGAGTAGCGAAAGATCTCAATAAAAATCCATTATATTCTTGCGGGGGAAGAAGGCAAATCGAACAAATGTGACCCAGATGCAGTCAGCAGATTCTCCAATAAAAAACCCCGCAACATTCCTTGCGGGGTTTTTGTTATTCTTATGTAGCCCGTACGAGATTCGAACTCGTATCACCACCGTGAAAGGG
>CAMLGR010000030.1 GCA_946479615.1 uncultured Bacteroidota bacterium | reverse complement strand
ATGATCCCTTCATAGGGTCCATAGGGATCGAAGCCCGCATTTTCAAAAGCGATATCCGCTTCCACTCCTTCTTCATTGCCATATAATAATATGTTCAATCCTTTTTGAGGTATCTCTTTGATGGGTTTGGTCAGCGATATTTTATTCTTCTTTGCAATTTCCTGTGCCTGTTTAAATACAAAGGCTTCCCTTTCTTCTCCCAGTGGAGCAATACCTCCTTCGTTAATGCTGATCTCATCATCGGGGATCACTGCTTCCATATTCACATGAAAGGTGGTTCCGAGGCCACGGCATACGGGGCAGGCGCCATAAGGCGAGTTAAACGAAAATGAATTGGGAGAGGGTTCTTCATAACTGATGCCCGTATCCTCGCACATCAGAAGTTTGGAATACATCGTAACAGCACCGGCGTGTTCTGCTTCGGGAACGGCTTTGGCATCCTTGCGGTTAGTTGTTTTCTTTTTAGCAGAGGCTTCGGAAGTCTCCCCCTTTGAGGAAGATGTAGCCGGAGCAGCCGCCACGAACATCAAATCCTTTCCCAGTTTCAATGTCTGTTGTACGCTCTGGCTCAGTCTTGCTTTAAGGTCTTCGGTGACCTGCAATCTGTCCACCACCAGTTCGATATCATGGATCTTATAACGGTCTACCTGCATTTTGGGCACGAGATCGAGGATCTCCCCATCTATCCGCATTTTCAGAAATCCTTTTTTGCGGACATCTTCAAATAGTTCGCGGTAATGACCTTTACGGCCTCTTACCAACGGTGCCAGCAAGGTGATATTCTTATTATAAAAACGTTGGAAGATATTTTCCACGATCTCTTCTTCACTCCATTTCACCATTTTCTTACCGGTGTTATAAGAATAGGCTTCGCCAATCCTGGCAAACAGGAGGCGTAAGAAATCGTATACTTCAGTAACAGTGCCTACGGTTGAGCGGGGGTTCTTATTGGTTGTTTTCTGTTCAATGGAAATAACCGGTGAAAGACCGGTGATCTTATCAACGTCAGGACGTTCCATATCGCCGATAAACTGGCGGGCATAAGCGCCGAATGTTTCCATATAACGGCGTTGGCCTTCGGAATAGATGGTATCAAAAGCCAGTGAAGACTTACCACTGCCACTGATACCTGTGATCACCACGAGTTTATTTTTAGGAATGGAGATATCTATATTCTTCAGGTTATGCACTTTTGCCCCGAATACTTCGATCGCCGCGTCTTTAGTTTCCGCCATAATAATACAGGTCCGTAGATTTTAGAAAGAAGGATAGCGAAGATAAAACAAGCGGCCAAGCAAAAAGTTATAAAGTTTGAAGTGTTTCCTGCGAAACAGAGCGAGAGCAAGGGGTTGATATCTGCTTCCGCTTTTGCACTTCGCTTCTGCGCACCAATCCTTATAATAGCCTGAAAATCTACCATAAATAGATATTTTTTTTCGGTTTTTCCCCAAAATCAATTTTTGGCACAATATTTAAAAGGTAGGGAGTGACACCAGGATTCAAATAATTTAAAACATACTTTTTATGAAAAAAACCGCAATAATTGCCGGTGCAGTGTTCTTTTGCCTTTCCGCTGCTACCGTTAACGCACAAGAACCCGACAGCACTAAACAACCGGCAGTAGCTCCGGTAACAACTACTCCTGTAACTACAACGACAACAACAGATGCAGGAGTGCCCGTATCAACAACTACGATAGCATTACCTTATGGATCAGACAAATGGAACAACTGGGATTCAAAAACAAAATATGCCATGCTTCCTATGCCTGAACCACTGACAACTGAAAAAATATTCCCTGTTATCGGTAAATACGATGTAACTGATAAAGACGGTGCACATGCTGAAGTAACTGTAGCATTGGATGAAACCAATAAAGGAATTGCCTGGGTAGATGGTCTGCCACAGGGAAGAACAAAAATCTACCTGAGAAAATCTCCTGCCGTTTATACCATTCCTGCACAAAAAACAGAAGATGGTAAAGACATCGAACCAGGTGTATTGATATTCGATAAAGATGCCAATACCCTGAATGTTTGCTCTAATTGCAAATACAATGCAGAAGATCCTGCTGTTGTTTTTTTACCAGCCGATCAGCAACCTGTGGTAGAAGAAGAACAACCAGCTGTAAAATCAACTAAAAAAACAAAGACTACCAAAGTAAAAGTACAAGAAGTAAAACCTACTTTCTATACGGGTACTAAAGTCATTGCTGATCAGCAAGTAGCTCCTGCAGAAAATCCTGCTCCTGCTACAACTACGCCTGTAGTGCCCCAGCAATAAATATTTCAAGAACACTAATGATCATTAGAGGAGGTTGCAGCTGCAACCTCCTTTTTTATTTATTTTTGTCTAAATAAATCCCTATGTTTTTCGCGAAGAAGAATCAGAGAAAGATCCATGATACCGTGTGGATGACGCAGAATGCAAAATGGAACGGCATCCTGGAAGAATGGAAAAAAGATAATAATCTTTCGGTCATTTGCTGGTTCGAATCAACGATGCAGAAACTCGAGGCCCTGTTTGGCAGGGAGACAAGTCGCCCTGTTTCTCTTTTCCTGGCCAGCCAGATGCATACGGCATTGATCGCCGATAACAAGATCCTGTTTGCCGAACATTACCCGCTTGTTTCCAAAGAATCAAAACTGTTTGAAAAACTTTCCCTGAAGGAAGTCACTATTTATTCAGCGCTCGATGAACCGGTCTTCCTTCATTTTGGCGGTGATAAGATCATCAATATGATGAAGCAGATGGGAATGAAAGAGGACCAGGGCATTCAGCACAAATTGATCAGCGGAGCGATTGTCAAAGTACAGGATAAAATAGAAAAGAAAGTACCCAACGAAATACTTTGTCATTCACCGGAAGAATGGCTGGGGCAGAATCTGGGGGATTAACAAGTGGTAGTAAGGTCTCCTCGCCTTATTAATGGTGCCTGTTTAGTACAGACAGATGTTTTACAAAATTACTCTATGATACCAGTAAGGCGTAGGTTTACCACACAGGCATATAGGAACATAGGTTTCAAATAGGGTTGGCTATTGGCTTGTTAACGGATTTAACAGCTAAAAAAAGATTTCCGGCCAATATTTGGAAATCTGAAATCTTCGCGGTTATCTTTGCAACAGTTCTTTGTATCCCGGATATGATCCGGGGCATCCCGGGTAAAACCGGGAGACGCTTATCAAGAAAGGCTGAGGGAAATGGCCCTATGAAGCCTTGGCAACCTGCAGAATTCTGCAAGGTGCCAACTCCTACTTTGGTTAACGCCAAAGGCAGATAAGTCAGATCCCATAGCTTTCAACATATTGAATAATATATTATAAGCTCATCTGATTTAGCAGGTGAGCTTTTTTTATGCCCGCCCGCTCCGTATAGGAGAATACCCGGTTGGCAACGCCCAACTTTCCTTTCACGATAAGCCCGATAATAACTGATCATTTAACGGTAACCTTTCGTTTGTCCCGAAGGAGAAGAAAATTTGTTTTATCAGGATTACCCTACTAAATTCGTAGGGTAATTATTGAACACATGACAACCCAGGCAATTATCATCGTTTCTTACCACCAGGCTGGTTGTTGTATGTGCTGTATGCCGTAAGGCATACGATTCTTCTACCCCCGGGGCTTCCGGCCCATATTACTGATCATTTGTTGTAAACATTTTCAAACACAAAAACATTTTGCTATGGCAAACAAACATCGCTTCGAAACATTGCAGCTGCATGCCGGGCAGCAGATCGACCCAACCACTAAATCAAGGGCCGTTCCTATTTATCAAACCACTTCTTACGGCTTTGACAGTTCCGATCATGCCGCCGATCTTTTTGGTCTCCGCCAGTTCGGAAATATCTATACCCGTATTATGAATCCCACCACGGATGTATTCGAGCAACGCATAGCAGCACTCGAAGGTGGTGTGGCGGTATTGGCCACTGCCTCCGGGCAGGCAGCACAATTTCTTGCGTTGAATAATATCCTGCAGGCCGGAGATAATTTTATCAGCACCAATTATCTCTATGGTGGTACCTACAATCAGTTCAAAGTTGCTTTCAAACGTCTCGGTGTCGAAGTGCGTTTTGCTGACAGCGACGATGTAGAAAGTTTTGTCAAACTGATCGATAAGAACACGAAAGCGATCTACCTGGAAACGATTGGCAACCCGAGATTGAATATTCCTGACTTTGGAAAATTTGCCGATCTCGCCAAAGTATACGATCTGCCCCTGATAGTGGATAATACATTTGGTGCAGGTGGTTATATATTCAAACCATTGGAACACGGCGCACATATCGTCGTGGAATCTGCTACCAAATGGATCGGTGGTCATGGTACCAGTATCGGCGGTGTGATCGTCGACGGCGGCACTTATAACTGGGGCAATGGAAAGTTCCCGCAGTTCACCGAACCATCCGAAGGATATCATGGTTTGAAATTCTGGGATGTGTTTGGAGAAGGCAATCCACTCGGGTTACCCAATATCGCTTTTGCTATCCGTGCGCGCGTAGAAGGTCTGCGTGATTTCGGACCTGCACTAAGCCCTTTCAATTCTTTCCTGCTATTACAGGGAATTGAAACGTTATCACTGCGTGTTGAAAGGCATAATGAAAATGCACTGGCTCTTGCACAATGGCTCGAAAACCATCCCCAGGTAGAATTTGTATGGTATCCCGGATTGAAGAGCAGCCCATATCATACACTGGCTAAAAAATATTTAACCAATGGATTCGGCGGCACATTACAGTTTGGTATCAAAGGCGGAAAAGAAAACGGTCGCAGGTTCATCGATTCGCTTCAACTGCTGAGCCACCTGGCCAACCTGGGAGATGCCAAATCATTAGCGATCCACCCTGCTTCTACCACGCATGAACAATTGACCGACCAGGAACGTGAAGCAGCGGGTGTATTACCTAACCTGATCCGTATCAGCGCCGGTATCGAACATATCGATGATATCAAAGCTGATTTTGAACAGGCATTTGAAAAAGTATTTTCGAAAGAACTGGTCTCCTAGTGAATGGTCAATGGTGAATAGTGAATGTTGATCCATTTCACTATTCACCATTCATTATTCACTATTGACTACTCACCATTCACCAATAAAAGCTTTATCAAGGAACAATGTCGACCCAGGTATTTAATTATAATCAACCTTTTAAACTCGCAAGCGGTGCCGTGCTGCCGCAGTATCATCTCGCTTATACTACACTTGGCAAATTGAATGCTGCCAAAAACAATGTAGTATGGATTTTTCATGCGTTGACGGCCAACAGCAGTCCGCAGGAATGGTGGCCCGGCCTGGTAGGCGAAGGAAAATTATTTGATCCTGCCCATCATTTCATTATTTGCGTGAATAAACCGGGCAGTCCTTATGGAAGTATCTCCCCGTTAAGTATCAACCCTGAAACAAATCAACCTTATTATAGCGATTTTCCCGTTTTTACTATCCGGGATATGGTAAGAACTTATCAGCATCTCAAAGATTATTTGGGTTTGAAAAAAATATTGATCGGCCTGGGGGGCAGTACCGGTGGTATGCAATTGCTCGAATGGGCGATCGAAGAACCGGAATTGTTCGAACATATTGTCCCGATCGCTACCAACGCGGCTTTATCGCCCTGGGCCATCGCGTTCAATGCTTCGCAACGGATGGCCATTGAAGCAGACAGCACCTGGCTTGATCGCAGACCCGATGCAGGTCATAAAGGATTGGCAGCCGCCCGTTCCATCGCGTTATTATCTTACCGTCATTACAACGGATATGAATTGACACAACCAAGAGATAAATCTTTTGTTTCCTTAAGTTCAGAAGCTGTGTATGCCGCAGATAATTACCAGCGCTACCAGGGATTAAAACTCGTCAACCGTTTTAATGCGTTTTGCTATTACCGGCTTAGCCAGGCGATGGATAGTCATGATGTATCGAAAGGAAGAGAAAGCATTGAAAAGGCATTGGAAAAAATAACAGCGAAAACACTGGTCATTGGTATTAAATCCGATGTTCTGTACCCGATTGCCGAACAGGAGTATTTACAACAACATATACCCGGAGCTGCCCTGCTGTCTATTGCCAGCGATTTCGGTCACGACGGCTTCCTGCTTGAGTATGAAAAGATCGAACCTGTGTTGAGAAAATTTATAGAAGACAAATCATTTCATCATCATTTAAAAGTAGTTAATCAATAGGACAGCCTTGCGGTTCTACAACCCTGCAACTTTGGCCATCTGTAGTTCCGCGACAGGATTCCTCCGCACTAAAAAATCAGGCATGCAAACAACACACAAACAATTAACGATAGGTCTCTTTGGCTTTGGCGTAGTAGGAGAAGGATTATATAAAGTATTGCAGCAAACACCTTCGCTGAATGCACGGCTTCAGAAAGTATGTATCAAGCATCCCGACAAGAAAAGAAATGCGCCGGATTCGCTTTTCACGAATGACCGTGATGTATTATTGAATGACCCGGAGATCAATGTGATCGTGGAAGTGATCGATGATGCAGATGCTGCTTACCAGATCGTATCTGCTGCGCTTAAAAATGGCAAAGATGTCGTGAGCGCCAGTAAAAAAATGATCGCCGAACATTTACCCGGATTATTAAAATTGCAGCAGGAAACAGGCCGTTCCTTATTATATGAAGCAGCTGCCTGCGCCTCTATTCCTGTTGTCCGCAACCTCGAAGAATATTATGATAATGATCTGCTTCATTCGATCAAGGCGATCGTGAACGGATCTACCAATTATATCCTCACCAAAATGTTTGAAGAAGGGCTCAGCTTCCGCGATGCCCTGTTACAGGCACAACAACTTGGATTCGCTGAAAGCAATCCCAAACTGGATGTAGAGGGATATGATGCAGTAAATAAATGGACCTTTTTACTGACACATGCCTATGGCATTATTGAAAAGCCGGATCATATTCTTTTCAATGGTATTCAAAATGTACAGGCCAGTGATGCAGTTGTCGCCAGATCAAAAAATCAACAGGTAAAACTGGTAGCCCAGGCGCAAAAATTAAAGAATGGAAAAGTGGTAGCGTTTGTACTGCCTCAATTCATTCCTTATAACGATCACCTGGCATTTGTAAAAAATGAATATAACGGCGTTGTGATCGAAAGCGGGTTTGCCGACAAACAATTCTTTTATGGAAAAGGCGCAGGAAGTTTTCCGACTGCTTCCGCAGTATTGAGTGATATATCGGCATTGCGTTATCAATATAAATATGAATACAAGAAATTGTATCATCACCGGCCGCACCAGCTTACACACGATATTTTCCTCCGGGTATATGTCAGCTTTAACAACCTCGAACATGTGCCTCATGAAAAGTTTGAATGGATAGAAGAATGGCATGCACAGGAAGAACGCAAATACCTGGTAGGTGTTATTTCGTTTGCCGAATTAATAAAGAACAACTGGTGGAAAGAACAGGAGAACTCACTTATCCTTGCTCCCGATCCTGTTATCGAAGATGCAGAGATCAGGAAGCTGAAGAAGATCAGTTTGGAATTAGCGGGTATAGTATAAATAAGAAATAAGGAACAAAAAATAAGGAATGAGGAAATAACGGCATTCAAACTGCTACTTTCTCATTCCTTATTTTTTGTTCCTTATTTCTTATTCGTTAAGGCTTTATTTCACTATCAGGTTCCGCTGCCGGAGCCGGAGCCGGCTGATAGACAAATTCTTCTTCTTTCTTTTTTCTGCCGGTGATCCATCTCCAGATCGCGCCGCCTGCGGCTACGATACCGAGAATGATATATTTCAGGAAGGCCAGTATACCTTTCCCGGCTACTGTTTTCAATAATACTTTTCCGGCTACCAGTCCACCTACGGTCCAGGCAGCTACTTCATCCACATTCGAATCGTAATCCTTGTATTGGTTACCGGCAGTATATTCCGCCATGTTCAATACTTTATCTACATCGGCTTTTACCGCATTCATCTGGCTCATACCGGCGATCGCATTCATCGTCAGCATTCCTTTGCGTCCCAGTGAAATGATCTTGTAATTGAGTGTATGTTCCTCGGTGCCTTCTACTTTATATTCAAGTGCCCAGTGCAATACTTTTTTCTGGTCGTCATAAAATGGTTTGGCGGCCCAACCCTGTGTGTACATGGGCGTAGCTCCACCTGCCAGTCTTTTTTTATTCTCTTCCACATCACCCTGTTTGAAATCGCGCATCAGGTCATCATAATTGATATCCTTGGCATCACCATCTTTGATATATCCAACAGGACTGTAGGTGATGATATACGCGTAAGAACTGTCATCGAGCGGACCTGCATTTTCAGGGAACAACATACCCTGCAGGTTTTCCTGCGGGAGATTGCCCCAGAGGTCTTCGATCACATATTTACTTTGTTCCAATCCGAGGTATTTAAATCCTTTGGGAACATTCAACTGTACCACGGCAGAAGGAAGTGGTATGATCCCGGATTTATATTCCATGGCTTCGTTGACAGAATCCTTGAATTTTACAAAGGCGTTCATCTCGTTAATAGCCATTTGCAGCGAATCATCTCCTTCCCTGGCCATCACAGCCGGCGCCACAGTGAAGAATACAGCGATCACTAAAATGATCTTTTTCATGTTGTAGTGGTTTTGGGACTTCAAAATATGGATTTTTGGTTCAAAAAACGAGTACGGCTTATGAGTTGGTAATCAAAAAGTTATTAGCCATCAAACGTCACTTGAGCAGCCGGCAGTCGACCTACTATTCAGGATAGATTCCTACGCATACTGATAGGGATGTTCGTGATTTCCGGCGGGACGGCGGCCGTGGAGCCGGATGTCTGGCTATCAACTGCCCACTTCACACTGCCAACCGATTAATTACCTTTGCCCCAATGAAGGAATTATCTGTTGTTATTACGGTGATGAACGAGGAAGAGAATATCAAACCTCTCCTGCAAACTGTACGCACCGCCCTCGAAGGGATCGATTATGAAGTGATCCTGGTGGATGATGGCTCTACCGATAAAACACGCCTGCAAATCCTGGAAAATGCAGATGACAGGACAATGCTGGTAGAGCTGCGCAAAAATTATGGGCAAAGCACGGCCATGACAGCCGGTATCGATTATTCTCGTGGTAAATATGTAGCCCTGCTCGATGGCGATCTTCAAAACGATCCCACTGATATTCCTCCCATGCTTGATCTGTTGAAAAGAGAAGATTGGGATGTAGTGGCCGGCAACCGTAAAAACAGGAAGGACGGTTTTATCCTTCGCAAAATACCCAGCCGTATTGCCAATGCATTGATAAGAAGAATGACAGGCGTGTATTTTAAAGATTATGGCTGTACGCTAAAAATATTCAAACGAGAAATTGCCGAAGAGCTGGGATTGTATGGCGAATTGCATCGTTTTATTCCTGTACTGGCCAAATTGCAGGGAGCACGTATTACACAGGTAGATGTAAAACATCATGCACGGCAATTTGGTAAAAGTAAATATGGTATCAACCGCACGTTCAAGGTCATGTCCGACCTGGTACTGATGGTTTTCTTCCGCAAGTATTTGCAAAAACCGATGCATCTTTTCGGCACTATTGGTTTTATCAGCCTGGGTCTTGGGTTTCTGATCAATATTTACCTACTGATCCTGAAATTAATGGGTCATGATATATGGGGAAGACCGATCCTGATCCTGGGATTGATCCTTTTATTGGGCGGTATTCAATTCATCACGATCGGTATCATCGCCGATATCAATGTGCGTACTTATTTCGAATCGCAGAATAAAAAGACGTATAATGTCCGCCGGGTGTACCAGGCAAAAAAGGAAATCAAACCACTTACAGATATCACAGTATAAATCTATGTGAAACCTATGTGCCTATGTGGTAAAAATTACGACAGGCAATTACAGTACACTATCTGCATGGCGTAGATTCACCACATAGGCACATAGAGACATAGGTTTCACATAGATTATTTCATCAGCAGTTCGCTGTTTGCATTGAACCATTTATAAAATTCGGCCAGTCCGGGTTTTAATTTAGTATGAGGATTATATCCGAATAATTTTTTTGCTTTGGCGATATCAGCAAATGTTCTTGGTACATCGCCGGGCTGATCGGGATGGCGTTCAATGATCGCTTTCTTTCCTACTGTATCTTCGATGGCATTGATCAGTTCGGTCAATGTCACGGTATCGCTGTTACCAAGATTCACTATTTCAAAATCCGATTGATCATAATTGATCGCGCCAATGATACCCTGCACCGTATCTTTTACAAACGTATAGTCGCGGCTGGTGCTGCCATCTCCGAATACGGTAATTGGTTTCCCTTTGATAATATCGCGGGTAAACTTATGGATCGCCAGGTCGGGACGCTGACCGGGGCCATAGACCGTAAAGAACCGGAGCGCCAGGAAACGGATGCCAAATAATTTATGATATACGTGGCCGAGCATTTCACCCGACAGTTTGGTACTGGCATACGGGCTGATCGGCATCAGTTGTTCTTCTTCTTTCCAGGGAAAATGATCATTCACTCCATATACGCTGCTGCTGGAAGCAAACGCAAATTGTTTGATCTTTTTTTCTTTGGCAAATTCCAGCATGTTCTGTAAACCGATCACGTTAGCCTGCTGGTAAGAAACCGGGTTTTGTATGCTCGGACGAACCCCTGCCTTGGCAGCCAGGTGAACAATGGCATCTACCGGGTCAGGGATAGCTTTGCTCAATTCAAGCCCGGACGTTGTAGCCAGGTCGGTATTGACCAGTTTAAAACGTGGGTTTCCTTCAAAATCCCGGATATTCAGCTTTTTGATATCGATGGAATAAAAAGGGTCGAAATTGTCGATGCAGGTAATTTGTACAGCCGGATCGCTGTTTATCAGTGTGCGGATCAGGTTGCTGCCAATAAAGCCGGCGCCCCCTGTGATTACATAATGGCTCATGGCGATAAAACTAATACAAAATATATTAAATAAGAAACTGTTGAGCGTTCGTAATAGCATAATAGCCAGTCTTCATCCGTCAAAACCACCCCGGTCCCGCACCCTGACCAACACAGGTAACTTTTCCGTAACATCAAAACTTCAGGTTTCTGAATAAATCAAAAATCCGGCAATTTCTATTGTCGAGGTTTAAGGAGATTTACTATCTGCCTGTTTGCGACTGCCGGATACAAACCACCCATTGCTCCTCTGGCAACTTAACGCCTTTTTTTCCCGTTCTGGCTCTGAATGAGAATTGCGTTCATTACACGGTCCACTTTGTACGAGGTTCCGGGAGGTGATACCATCCAGGTATTGCAACTGGCCGGTCATTTCAACCGGTCAGGCATGAAAGCCAGTGTGCTGCTGACCCATGAAGAGATAGATTACCAGCACTATGATCTCTTCCATGTTTCCAATATTACCCGGCCTTCCGATATTCTCTTTCACCTGCATCAAACCCAAAAACCTTTTGTCCTGGCCCCTATACTGATCGATTACAGTGAGTATGACCGTCGCTACCGCAAAGGCTTACCCGGATTGATCTTACGCAGCTTCCCTTCGGGATTTACAGAATATATAAAAACGATGGGGAGATGGCTGACCGGTAAAGATTCTTTACGCAGTAAAAAATATATCTGGAAGGGACAACGGCAAAGCATTAAAGAGATCCTGCAAAAGGTCAACCACCTGCTGCCCGGTACGGAAAAAGAATACCAGCGGTTGAAAGAATTATATGCAGTTGAAAAAAAATATTCCGTTGTACCCAATGGCATCGATCCTATTTTATTTCACCCGGATGAAAATATAACAAGAGACAATACACTGGTCATTTGTGCAGCGCGTATAGAAGGTATCAAAAATCAATTGAACCTTATCAGGGCAGTGAATGATACTCCTTATACCCTGATCCTGCTCGGCTCGCCCGCCCCCAATCAAAAAGATTATTATGATGCCTGCAGAAGGATTGCAGGAAAGAACATTTTGTTCCGCGATCATATATCACAGGACCTGCTGGCTGATTATTATAAAAAAGCGAAAGTGCATGTATTGCCCAGTTGGTTCGAGACCTGCGGGCTCTCCTCACTCGAAGCAGCTGCAATGGGTTGCAACGTGGTGATTACCGATAAAGGATTCACGAGGGAATATTTTGGTAATGATGCCTTCTATTGCGATCCGGCTGATCCTGCTTCTATTTTCAATGCGATCGATACAGCAGCCAAAAGCGAACCCCGCAAAGAACTACAGCAAAAAATTCTGGAACACTATACCTGGCAGCATGCTGCCGATATTACATTAACGGCTTGCAAAAACATTTTATCCACATGAAGAAACTAAAGATCGGCATACTCGGCACCCGTGGCATCCCCAATCATTATGGTGGATTCGAACAATTTGCACAATATCTCTCATTAGGTTTATCCGAACGGGGACATAATGTGTATGTCTACAATTCGGATCAGCATCCCTACCAGGAAAAAGAATGGAACGGTGTGCAGATCATTCATTGCCGCGACCTCGAACATAAGTTCGGCACGTTTGGACAATTCTTTTATGACCTGAACTGTAACCGCGATGCATCCAAAAGAAATTTCGATGTATTGCTTCACCTGGGATATACAAGCGATTCGGTTTGGTACTGGCGATGGCCCCGGCATACTATTAATATGGTCAATATGGATGGCCTGGAATGGAAACGCAGCAAGTATAACAAACCGACACAGCGCTTTCTGAAATGGGCGGAATCACTGGCAGCCAGACATGCACAGGTATTGGTGGCCGATTCCCCGCGGATCCAGGAATACCTGTGGAACACGTATCATAAAAAAGCGATCCACATTCCTTATGGTGCAGAAATATTCGATAATATCGATGATTCCATACCCGCGAGATATGAGTTGGTCCCATATGCCTATTTCCTGCTGATCGCGCGCATCGAACCGGAAAATAATATCGAAATGATCATTAAAGGATACCTGGCATCGCATCATAAACATCCGCTGGTGATCGTAGGAAATACGGGCAATAAATTCGGGCAATACCTGGTGGACACGTATAAAGATCCCGGTATCCGTTTTATCGGCCCGGTATATGATCAGCCGGAATTGGGCAACCTGCGCTATCATTCAGCTATGTATTTTCATGGACATTCAGTAGGCGGCACCAATCCATCTTTACTGGAAGCTATGGCCTGCAGTTGCCATATAGCTGCACATGATAATGTATTTAACCGGGCAGTGCTGGGACAGGAAGCGGATTATTTCGGATCTGAAAACGATATTGCTTCCCTGATCAGGCAGCCCGAAAATCATATGCTGGGATTGTATCGGAAAGAGGCAAACCTCGAAAAGATCTGCACGGTCTACGACCTTGAAAAAAATATCACTGATTATGAACGATTGATGCTAAGCGCCTGTGGTGAAAAGCAAATAGTCATAAAAACAAAAGTCGCAGAAACCGCCTAACCCTCCGTGGCCCTCTGTGTCTCCTCTGTGGCTCTCTGCGTATAATTCTTGTATGAGAGATACTAATTAAGGCTTTAATCAGAAACCTTACTCCAGAAGTTATACACAGAGAGCCACAGAGGAGACACAGAGGGTCGCGGAAGGTTTTACGTCGAATTGTTTGAAGGTATGGATGAAGGCGAGTATCCAGATCACGTACTCCGCAGGGTTGGTGATATAACTTCCTGTGAACTGGTAAATGAACATAAAAACGAAAAGCAGGAACTGGAAATAGTTCTTCCAGGGCTTTGTATAGAAGAATAAACCTGCTTCTATGATTATGCGTAGCAATAGTCCTGCCCATCCGAACAAAGTCCATGTCTCTGCCATCGCATTCGGAATAGCGACCGGTGTACCAGGCTCATAGAGATAATATCCCCGGATCATATCCTGCCCGATGATCTTTACCTGTCCCGGCCCGATTCCCCAGTATTCGCTTTTTTCTTTCAATAATTTTCCGGCCAGCATAAAAGCATCTGTAGTCCGTCCCTGCCCTGAAGTATCTTCACCGGCCAGCACATTGAATACCCGGAAGAAGAAAGCATTATCCCGGAAAAAAACAAATACCAGCACCAGGAACACGCCCGATAAAATCCCTGTATATATGAATGCATTCACCAGTCTTTTCTTTTGTACGAGGTAAGAAAAGCAAACAACAAAGGTGATACAGCCTGCCGCCAGCAATATAGCTATTACACCAATAGAAAAGGAAAGTACCATGGGCAGAAAGATCATACATAACAGCAACCCGCTGTTGATCCTGTTTTGCCGGAGCACATACTGAAGCAGGTAAAAAACAAACAGCGGCGCAAACAGCATTGCATAATACGAAGCCTCATAGGTAAAGAGTTTCATTCTCCGGAAATACAATACACCTTCTGTCAGGTTTTGCTTGATCCAGAAAATACCATCATAGGGTGTGAAATAAAAAACAATGGCCAGCAGGCAGAGGAAAAAATTAATGAATAGTAATTTGCGGAATATCTTCCCGGGATCAGGACATAGTTTCAGAAAAGTATAAAATGCCTGTGCGAAAATATAGACCAGGATGATATTGATCACCGAAAAAACATAGCTCTGTGGTTCTACACCTACAAAATAAGTTTGAACAAAGATAAATGGTGCAAGGATCGCGAGAAAAGGAAGCAGTACCTCTTTTTTTCTTTTGAGTACGATCCATATATAAAATAAAGGAGCCAGCAAAGCCGTATAGGTAAGACCGAACGGCAATCCTGCGGAATTGATAAAAAAATAAATGAGTGCAAAAGGAAGATACCGGTTGAGCTTCATCCTATTTCCTTTTAAGAAAATCAATAGTACCCCTGAACATACCACGCGCCTGTCCCCATTGGCCGGTAATGATTCTTTTCAAAAACCGTATGCCCATAAAAAATAAAACAACAGGAATATTACGCTTCCTGAATTTGGAAATAAATAACAACCCGTTCCGGGCATAATAATAATGAGCAAGAAAACTTTTACCGATCACGGAACTGATCTTATCGTAACATACCGCATGGGTACATACCTGCAGCCTCGCACCTTTTTGTTTTGCCTGGTAGCACCAGTCGGTTTCCTCCCAGTATAAAAAATAATCTTCGGGAAGAAGACCATATTCATTGAAATTACGGGCATGGGTAAACAGGCAGGCACCGGAGATATAATCCAGTGCCGGTAATTGTGTTTGATCCCTGACCGTTTCTACTGTAGCAAAATGGAAGTTCACTTTACCCCCACCGTAAAAAAGAAGTTCATGGTTGCCTTCATAGAAATGTACAGCGGCTCCAATAACAGGCTTAACTGCGGAAACCGCCACTTTTTGCTCTGCAAAATTCACTAATTCTGTAAGTGTATCCGGGTTTACCAGCATATCGGGATTAAGCAGCCAGGCATAAGCCTCCTGCTGTTGTAATAGTTGCAGCACGGGATTATTCCCGGCAGCAAACCCGGCATTGCTATCATTCTGGATAAATACGATCCGTGGTAACGGAGACTGCCATATTCCTTCATTTAATTCCTGTCTTTGCAGCAACCGGTATGAAGCCGCTTCTTTAGATTGATACCAATCGATCAGTTGTTCCAGTGAATGATTCCCCGAACAATTATCGATCACGAACACATGGTAATTATCATACCCCGAATCCAGTACCGATGCCAGGCAATCGCGGGTATCTTCCCATTTCAGGTAGTTCAGGATGACGATATATACTTTAGGTTGGAGCATGGGCAGCAACAGGCGGGATGAGGACGAAGATAATCACCAATAAGCTGATAATATCTACCGCTTTCAAATAAAAAAGATCATCTGCCTCAGCATTTACATAGCTGTTTTACAGACAGCAAAGCAACCCGGATGCCTGCTAACCCGTTATGGCTTAGTTATCAACATCAGCTGCATGAATCAAGCGCGCGTAAACCAGGGTACAGAACCTGAAGACATCGACCTGCTTTTGCTCATAGAGAGGATCATCCGCTTTTTCAGTCGTTATAAATGGATTTACCTGGCCGCAATAGCCGCCGGACTGGCACTCGGTACTTATTTCTATTTTTCGCTGGATAAGATCTATCGCTCAAAAATGGTCGTTCATTCTTTTTTACTCACCAACCAGGACCAGATCCAGATTGTAAGTAACTGGAGCGATCTCTTAAAGAAAAAAGAATATGCACTACTGGCAGAAGCATTTCATTGCCCGGAGAATATTTTATATCGTTTAAAAACGATCAGGGCGGAAGAAATCCAGAAAGTGTATACACCGGCCAATCCCAATGGTTTTACGATCGAAGTGAATGTGACAGATAATGCTATTCTCCCTGCTCTCGAAAAAGGAATTGTGTATGGATTTGAAAATGGCGAATATGTAAAAGAAAGACTGGACCTGAAAAAAGAGAATTATCGTGAACTCATTGCTACAGCAAGCCGGGAAATTCAAAAGCTCGATTCCAACAAAAAAGTCATGGAAAATATCATGGATGGCCGTGGACACGCTTCTTCGCCTCTTATCATCGATGGTTCCAGCGTCAATAATGAATTGATTGAAATGAATGAAAAACTATTGTCGTATAAAGAAGCCCTTCAATTCACCAATGCCGTGCAGGTACTTCAGGGTTTCAGCGCTTTTAAAAAACCAGCGGGGCCCAGGCTATTGCCCTGGCTGATCATCGGCCTGATGCTGACCCTTTCCCTGGCATTTGTCTGTACGGTATTCAGTTCCGTAAGACGAAGATTGAAGAACCGTTATAGCTGATCACATTTCACCTGGTATAAATGAATAATTCCCTTGCCGATAATAAACCACTGACCTTATTTTCCCGTACCTGCTGGATACTTTTCTTTTTTAGTTTTATTTCTTCTTTTCGCGTAGCAACCAGTATCTGTACCGGTCTTCTGGTGTTCAATAGTCTTCTTGATAACAGGAACACACTAAAGGATTTTATTATACGGATCATTAAAAATCCTTTTTTTATCGGTTGTCTTCTATTCTATCTCCTGCAATCAGCGGCACTGCTTTATACAGATAATTTACATGCAGGCTGGGGAAATATAAGATTGAAAAGCGGGTTGCTGTTTATCCCATTGGCGTTATGCGGTATTATTCCCCTGGGTAGCCGGGTACGCAAAGAACTGTTCTCTTATTTCTGCATTATACTGGCAGGTGCTTCTTCCTTTTGCCTTGTCATAGCCGTAGTAAGATACCAGCAATGGCATTACAGTACTATCTTTTTCTATCATGCGCTTGTCAAACCGCTTTCACAGCATGCCGTTTATTTCTCTTTATTTGTTTTCGCGGCGCTGGTCTTCCTGGTGGAACAACTAAAAAAGAATTTATTCCTGTTAAATAAGATATTTCATATTTCCCTGGTGATCTTCTTTAGCGTTTTTCTATTTCTTCTTTCCTCAAAACTGGTGCTGGCTTTTTATGCGGTATAACTCTTCTATTATTTTACCTTTTTATTAAATAGAAATACATCAAATAAATGACCGGCGCTCACCGTGTTCGTACTCATTATTATAGCCGGTATTATCACCATTACCACTAAAAACCCGGTCAGTGAACGATACTATGATATCCTGCATGGAGATATGAGCCTGATCAATCATGATAAATTTGACCGGGGAGATTATTTTAATGGTGTTCAGTTCAGGGCTTTGCAATGGAGGTTCACTCCTGACATACTCACCCATACTCATCGCTGGTTATGGGGAGTGAGCCCGGGTGATGCCCAGTTTTATCTTGACCAGGAATATACCAGCAGGAATATGTTTGTCGGCGACCCTGCTACCGGCAGTCACGGCTTCCTGGGATATAATACGCATAATCAATTTTTACAGTCCTTATTGCAAACAGGCATCATCGGGTTGCTATTTTTTTTCTTTATCAGCTTTACATTAGTAAGAATGGCCTGGCAAAGCGGTGATACCCTTCATGTATTTTTAGTACTGTTGCTTATTGCCTATTCATTGAGTGAATCTGTGTTCCAGACCCAGTATGGAATTCTCCTGTATACTTTCTTTCCCTTATTTACCTGGACGGGCAACAACCGTAAAAACAAACCAGCGTGAAAGAAACGCTTGTCATATTAACACCGGGCTTTCCGAAAGATGAAACAGACACTGCCTGCCTCCCACCGCAACAGGTCTTTACCAGGACATTACAGGATGAATACCCGCAACTGAAGATCATCATTATCAGTTTTCAATATCCTTATCATAAAAAAAATTATACCTGGCATGGTATCTCCGTGATCAGTGCAGGAGGAAAAAACAGGGGTGGCTTATACCGGCTGTTGTTATGGCGAAAGATCAACCAGCAATTGAAGCAGTTGGCACAAACAAAAAGAATAAAAGGAATACTTAGTTTCTGGTGCGGGGAATGCGCCCTTATGGGAAAACGTTTTGCCAAAAAATACCATTACCCATATTATAGCTGGATCCTGGGACAGGATGCAAAAAAGGAAAACCGCTATATCAAATGGCTGCGACCACAGCCGGACGAACTCATCGCCTTGTCCGATTTTATACAGGAAGAATTCGAACGGAATCACGGGGTGAAGCCGGCCCATCTTATCCCACCCGGTATTGACACCCGGCTTTTCATTAAAAAAAATACACAAAGACATATCGATATACTGGCTGCCGGTTCATTGATACCCCTTAAACAATATTCTATCTTTATTGAAGTAATAGCCGCATTGAAAAAAAACAACCCGGGTATCAAAGCCGTATTAACCGGAGATGGACCGGAGAAAGAAAGACTTCAGCAACTCGTCAGTGAATACGACCTGGGAAATACCATCACGCTCACCGGCGAACTACCCCATGAAGAAGTTTTACAATTAATGCGACGAACAAAGATCTTCCTGCACCCTTCCTCCTATGAAGGATTTGGTTTTGTCTGCATAGAAGCCCTGTATGCCGGGGCAGCAGTGATCAGTTTTTGCAAACCCATGAAAGAAGAGATCAGGAACTGGTTGATCGCTATCGATACCAATAATATGATTACCCTGACAGAACGGTCGCTGCAAATGGAATTATCCTATGAACCTGTTCTGTATAATGATAGCCGGAGAAGCGCACAGATGATGGGAGATTTGTTTAACTTATCTCCTACTGCTTAGCATTCATGGAAAGCCGGCAGGATCCGATAAACTTCTTCGCTATCGCCTCAAAGGAAAGTTCCTGCCGGAAATGATTCTTTACCTCCTGCGACATTTTTTTTATATCGATCGTAAGAACCTCTTGCAATTGCAGATGCAGTTCATCCACTGAACCTGGCTTGAAATGAAATCCATACCGACCATTTGCTGTAGCCGTTACTGAAGAAGGTATGGCACTGGTGATGGGTATACATCCGCAGGCCATCGCTTCGGTAAGGGCAATGCTCCCACCCTCATAATAACTGGCTGAAATATAAAAATCAGCCGCGCTGTACCAATGCTCCAATGCCGGCTGTTCTATTTTACCATGAAGAATGACTGCTTTGGATAACGCAATATCTTTCTCCATCATTTCTTTTATTGCCGGCAATAATTCCGCTGTCATAAAGATCATGTGCAGGCTGGCTTGCGGATATTGCCACAGGAATTTTCGAAAGGCCTGTATGACGGTCAACGGATCTTTATTACTATCCAGCCGGCCCGTCCAGATAAAATGCAATCCATTTCCCCATCCCAATCGTTGCCGGCTTTCCATTTTATCATAGCCTGAAAAGTAAGTGGAACCGGCTGGTATTTCGCGGCATTTATTTTTATTACTGATATTACCGGAACTGATCCATTCTTCAGCATTGCCAGCCGATGTAAAATGAAAGGCATTGACATATCTGCCAGCTAACCGGTTCAGTTTCTTTTTCCATCCTGTTGATGGCTTATCTGCATGATGCTCCCCAAGGATGACCACCTTTTTTCCCAATGCCTTTCTCAACTGGATCAATTGTAAAGGGAAATGTAACCCTCTTACCAATACCACATCGGGCTTTACTGTTTCCAGAAACCGGTGCAGCCGGACAGGAAAACGATTCACCCCGTTTCCATAATTCCTGAAATAATACTGTACGCCTTTATGCAACAGATCTCCTTCATAATTAATCTGCTCGATCGCCATCACAGTATGTTCCCTGCTCAGCTCTTCCAGTATACCCGTAAATGCATAGAGACGATTGATCCAGTCCAATGGCTGATCAAACGCGTGAGAATTAATATACGTAAGAGAAACTATCCGCATAACCTTCGTCAAAAGATATCGATATCTGAAAAAGTAAACCGGAGCTTATCTACAGGCAGACCTGCTTCCAGTTCTTTGATCACCACCGGAAACGAAGGTAAGGGCTCATAGTATTGGGTAAACATCCGGTGAAGACTGGTGCCACGGCTGGCCATGAAAAATATTTTTCCCGCCTCCGATTTTTTCGCCACTGCCTGTAATAGCCTGATCGTTTCGGGTAAATCAACTTTGTTCACTTCCATATCGCCGATGGAAAGATCGTGACCCAGTTTGATCCATGCTTTCATGTTAGCAGCCGATTCAATCGTTGTATTGGTAAATGATTTATATAATACGTATTCGGCGCTTCTCTCGATACCGGCAAAACCATCTCTTACCACCGAGCTGTCGAAAGACAATCCATTCAATTCTCCTTTTATATACCGTCGTTTCTTTTTCTGAAAAAAAGAAAGAACAGGTTTCAGGAACGGGTGATTCACCGGTACAACAAAGCGGTCCATCCATACCGATTGCATCCAACCCAGTTTAACCAGCAAAGGCGCCGCATTCTGATTGGGGAAGCCTATGATGAATTGAATACCTGCTTCCCTGGCAAGCAGGGTAATATCATTCACCAGCCGGCTGAACAAACCTGCTTTCCGGTAAGCGGGATCGGTCATGCCATCGGTCAGTTGTGCAGCCAGCATCCGCTGACCCTGGTAAACAACAAAACAGGGAACGAGGCAAAGACTGGCGATCGGTTTTCCTTCCCAGTCATACGCTACCAATCCTGCAAATTCAACACCGGTATAACCCGTTGCCATTTTTTTCAGGTAATACCCGCGCATGGGTTTTCTTCCATACACGGTGATGTACAACCGGTCCATATCGGCGATAGTAGAAAAACTGATCCGCTTGATAATATATTCGTTACGTCCAACGATCATAATTGCCTTTTATCGTCGCCTGCATCTGCGCATGCACAGGTATAAACGGGTTAATAGTAAAACGTTCCCGCATCTGCGGATCTGCATAGTCGATAGTAGAAGAAAAATCCATTGCCAGCAATTGGGTAAATCCTGCTTCCCTGGCCACAGCTTTTACTTCTTCAGAATAACTACCATAAGGAAATGCCAGCGCGTTGACCGGGCGGCTGGTTGTCTTTTCTAAAAAATATTTCGCTTTTATCAATTCATCTTTTGCATCTGCAACAGGGATCTTTGCCAAATCGTTATGATAATACCCATGGCAACCGATCGTGACCCAGGGCGAATCGGATAATTGCCGGATCTGTGCGGGTGTCATCTGCAACCAATAAGGTATATCCGCTGCATTCTCTCTTACATCAACGATAGGAGATAAAATATCCATCATTTCCTTTTTCTCCTCAAACCCGCTTGCACGTAAGGCATCTGCCAACGCTGTTTTATTTTTCACCGAGACATACCTGCCAAAACGATCTTTACGAAACAACTCTCCTTTATATTCCAGTTGCACAGGACCATAGTGTGTAACGATATTCAAAAAATCATTCCATAAGATATCATATCCTGCATCCCGTATTCCTGTTATGAAAAAACTCGCCGGCACCTGGTATTCTTCCAGCAGTGGCAATACATAATCAAAGTTATTGGCGAATCCATCATCGAAGCTGATACTGATATTGAACTTATCGGAAGAAAAACGTTGTTTGAAGAAATCATCCAGCGATAAAATGTTGAAATACTTTTTATAAAAACACAGGTGACTTTCAAATGTCTTTCGTGTAATAAAAACAGGATTGAACCGTGTATGATCCTTTTCACAAATACCATGATAGATCATGATCCGGTTTCCTCTCGCCTGCTTATAGGAATGATCGTACAGTCCTGCCAGCCCCATGGATTGATCGATCATGGCGGTGGTTTCTCTTTTTACTTTGCGGTATGCTCTTTCAATCGTATTCATACTAGGGACTGACCGGGAATTCCTGCGCCGGGTGCAGGGCATGGATCTTTTCCATCAAAGCCGGCAGATCTCCTTCTACCAATTTGGCGCTGCCATTGACAAAGACCCTGCTGAATGAACGCTGTACCAACCCTGATAATTGTGAAGCAAGCGATTCATCGTACAATTTGATCTCCCCTTTGTGCATGACCAGCAGGATATCTTCGGGATTAGTGGAAAAAAGATCGATTTTATTCTTAATGATCACTATATCTGCCCGCTTGCCGGGCGACAATATACCACGATCATTCAATCCCCACAATGCAGCGGGCGTTTTTGTCAGCATATCGATCAATCCGGCGCCAGGTATTTCTTCGCCGGATAATCCCTCCCTGAAATGCTGCCAGGCATTCCATGGAGCCGACAATGTTGAATCCGTTCCAAAAACAACCGGAAGTATGTTTTTGAGCCGTTTTATATCTGCCGTTTTACCCGTGAGAAAATAATTGGATGCAGGACACCAGACGAGCCCCTTAAAAGCAGTTGCCTGCAGGCGATCCATTTGTATGCCGTGCACAGCAATGACCCTTTTATGGAACCAGTTGCCCCGGATCACTTCATCGATCTCTTTCCGGGCAATATCATCGGTGCCTTCCCCGATATGCATGACAAATGATTGATTCAAACGAAATGGATTGTTGAGCTTCCATTTCCAGTTCTTTTCAAACCCTGGTGAATGCAACGGATAACAATCCTGGAAAACAGAAATAAGATCGTCTTCGGTATCTAACCGCTCACCATGATTGACAACCGTAGTAAACCCGTTCAGCAGGTTTTTATATTTTCCCCATTCCGTACGCAATGCTAATGGTATGGCCGCAACCGTATCGATTATTTTTTTATTGACCCTATGAATATCATCACCCCATTCGCGGTAGTTATTATAAATGCGGTTGCCCAGTTGCGGATAGAGGTTGAAATCGAGATGATCATGCGAGTTGATCAATCCGGGCAAAGCAATAGCGTCATCAAAAACGATCCTGGTTTCACCGGAACTGTTGCCGGTATTGCTTTCGCCGATAGCACCGATACTATCAGCGTTGATCTCAATTTGTTGTTTACCGGCTTTGCCCCTGATGATGCAGTTATCAAGGATCATTTCTATTTTTTAAAATGGATGCCATAGATCACCGGTGCTCCTTTGTATTTTTCATATACATCCAGCGCGTCTTTCTTTTCATAATAGGGTTTCACGTTGTCATCGATGATCTTTTCTACAAACCGGGTTTCTGTTAGTCCGAGTTGCCTGCCGGTTTCGCGTATTTTATGGATGGGATGTATATGATTTTTAACAGCGATCACCTGCCCGTTGTGGGTGAAGGTCCGCTGTCCTCCTTTTTCAAGTGTAGCGGGGTGATAATCGGTGATGATAAGATCGCCTCCTTGTTTCAATACCCGCACCCATTCCTGTATAGCCGTATCTGCATTTTTGATATGCGCAATAGTAAGCGTGGAAAAAACAAGATCACAGGATTGATCTTCCAGTCCTTGTAACAGGTCGTTTTTCAAAAGATGTGTTTCCGTATAAGGAAATTTCTGTTTTAATTTTTTCAGCATTTCTTCCGATACATCATATCCCAGCAATCGTTGCGGTGCTCTGGCAATGATCTTTGCCCAATGCCTGCCGGTGCCGCAGCCGATATCGGCGACCTGCCTGCCGGCTATATCGATCCCCGTAATCAATTCAGCAAATAAGGATTCATCAAGATCGAGCATCAGGTTACCGGGTTGATTGTCGTAGCAGGAAGCCCATAAATTATATGCCTGCCGCGGATCAGTTTCCGGTTTGGAGAAAAAGCGTTTTACAATTTTATTGAATACAGACATGGGCAAGAGAAAGGTTTTAGATTATTGCTGCTGAATGAAGCGACCAATATTAATTCATAATTCTCAATTCTCAATTATGAATTAATAGCAACCTCTCATCACCTGAAACCTAACACTTGACACCTAAAACTTACCTGTCAGGCAACCTTTTTCAACACACCTCGTTTTGAATATGTTATGAGTAAGGTGCTACTTTTTAACCCGCGCAGTGCAATTGCCAAACACCGGATACCCAATTCCATACTGAATATTGCTGCATCCATCGAGGGGCAATACGACTGGGCCATCGTGGATGGCAATGCAGAAACCGATCCGTATGCCAGGATCAGCCAGTATTTATCGACCGGCGACTATGGCTATATCGGTATTACCGTCATGCCCGGTCCGCAGACCAAACAGGCCATCCCGTTTTCCAAAAAAATAAAAGAAGATTTTCCCGATACCACCATTATCTGGGGTGGCTATTTTCCGACCAGCCATTTTAAGATCATTCTCGAATCCGGCTATGTCGATTTCGTGATCAATGGTCCCGGCGATCATGCATTTCCCCAATTGATCAATGCACTGGAAAATAAACAGCCCTATGAACTGATCAGGAACCTGATCTATCGCTCCGGCGAAAAGATTGTCAAAACAGTCAAGCAGGACCTGATCGAACAGGATACCTTACCACCCTTACCCTATGATAAATTGAATAGCTTTTACCCGATCACCAAAACTTATCTCGGCAAAACCTACCTGGGCACCCGTACACTGGCTTATCATTCCAGTATCGGCTGTCCGTTTACCTGTTCGTTCTGTGCCGTGGTGCCCACCTATGAAGCAAGATGGAAAGCCAAGACAGCGGCTCATGTGTACAAAGATGTGAAATATGTAAAAGAGAAATGGGGTGCGAATGCGATCGAATTTCATGACAACAATTTTTTCGTTTCTGAAAAGAGAACGGTTGAGTTCTCCAAACTCATCAAACTGGAAAAAATGAATTGGTGGGGAATGGCGCGGATCGATACTATGGACAAATTCAAAGATGAATCGCTTGCATTGATACGCGAAGCAGGTTGCAGGATCATCTTCTTTGGCGCCGAAAGCGGCAATGATGCAGTTTTGAAACAACTGGATAAAGGCGGTACCCAAACAGGAGAACAGATCGTTCGTTTTGCCGAACGCATGAAAAAATTCGATATCATTCCCGAATATTCATTTGTATTGGGTACACCGGCGCCAACACCCGAAAAGGTAATGGAACAAATAGAATTCGATATTCATTTTATCCGCCGTGTAAAAGAAGTAAATCCGCGTACCGAGATCATTTTATATACCTATAGCCCTGTTCCCACGGAAGGATCAGAGTTATTCGATGAAGTAAAGAAAACAGGGTTTGAATTTCCAAAGAAACTAGAGGATTGGATCACACCGCAATGGGAACGGTTTGATCTGCGTAAGAATCCGCTGACACCCTGGTTATCGCCAGCAATGATCGATAAGATCAGGGACTTTGAAACAGTACTGCATGGTTATTACCCGACCGTATCCGATATCCGGTTGAATGATACTAAACGCAGATTGATCAAAATGGTTTCCGGTGTACGCTATCGAATGAATTTTTACAAATTTCCCTATGAGATCAAACTATTACACCGGTTATGGAAATACAGGCAGCCGGAAATACAGGGATTCTGATCCGGTAATTTTATGCCGTTGTTGGTGTTTCAACTGCCAGGCTTTTTGTCCCAGCGGGGTCTGCGAAGCGACCTCGCTGCACAGGATGACACCTGCTGAAAACAAAACAAGGATAGAAATTCCTGTGGATATTGCTGGTACTCCCTTGCTGCCTGAAATCAGAAAATTCACCAGATCAGGTGGGAAACACCAGCAACAGCGTAATCCATCTCCAAATTTTCACATCGTTAAATTTCCAAATTAAAGTGTTCTCTCAATCACTATATCAAACCTTCAAACGTTACCGCAGTCTGCAGACACATACGATCAGTGCATTGCCGGTAGCGATACTGATGCCGCATAGCGCCTGTAATTGCCGTTGTGTGATGTGCGATATCTGGAAGGATAATAAAAACCTGAAACAATTAACCGAAACCGATATTGAAGGTTTGCTGATCTCCCTGAAAAAATTAGGTACGCAACAGGTGGTCATGTCAGGAGGAGAAGCCCTGCTGAATCCTAATTTTTTCCGGTTCTGCGCATTGCTGCGCAAATACCATATCAAGGTGACCCTGCTCTCCACCGGGTTAACACTCAAAAAAAATGCAGCACAGATCATAGCGTATGTGAATGACATCATTGTTTCGCTGGATGGCGATGAATTCACACATAATTATATCCGCAACATACCGGATGCCTACCAGAAACTAAGAGAAGGGGTACGGCATATCAAAACCATGGATCCGGGTATGCGGATCAGTTGCCGTACCGTGATCCATAAGATCAATTTCTGTTGCTGGCCGGATATCATCGATAGCGCCCGGGAGATCGGTCTCGATCAAATCAGTTTTTTACCGGCCGATGTCAGCAGTCATGCTTTTAACCGGGAAGTGTTGTGGAGCGATCAGCGGCAACAGGAAATAATGCCGGCGGAAACGGAATTGGAAACCCTGCAGGTCGTATTGGAAAATATACTGATCAATTATCGTTCAGATATAGAAAGCGGTTTCATTGCAGAAAATGCAATAAAGCTGAAAAAGATATATCAATATTATGCTGCTTGTTACGGGCTGAATCCTTTTCCCTATAAAAAATGCAATGCTCCCTGGGTATCCGTTGTTGTAGAGGCCGACGGAACTGTTCGTCCTTGCTTTTTCCATACGTCCATGGGAAATATCAGGGACCAGTCGCTTGAACAGCTCATCAATAGCGATCATAGCAGGCAGTTCAGAAAGCAACTTGACACGGATACCAACAGCATTTGCGAAAAATGTGTTTGTTACCTGCATCTTTCACCCGGAACAAAACTGAATTGACAACCAGCATGAAGAAGATACTTTTTTCTCACTCTTATTTTTTACGCTTCGACCCCAAACAATGGGCTACCGGTCAGCCCTATGCTCCTGTCGGTACTTTATATGCAGCAGCGCTGGCAAGGGAAAAAGGGTATGAAGTGGCCTTGCATGACAGCATGTTCTCTTATGGACCTGGTGATGTTATTCCTTCGCTCGATACCATCGCTCCCGATTTTTTTGTGTTATATGATGATGGATTCAACTACCTCACCAAAATGTGCCTCACCAATATGCGGGAAGCGGCTTTTGCAATGATCCGGCTGGCAAAAGCAAGAGGTTGTACCGTTATCGTATCCAGTTCGGATGCAACCGATCGCTATGAACAGTACCTGGATAAAGGCGCTGATTTTATTATCACCGGCGAAGCAGAAACGACCCTGATTGAATTGATGAATGCATTGAAAGCCGGTGCTACTGATTTTCTTTCTATCCAGGGTCTTGCTTATCATCTCGGGGATGGTGTTGTAAAAACAGCTAAACGCCCGGTACTGAAAGATCTTGATAGTCTTCCATTGCCTGCCTGGGATCTGATAGATATCGAACCTTACCGCCAGTTATGGATGAAACATGCCGGTTATTTTTCATTGAATATCGCCACTACCCGTGGTTGCCCTTTTAAATGCAACTGGTGCGCCAAACCGATCTATGGCAACCGGTATAATTCAAGATCGCCGCAGCATGTGATCGACGAACTGTTATTACTGAAACAACAATTTGGCTTCGATCATATCTGGTTCTGCGATGATATTTTTGGATTGAAACCAGGATGGGTACATGAATTTGCGGATCTCGTAGAAAAAAACAATCTCCGGTTCAGGTTCAAAATCCAATCGAGGGCCGACCTTTTATTACAGGAAAATTATATCAGCGACCTGGCAAGAGCCGGCTGCGAAAATATATGGATGGGTGCTGAAAGCGGTTCACAGAAAATACTGGATGCTATGGACAAGGGCATCACCGTGGAGCAGATCCGTGCTGCTACTCTTTTGATCCGCAAACATCATATGCATCCTTCTTTTTTTATCCAGTTTGGTTACCCCGGCGAAACAAAAGAAGACATCCGCAAAACGATCGGTATGATCACCGGGTTATTGCCTCATGAGATCGGCATTTCTGTATCGTATCCACTACCAGGCACCTTATTTTTTGAAAAAGTAAAAACCGATCTCAAGGAAAAAACCAATTGGACAGATTCCGATGAGCTGGCCATGATGTTCCGCAATACCTATGCCCCTGCTTTTTACAAACAACTTCACCGTTATGTGCACCATGAATTCAGAAAACACCAGGGTTGGCATATCTGGCGCAGGGCATTACAGGCGCCATTCGCATTGACTGCCAAAGAATGGAAAAAAGCATTGGCAGGTGGATGGTACGCATACCGGTGTATAGTAGACCGTATTAAACTCGAACAATATGCGCGCCGGTAAGATCAGCGCCTTTGATGCCATGGCGGCTGACTATGACAATAGCTTCAGCCGTAGTCTTACCGGGCAGGCACAACGGGAACAGGTACGGACCTGGCTGGGAGATTTTTTAAAAGATAAAACGCGTTTGAACATACTCGAAATAAACTGTGGTACGGGAGACGATGCGATATGGTTATCCTCGTTAGGACACCGCGTAGTAGCTACCGATACTTCGGAAGCAATGATAACGGAAGCCCGGAAGAAATCTTCGTTTGCAATCAGTCAATTGGTTCAATTTACGCATTGCGCTTTCGCTGATCTCCCGGCCGCGCTTGCCTATGAAAAATTCGACCTGGTATTCTCTAATTTTTCAGGCCTTAACTGTGTGGCTGCTGATGAACTTAGCTTACTGAATCAGCAGCTATACAATTTATTAAAACCCGGCGGGCATATCGCCGCCGTGATCTTTGGAAAATATAATTGGTGGGAAACAATCTATTTTTTATTGAAAGGGAAACCCGGTAAGGCGTTCCGGCGGTGGAGAAAGAAACCATCTGTATCGGAATTGAAAGAAGGCGTATTCCAGGAAGTATACTATTATTCTGCCAGCCGGTTCTGCCGTTTGTTTAACCGGTTCAAAAAAACTGAAGCGAGACCGGTGGGATTATTTGTACCTCCCTCCTACCTTGAATCCTTTATGCAAAAAAATCCCGGCTGGTTCCGATCGCTGGAAAAATTTGAAAAAAAAGCAGGTGGCATTTCTGCATTCAGCCAGTTTGCCGACCATCAATACCTGCTGTTAAAGAAAGTATGACATGAATATCCTGCTTACACATGGTTATTTTATATGGGAAGACGAGAAAGAGAAGAAGATCATGCGACCCTATATCCCATTGGGTATACTGTATATTTCCGCCTGGCTGGAAAAGTTTGGATGGGATAATGAAGTATTCGACAGCACTTTCTCTTCCTTTGATGAACTCTGCGAAACTCTATTGAGAAACAAACCCGAAGTAGTTGGCATTTACACCAACCTGATGACAAAACTGAATGTGCTTCGCATCATTCGATTCATTAAGGCACACCCGGAACTGTCAAATACAAAAATTATTCTCGGCGGACCGGAAGTAAGAAATCATGCCAGTAATTTTTTAATCCATGGCGCTGATTATATCGTTCTTGGTGAAGGCGAAGAATCCATGCTGGAACTGGTGAACTGGATCTTAAAAAAAGAAGGAGAGATCAGCCAGATTGCCGGTATCATTTATAAAGATGCAGAGAATAATATTTATAAAAATGCCGAAAGAGAAAAGTTGAGGAATGTTGACCAGTTGCCCATGCCCAACCGTCTCAAGGTGGACCTGCAATTATATTTTGATGCCTGGAAACAAAAGCATGGCTCCAGTTCCATTACCATCAATACCATGCGGGGTTGTCCTTATTCCTGCAAATGGTGCAGCCGTGCTGTATATGGCGCGAGTTATCGCCGCAGAAGTCCTGCTCACGTAGTAGATGAAATAGAATGGATACAGCAGAATTACCAGGTAGACAGTATCTGGTTTGTCGATGATGTTTTTACCATCAATCATAAATGGCTGAACGGGTTTGCAGAAGAACTGGAAAAACGGAACATCACTGTAGCCTACGAATGTATCAGCCGGGCCGATCGTATGAATGAAGACGTGATCAAAACATTGAAGAAAAGCGGTTGTTTCCGTGTATGGATCGGTGCAGAAAGCGGCTCGCAGAAAGTGATCGACCTGATGGACCGCCGGGTAGAAGTGCAGCAGGTGAGGGAAATGATCCAATTGTCGAAAAAACATGGTATCGAAGCCGGCACTTTTATCATGGTGGGTTATCCGGGTGAAACAAGGGAAGATATTTTTGAAACAGCACGGCATCTGAAAACATCCGATCCCGATCATTTTACCATTACCGTTGCTTACCCGATCAAAGGCACACCTTTGTATGAAGAAGTGGAAAGCCGTTTCATCGAACAATTGCCCTGGGCAGACAGCACCGATCGTGATATCGATTTTAAACGCACTTATAACCGGAAGTATTATGATTATGCGATCCGGATGATCTCTAACGAAGTGTATTTCAGGAAAGCACTGAAACGGCCATTTGATAATCTATTTCGCTGGCCCATGTTTAAACTAAGATCGATGTGGGCGCAGTTGCATATGAAGTGGCTGGAAATGCGATGAGAAGGGAAATTATGAATTCAGAATGGTGAATTATGAATGAGGTACCCTATTCTTCACCATTCACCACTCATCATTCATAATTATTAATTCATAATTCTACTTCCAACTCTTCCACCTTCCTCTTACTGGTCCATGTTTAAGCTAAGATCGATGTGGGCGCAGTTGCATATGAAGTGGCTGGAAATGCGATGAGAAGGGAAATTATGAATTCAGAATGGTGAATTATGAATGGGGGACCTTATTATTCACCATCCACTACTCATCATTCATAATTATTAATTCATAATTCTACTTCCAACTCTTCCACCTTCTTCTTATACATCATCAGCACTTTTTCCTGGAATGATCCGGGGTTGGAACGGGCAAAATGTTTTCCCGTCATCAATCCCATTGTATATCCCTTCTCATTGCGTATACCTTTTTCCTGTTTGCGGTTCCAGCGGGCTGCTGTTAGTTCCATCAGGTACTCATCCAGTTTATCACCAGCCCGGTTATTCCAAAACCATTCTGCCATTCGTTTGATGATGCCTTCCGATCCATCCGGTTTGGAGGGCTGCCGGAAAGGACAGGCCGGCAAGAAATCATGCGCCCACTTATTGGTATCAAAAAAAAGATCGATCGATTCTTTCCCGCTTACCGGTAACAATGTCTTTATTTCCATAGCGGTGAAGATATTCTGCTCCTCCAGCAGCAATGCATTTTCATCGATATAATAATTCATGCAATAATAGTGCTGGCGGCCCACCAGGAACGTGAGCTTTTTGAAAAGGTGCATGATGGTGCGCGCGATCCACAACCGGTTGGCTTTGGTAATAATAAAGAAATCGATATCGGCCTTTTCATCGGCAAAATTTTTGGATAAGGAACCCGAGATCGCCACACTCCTGACAAAGGGAAACCGGTGCAGGAACCGGCCGATCCGCAGGGCTTTGGGTAATAGCTCCATCGCATGACGGTTGCCTTTTATTCTCCGGTAAATGAATAAGGGATTATCGTGCAGGCTGTAAAAATTCTTATATAAAAATATACGCTGCTCATTGACCAGTTCCGCCAACGTTGTTTCCAGGACACTGGCCGGTTGCTGATCGACGAGAAACCGGCTGATCTCGTCTTTGGAAAGAGGGTAATGAAAAATATCGAAGTAGGCAAGCGTTTTCAGAATGGCAGCGCGGGCCGGGGACAACTCCGGGGGAAAGCTCATTATTTTATCGCCGGTTACATTCATTTTATAGTTCATTAAAAGCAACCCCGGGGGTCTTTTTACCGATTTCTTTTAAAACATTGTACGGTGCATCCACTAAACCATCCGTCAATCACCGACCAGGGCATGGGTTCAACTGTAAGGCAAGCCAATATTGATTCATGGCCCATTGAAAAGATGTCGGGTTTGAATCAGAACGGAATTATCTGCAGCTTCGTTGCCAGCCGGAAAAGGTATTTATTCTTTAAGCGGGGCTTCGATATTTTCTTTTCTGCTATCATCATTACCGTTATTCTCAGTTGGCTGTTACCCTTGCTGGCGATACTGATCAAACTTGATTCAGGAGGGCCTGTATTCTTCCGGCAAAAAAGGATCGGTCGTAACGGAAAAGCATTTTACTGTATCAAGTTCCGTACGATGACAGTCAATGAAGAAGCCGATGAACGTCCGGCAGCTATTAATGATGACCGCATTACGCGGGTGGGAAAGATCATGCGTTATACCAATATCGATGAACTGCCGCAGTTCTTCAATATCATTTTGGGTGATATGAGTGTTGTTGGACCACGCCCTCATATGATCAATGATTGTATCCGTTTCTCCTTCGTTATATCGTCCTATTCATTCAGAAACCTGGTCCGGCCGGGCATTACCGGCTGGGCCCAGGTGAATGGATATCATGGACCCACTACCAATTATGACAGTATCATCAACCGCTATTACTGGGATGCGATGTATGTAGGAAACCTGAACGCGCTGCTCGATATAAAGATCATTGTCAAAACGCTGGCGTTCGCTTTTAAAAATACAGGCAGGGTTTTATTCAATAAACCTATTGCTGAAAAATAATACAGGCTCTCTCCCGTTCTCTTTGTTTGTTAAAAAAAGTCCCGGTGTTGGTTAAACCCGGGGCTTTTTATTTTTCATATGGCAGTCCCAACAGCACTGTCCTCTCATTATCGGTTTTCCGGCTGTACAGCGATGGTGTTGGGTGTTTAAGGTTAGCACGGCTGGTGGGAAGTGAATCCACCAAGTTTCCAATCACCACCACTGTATAGCGGATCGCAATCGTTATTATGTTATTATCTATAGCTGATGCCAGTACGCTGCTGTATCAACACAGGCAAACCGGTTACCGGGCAAAAAAATCCGTGGGATGGTTTCAGAGAATTGAATAATCGAAGGTGGAGCAACATAACGATCGCATGAACACGCATAGTATGTTGCGAATCGTACTATTACTATGGATTGCTGTTATAATGTGAAGACATTGCTTTTGTTTCTTATACTTACCTGATAAAAATCCGTTCGATTGGCCATACCATAACAGCGGAGTAAATGTATGGAGAGAAGAGTTGTTGACAAAAAAAATCAATGATAAAAATCAGGTTTTATTCTCTCCCATCTCATATATAATTTCCCTCTATGTGAAACCTATGTTCCTATGTGCCTATGTGGTAAATCTACGCCATGCAGATATAGGACTATAATTGTCTGTCGTAATTCTTACCACATAGGCACATAGGAACATAGGTTTCACATAGGGTGGTTCCATTTTGCATGTAATACTTTTATAAAATAACCTCCTACCACGCTTCGCGCCTGGAAGCCAACCATTTTACCGGTTGTTGTCTGGTGCCAATCGCTCAACGGTACTCTTGATGATGATTCGGTAGCATATTTATAAACAGGCCCGATCAACGCTTCAAAATCTTTTTGATTATCGGCCAGTACAGATGTCCATAGTATCCAATCCGATTTGGTATACGTGGCCCGGCTATCCAGCGGCAATCCGAATTCATTTTGTTTTCCGAGGTAATATTTTATTTCCTTATCGAAAACATCTTTGGGAAACAAATCCATTTCCAGAATTTTATCCCATACCAGATTATATTTCTGGCTCCAGGTGCCTTTGCGGTCAAAGGTGAGTGCATAATGATCGCCATCGGCTGCCATACCCATCCATTTCGTTGCCATTTCTCTGGATGCTGTTTTGTATTCATCAGCAATATCTGTTTTGCCAAGCGCCTGTGCGAGTTGCGCAAATCCTCCCAATGCTACAATCGCCTTTGCTGAAAGATTGGCATTACGTGCCAAATGACCTGCAAAATCATCTGTACACAATTGATTGGCCGGATCGAATCCTTCTTTACGCAGGTAAGCGGCCCAGGTTGTTAATGTTTCCCAGTGTTTGGCCGCATACGAGGCATTGCCTTCTGCCCTTGCGATCGCTGCGGTGAGTATGATCATATTACCACATTCCTCTACAGGCATATCTTCTCCATAAGTTTGACCATTAGCAATAGGATAAGTACCGAGATCATGTGCAGCAAAAGGTTTTTTCCATCTACCGCTTTCGCTATAATAGAAAATGCCATTCATCATTCCCTTTAGCAACTCAGGATTATAAACGAGAAATAAAGGAGCGGAAGGATAAGTTATATCTACTGTATTGATGGATCCATTGCTATAATTCTCTTTGGATAAAAAAAGAGTTTCACCCTGCGGACCTTTTACTAATTTATGGGCAGCCATGCTTTGCCGGTAAGCCAGTTCACATAGCTTTGTGTATTTTTCTCCACCCGCTTTCATCGCATCATCATGAATGAGGATATTTAATGCTTCGCATTTACCAAGAATAGTTCTGTAATCTTTAGCGGCAGCCGATAATTCATTTTCCATACCGGCTCCTGCTTTTTCCCTCCACCAGGGCCGCAGGTTTTGTGTAAAATATTGTACCGAATACAGATCATCATACCCAATGAGGAATAATTGTTCTGTCACATTCGCTCCTACTCTGCCAAGTGTAACAACTGTATTCAGCATCATGCTTTTCCCAGTGGTGTTACCTTTGAAACCAGTTTTGAAAACATTACTAAGATCTGTTACTATATTGACCGATTGATTGGCTTTTGCTGATGCCGGTACTGCTACATACATATATCCCCAATCGATCCGAAGATCGTCTCCTTTCTTTTGCAAAACAGGTTGTTGTTTGGTACCGGCTTTCAGGATGGATAAACCATTACTGCTGTATTGCTGCGCATCGATCTCCTGTGCCGGTGTATTGGCAGCAATATCTGTTGACGCACCCAAATACAATTCTACATCGTGTGTTGATTGATCGGATGATTGTACACGCGCAGTAATATAAGATACTGGTCTTGCAAGTATATCCGGTTCATTAATTAATAAAGGAGAAGTAAATGTCAGTGTCAGGTCGATCTGGCCGCAGGCAAATTGATAGATCGTCTGTGTAGCATTGATCGTGACATCTTTTTGTACTGCGATGGCAGTTTTATCTGTTACCATTTTGGGTTCTTCGACGATACCGGCATCCAGCCAGGCGCCGCCAGCCGTATTGATCACATGAACAGCCAGTATATTTTTTCCTTTCTTCAGTTTACTTTTTATCCCTTCGTTTATGGGCACATAAATAAACTTGCTGGTCCATCCTTTGGTGGCATACACAACTTCGCCATTGAGATAGACTTCCACATCATCATCATGCCAGAGTTTTACAAATAGATTATTCAAATGGGTATCCGTGATAGTGAATTCGCGGCGCATCCAGATATCTTTTGTCAGCCACATGGTTTTAGAAATATTTTTATGATCACCAAATGGCGCTGTTCCTTTTTTCCAGTGGCTGTCATCAAAACCGGGTTTCATCCAATTGCTGGCCGGAACCGTTTCTGTATAGGAAGCCGTATAATTGATTTCGTCTGCAGCCGGAAGAATGGTTGTATAGGATTGAGTTAGTTTGCCGAGAAAGCGGTAATTGATACCATCCACGCGGGCTACTCCCACGAGCGAATGATCGGTGCCTGTCCAGTGTTTGGTAGGGGAGGCAGTCAGCTCGTCTGTAGTGGACCAGATACTGAAATAAGGATCATGTGTAATCAGTGGATAAGCCGGCGCTATACGGTTCTGTCCGAAAGCGATAATGGCGGCAAGAAAAAAGATCGTTAGTAGTAGTGTGCGTTTCATAGGATTGAATTTCGATGCTATTGGATAGTTACCCAAAAAAAACTGGGGCCGGAGGCTATATTTTTTCCGGAACATCTGTTGAAAAGGTCTGGTTTCTAGCAATTATTTCCCTATTTTCGCAGCCCGTTTTTATACGGATCGGGAGGTAGTTCAGGCCGGTAGAATACCTGGTTTGGGACCAGGGGGTCGCAGGTTCGAATCCTGTCCTCC